>CAZUUK010000017.1:0-51287 GCA_964622675.1 uncultured Planctomycetota bacterium | reverse complement strand
GGGGCGGCCGTCGGCCGTTTCGCCCCAACGACAGGCCATGGTGAGCCAGCCGTCGTATGAGTTCATGGTGCTCTGGCGGGGGAGAAGTACGCAGTTGCCGGGCTGGGGGGAAAGGGCGGCGGCATCGAGGTTTTTTACCATTTCGGCCGGGTCGCCGACTTTTCTGGCGACGAGATGCTCGGCGGTGAGCTCGACGGGGATGGCGGCGTCTGGAGCGAGTCCGGCGGCGATTTCCTCGGCGAGGGCCATGGTGGTGCGCGCGGCGCCGGGGGGGGCCATGAGGGAGAGTATGTCGGTTCTGGTGCCGCTGAAGTCAATTACGGTTCCCTCGTCTTCGAACCAGAAGCTGCCCGGCAGTACGACTTTGGCGAGGTCAGAGATTCGTCCGGGGATGGGAAGGGCAGCGGCGAGGAAGTCAAGCTTCCGGAGTGCGTCAGCGCATTCGGCGGCGGCGAAGTCTTGAAGCAAGTCCTTGCCGAAGACGAGGAGGGCTTTGAGTTCTCCGGAAGCAGCTTGCCTGAGAAGGCGGCCGAGGGGGACAGCGCCGACAGAGTGGGAGACTCTGAAGGCGCCGACGGCGTTGCCATAGGCGAGTGCGGGAACGACGCCTCCGCCCTTGGGTTCGGCGAGTGTAGCAGCTATGGCAGCGACGGCTGCGGGGTTGTTGGTTGAGCCTTCGGCGAGGCCGATGACGACGCCGAGCTTTTTTGCGCTCTTTATCGCCTGCGCTGCGGAGGAGATGGCTGATGCGGGAACGCCGGCCACGCCGGCGACGTTAGCGGCGGATCTGCCGCGAAGAGCGGAGGCGAGTGCCTTGGCGCGGCCCGATTCGACAGCGATGGCGGCAAGGACGAGTGATTCGGCACCGGGGGAGATGGGCAGATGGTCGGTTGCGTACCTGGCCGTGCGGCCGAGGAGCGGGTCAATTACTATGAGGCGATTTCCGCGTTGAGCGTTTCTGGCGTCCTGGACGGATCTGGCGAGAACGGGGGCCATGCTGAAGGGGTCTCCGACGGCCAAGATCACGTCGCAAGCGGCGAGCTCGGAGAGGCTGAGGATTGCGGCCTGGGTGGCGCCGATGCCTTCGAGGAGCGCCTGGTCCGTGGGGGGGATGTAGATGGAGAAGCTCTGGCTCCGGAGCACGGTTTTTGTGAACTGGGCGAGCCCGACGAGGGTTTCGCAAGGGACGTTTCCGTCAACGAGGAGTCCGATGTGGTTTCCAAGGCCGAGCTTTTTGAGGCGGTCAGAGACGGCGCGGACGCCGTCGGAGGTGGGGACTAGCTGACGCTTGCCGTCTTTTCGAAGATAGGCGCCGGTCAGCCTGGAGGGATGGCTGAGGAGGTCAACGATGTAGTGTCCGCGCCCGCAGATGCCGAGGCGCCCTTCGGCGCAGTCCGGGTAGTCGGGCTGGATTACGGTGGCGGGGCCGAACTTGATGCCGATATCGCAGCACGCGCTGCAGAGGAGGCATTTAGTTTGTCTTGTATCCATGGCGTTAGAAGACATTGGGGTAATCTTTTATGAGGTCGTAACACATATCAGGGCCGTCTTTGCAGAGGAAGTACGGGCCGATGTTGCAGCGCCCGCATTTGCCCATTCCGCAACTCATTTTCCTGTTCATTGAGAGGTATATCTGGGGGGGCTTGTAGCCGAGGTCGAGACATTTCAGGGTGACGAAACGAAGCATGACGGAAGGGCCGCAAGAGACGGCGTAGCTCTTGGGGATGTCAAGGTCGAGGTCGTCGAGGAGGGTGGTGACGAGGCCGACGCGGCCGTCCCAGCCTTCGGCGGGGACGTCAATGGTTTCGGTGAAGTCTACTTTGTCCTTAGCGCCCCATTCTTCGAAGGCGCTGCGGTAGAGGAGCTCGTCGGGGTTTCTAGCGCCGTATTTTATGGAGACGCGCTTGAATTTGTCTATGTCGGCGAAGAGCTGGTAAAGGAATGAACGCAAGGGGGCGAGGCCGACACCGCCGCCGACGATGAGGACTTCCTTTTTCTCGAATTTCTCGATGGGATAGCCTTTTCCGAAGGGGCCGCGTACGCCCAATGTGACGCCGGGCTCCATTTTGTGGAGTGCGTCGGTGAGCTTACCGGTTTTGAGTACGGTGACTTCGAGCTTCCTTTTTTCGAGGGGTGAGGAGGAAGGGGTGAAGGGAGCTTCGCCCATACCGGGGACGGTGAGCTGAACGAACTGGCCGGCGCGGAAGCTAAGCGGCTTTTCGGGGGCCATGACGAACGTTTTTATGGTGGGGGTCTCGACTATTACTTCCTCGAGCTTTGCCGGGATGGGTTGGAAGGGGTTTTCCAATATCTACTCCTGCGCGGCAAGCGTGACGCTGTCCATGGTGTGCAAGACATCTCGGATGTCAATATCGCCCGGGCAGGCATCGAAGCAGCGGCCGCAAGCGACACAGCCAAGGAGCTCGTATTTATCGGGGACCCACTCGAATTTTTTGTAGAAGCGGCGCTGGAAGCGAGTTTTGAGTTCGGGACTTGGGGTGGGTTTCATGCCGCCGACGCCGGCCATGCGGTAGTAGTTCATGAACATGCAGGCGTCCCAGACTTTGACGCGCTCGCTTACGCCCTTCCCTTCCCCACTCTGCTGGTCGTAGAGGTAGAAGCAGTGGCAGGTGGGGCAGACGTTGTTGCAAGCGCCGCATTCGACGCAGCTTGAGCAAAGTCGGAGCCAAGCGTCAGAGGTTTCTTTTCGGCGGAGGAGCTGTGTGATCTTTTCGGAGAGAGTGAACTGTGCGTTTTGGGTCTTGAGTGCCTCTTTTGTGGCGTTCCTCATATCGGAACGCTCCTGGAGTTCGGACTGGGTAGGGGCACGGAGGATCTCGCCGCCGGTTTGGATAAGCTTTTCGCCGCGTTCGGTGGCGGCCGTGACGACGTAACCGCCATAGACGGGCGAGAGATTGATATCGTAGCCCTGAGACTCGATGGGAAAGGGTTCGTGATCGAGGAGGTTGCACCAACAGGATTCGGCGGGCTTTGCGCAATCGACGCTGACGATGATGCTGGCGGCTCTTCTGGCGGCGTAGAAGGGTTCCTGGATGTCGTCTTCGATGAAGATTTTGTCGAGCATTTCGAGGGCGTAGAGTTCGCAGGCGCGGGGGCCGACGATGATTTGCGGGGCGGAGGGGTCGAGGTCAGGCTCCCATCTGTAACTTTCGGAGGGATAGACGGCGACGCGCTCGCGCGGGGCGAAGAAGAAAGGCTTGCAAGAGACGGCGGGGCGGGGTTGTTCGACGGAGATCTTGTCTATGAGTTCGCCTTCGAGTCTTGCGTAGTGGAGCTGTCCATCGAGCTCGACGGTGCCAAAAAGGGGTCCAACCTTTACCATGCGCAGGAATCTGGGTAAGTCGGCTTTTGCGATGAACTTATCGGGCAACTGGTTCTCCCGGGTGCTTTGGCGACTGTCGCTCGGAACTGGAACGTAAATGGCGAAAAGCAGCCAAATCACTTAGTCAGTGCAACTTCCGTGCCGAGTGTGGGGATATGACGCAAGTAGTTAATTAGGCGGGGCTTACGGAGCGAGGGGTATGCGGAGGCGTCGGTGTCGGTTATGGGCTATCTTGCCGGAAGTGGCAAAGAGGCGGGCAAACGGGGGGGAGGCGGGTGACATTTTGTCAGAATGTGGGGGAATCAGGTGCTGAGCTTGCGATAAATGGTCCTGGTGGCGATGCCGAGAAGGCCGGCGGCGAGCTTTTTATCGCCGTTGGTGTAGCGGAGGGTTTCCTCGATGACTTTCCTTTCGATGGCCTCGAGGGTAGTGCCTATGGGGATGGTGACGCCTTCGGGTCTGGAGTCGGCGCCGGTGATGTTTTCGGGGAGGAGCTGCGGGGTGATTACGTCGGTCTTGGCGAGGACGACGGCGCGCTCGATGGTGTTTTCGAGTTCGCGTATGTTGCCAAGCCAGCGGTAGGTGCTTAGGAGGTCGAGGGCGCGCTGAGTGATACCGGAGATTTGTTTGCCGTTTTTTTCGCCGTAGACGCGGATGAAGTGGTCAACGAGGAGCGGTATGTCCTCCTTTCGCTCTCGCAGGGGCTGGAGGTGAATTGTGATGACGTTGACGCGGTAGTATAGGTCCTGCCTGAATTCGCCTTTGGAGACGAGCATTGGTAGGTCGTCGTTAGAGGCGACGACGAGGCGGAAGTCGGCTTCGACGGGAGAGCTGCTGCCGAGGCGTTCGAATTTTCTCTCCTGTAGTACGCGAAGGAGCTTTACCTGAGTAGCGGGGCTCATGGTACCGATTTCGTCGAGGAAGAGGGTTCCGCCGGCGACGAGTTCGAAGCGTCCGACGCGCTTTGAGAATGCGTTGGTGAAGGCGCCGCGCTCGTGGCCGAAGAGTTCGGCTTCGAGGAGTGTTTCGGGGAGGGCTGCACAGCTTACTTTGATGAAAGGCTTGTTGCGGCGGGGGCTGAGGTAGTGTATAGCGTCGGCGACGACTTCCTTGCCGGTGCCGCTTTCGCCCTGGATGAGGACGGTGGCGGTGCTTGGGGCGACTTGACGGATCATCCTGACAGTGGAGCGAATGGCCTGGGAGGTGCCGACGAGATGTGGAAGCGGCGAGGGCGGAGGTTGTGAGGGGTCAACGGTGCGAGCGCGCCTTTCGAGTGCGGAGCGGACGGCACGAGTTATTGCGACTCTTTTGAAGGGCTTAACGATGAAGTCGCGAGCGCCTTCTTTCATAGCCTGGACGGCTTTCTGGATGGTGCCGTATCCGGTGATGATGACGACTTCGAGGCGGGGGTCGAGGCGCTTTGTAGCGCGAAGAAGTTCGAGGCCGTCCATGCCGGGCATTTTGAGGTCGGTGACCATGACCCCGACGCGGTCGTCGCGGATGAGGTCGAGGGCGTCTCGGGCGTTGGCTGCGAGAGCGACGGGATATCCCTGTTTTTCGAGAGTCATGCGAAGGGAGTTTCTGACGCTGGGGTTATCGTCAACGATGAGGATTCTTTCCTGGGGGGGTAGTTGGGTCAAGCTGATTCCTCCTGACTGCGGCTGGAGAGAGGGAGTTCGAGGAAGAAAGAGGTGCCGCTGCCGGGAGCGCTGCGAAAGGAGATATCGCCGCCGTGCTTTTCTATTATCTGCTGTGCCAGAGAGAGCCCGAGGCCGGTGCCGTTGTCTTTGGTGGTGAAGAAGGGGCTGAAGATTTTGTCGGTGTTTTGGGGGGGAATTCCGTGGCCGGTGTCAGAGAGTTCGACGACGGCGGAATGGTCGCGAAGCTGTGTGTGAACTTCGATGAGTCCGCCGTGCGGCATGGCTTCGATGGAGTTTCGCAAGATGTTGACGAGTGCGATTCTGAACTGACGACTGTCGAGGGATATTTGCGGCATTTCGGGGGAGAGTTTCTGGACGATGTCGACACGGCCCTGACGGAACTCGGGCCCGAGCATCTCAAGTATGGCAGAGATGAGGGCGTTGAGGGAGACGTGCTCGGGGCGTATTTCGGGGATGCGGGCGAACCGGAGATAGTCTTCGATGACGTGTGTAAGGATCTCGACCTGTTCGTGGATGGAGGCGAGGAGCTCGCGGGCTGAGGAGAGGTCGAGGTTTTCGACGGAGTCTATTTCGTCGCCGAGGAGTTCGGAGTTCAGGCTGATGGAGCTCAAGGGGTTTCGGATTTCGTGGGCGATCTGTGCGGACATTTTCCCGATGATGGCGAGGCGCTCGGAGTGAAGTAGGCGCTCGTGCATGCGTTTGAGGCTTTCGTTGGCGGTGCGGAGGCTGGCGGTCTGATTGTCGCACTCGCGGTTAAGCTGGTCAATTCGGGCGCGGTCACGACGTTCCTTCTCGCTGAAGAGGCCGAGGGAGACGCCGACGAGGAAGAGGAATGAGAGTTTGACGGCGACGTTGGTCCAGTGAAGGTCCGCCGTGGCGCCGAGGTCGCTTAAGTAGCAGAGGACGGCGCCGACGACTGCGACCAAGACGCCCAGGCCGAGGCCGTAGTAGAAGCTGTGGAGGGCGACGAGGAGATACAAGGCGACGGTGAAGCTGCTTTCGATGCCGCCGGTGAGATTTAGGAGTCTGAAGACGAAGAGGAGGTCGAGCACGAGGGCGGCGAGATAGAATTTCCGGACGCGGTTGGGCCAGCGAAGGATGAAGGAGTAAAGAAGGATGCTGTAGGCGGCGAAGAAGGTTAGGAGCGTGAAGAGTTTGAGACGGACCTCATGAGGGACGGGCGAGAAGGCGGCCCAGCCGATGCCGCCGCCGAGAGCAAGCACCCTCAGGAATGCGAATCCGAGGTCAACTTTTGAGAGGCTTACGGAACGGGCCGGTATGAAGCGAGGTACCATTTGTTGCTCCCTCTTGGGGGCTCGATCCGCTAGCGGTATTTGACGTCGAGGAGAACGATCTCTTCCTGGTGGAGGGTGTTAAAGTCGGTGCTGCTGCAGAGGGGGCATTTTTGCGGCGGGAGGTCGGCTTCGAAGTCTCCTCCGCAGTCGTCGCAGTGCATTTTGAAGGGAAGGGTCTGGACGGCGACTTCCGCGCCCTCGAGGATGGTGCCTGCGGCAGCGACGTTGAATGTTTCCTGAAGGTGGTCGTGGCTGGTTCCGAGCGTTTTCGAGACGCCGAGTTCGAGGGAGACGATTTTGCGGTGACCGGCGGCTGCGGCCTGGGTTTGGAGTTTTTGGATTATCGGGGTCAGGGCGGCAAGCTCGTGCATTTAGTCCCTCCGGATGACGGTGGCTCTCGTGATATGCCGCCATTATACCGCAAGCGGGGAGGTGAGACAACGAGGGCCATTGACACCCAACGGGAGCTCTGATAAAAGACGACGAGAATACGGAGGAAGATTTTGAAGGAGCGAGTGCGAGTAAGGTTTATTCCGGGAAATGTGGAACTGACGGTTGAGCGGGGGAGCCTGCTGTCGGAGGCTGCAGCGCGGGCTGGGGTTGTGCTGTCCATGTCCTGCGGGGGGCTGGGTATCTGCGGGAAGTGCAGGGTGAAGGTGGAGCCGGTTGAGGCGGTCGTGTGTGAGTCAAAAGGGAAGCTTTCGGAGAAGGAATGGGCGGAGGGCTACCGGCTTGCGTGCATGTCGAGGGTGGCGGGGGATGTATCGGTGGAGGTGCCTGAAGAGAGCCGGTTCTATGTAGATAGGATCGTGGCGTGGGGGAAGGGACGGCGGGTGAAGTTGAGCCCCGGGGTAACGAAACGGGTCGTGCGTTTTGAGAAAGCGGGGGCAAGGGACACGAGAGGTCACGTGAGCCGACTGCTTTCGACGGCAGGTCTGGGGAGGGATGTGAGGGTTTCGGTTTCGGCGGTGCGGGACATGGGGGATCTGCTGGGGAAAGAGGTCACCGAGGCGACGTGCGTTCTGATGGACGGGGATCTTGTGGGGATAGAGGACGGCGAGACGGGGGAGAAGAATTTCGGGCTTGCGCTGGACGTGGGGACGACGACGGTTGCGGCGAAGCTGGTGCGGCTGTCGGATGGAGAGGAGGCGGCGACGGTGCTGAGGGTGAATCCTCAAAGGGCGTTTTCGGACGATGTGGTCGGGCGAGTGGCGTACGCGGATAGCATGCCGGGGGGTCTTTCGAAGCTGCATCGGTCCATTATAGAGTGCATAAACGGGATGATACGGGAGGCGTGCGTAGGTGGGGAGTGCGAGGCGGAGGATATCTATGACGTTGTGGTGGTGGGGAACACGGTGATGCTGTTGCTGCTTTTGGGGGTGAACCCGAGCGTGGTGGGAAGGGCGCCGTATGCGGCTATCCAGACGGCGCCTGCGGTTGTGAAGGCGAGGAGTCTGGGGCTGAGGGTGAACCGGGAGGCGAGGGTGCGGAGTTTGCCGTGCGTGGCGGGATTTCTGGGTGCGGACGCGATATCGGCGGCGCTGGCGACGGGGCTCGCGGGGGCGGAAGGGCCGGAGGTGGTGATTGATATGGGGACGAATACTGAGACGCTTCTGTGCGCGGGGGGGAGGATGGTCGCGTGCTCTGCGGCGGCGGGCCCTGCGTTCGAGGGGGGACGGATAAGCTGCGGGATGTCGGCGTTGAGGGGGGCGATTGATTCTGTGCGGATCGGGGAAAGGGTGAGCTTTACAACGATAGGGGATGCGCCGGCCAGAGGGATCTGCGGAAGCGGGGTGGTGGATGCGGTGGCGGAGCTGCGGAAGGCGGGAGTGATCGAGGCAAGTGGGAGGATGCTGCACACGCGGGAGCTACCGCGTGAGATTCCGAGGGATGTGAGAGAGCGGGTGAGGCCGGGAGCGGGGGGGCCGGAGTTTGCGATAGCGAGAGAGGAGGAAGGGATGTCGGGGAGGGCAGTGACGCTGACGCAGCGCGACGTGAGGGAGTTCCAACTGGCGAAGGGGGCGGTTCACGCTGCGCTTTCGATACTTCTGAGGGAGGCGGGGGTGAGGAAGGAAGAGCTTACGAGAATCATGCTGGCCGGGGGTTTCGGGAGCTACCTGCGACGTGAGAGCGCGCTGGCGGTGGGGCTTCTGCCGAGGGTTGAGCCGGAGAGGATAATGTTTGTGGGGAATGCGGCGTGCGAAGGGGCAAGGATGGTGCTTACCTGCCGGGAGCTTATGGAGGAGGCGGAACGGGTTGCGGAAGGGGTGAATTACATCGAGCTAGCGGGGAGGGCGGATTTTACTGAGGCGTTTTCGGCGGGGATGATGCTGCAAGGGTAGGATCCTCGGGGAAAACGAGGACACTATCGGGGGGTAGTTCAAGGGGAAGGACGTCGCCGACGGCGGGCGGGGTGCCGGAGGGGTCGAGTTGCTTGAATTTGAGGGAGAGGCCGTTCAGGTCGAGGGTGGATTCCCAGAGCTCGCCGAGGTAAGTGAGGCTTTTGACGGCGGCACGAAGGCGGGAGGAGGGGCTGAGGCGGAGGGATTCGGGACGGATAAGGCAGGTGACAAGCTGCTGCGGCGAGGGGGAAGCGGAGGGGACAGGCCGAGCGCCGGAGATTTCGCCCAGCGGGGTTTCGAGATTGAGTCTTCCGTCCGGGAGGAGGCTGAGGACTTTTGCGGGGAAGAAGTTTGCTTCGCCGATGAAGCCAGCGACGAAGGTGGAGACGGGACTGAGGTAGAGTTCCTTGGGGGAGCCGATTTGCTCGAGGCGGCCGTCGCGCATGACTGCCAGGGATTGGGCCATGGAGAGAGCTTCTTTCTGGTCGTGGGTTACGTAGAGTGTGGTAATGGAAGTTTCGCGATGGATGCGTGTAATTTCTTCGCGCATTTCGAGGCGGAGCTTGGCGTCGAGGTTGCTGAGGGGTTCGTCAAGGAGGATGAGGTCGGGGCGAATGACGAGGGCCCTTGCGAGTGCGATTCTCTGCTGCTGTCCGCCGGAGAGCTGGCTGGGCCTGCGATGGGCGTACTGCGCCATTCTGACCATTTCGAGGGCCTGACGGACGCGGCTGCGCTTTTCGTGACGGGGCAGACGGCGGACGTCGAGGCCGTATGCGACGTTCTGGGCGACGGTCATGTGCGGCCAGAGGGAGTAGTTCTGGAAGACCATGCCGATGTTGCGTTTGTGAGGGGGGACGAGGGTGACGCGTTTGTCGTCGAAGTATATTTCGCCGCCGTCGAGGGGTGAGAGGCCGGCAATGGCTCTGAGGAGGGTGGTTTTTCCGCAGCCGGAAGGTCCGAGGAAGAAGAAGAGGCTGCCTTTGGCTACGGCGAGGGTGACGGAGTCGAGGGCGAGGACGTCACCGAAGGATTTGTTAAGGCGCTCAAGCCGCAGGCTCACCAACTTCGGCAGTTTCCTTTTCTGATGTTGCGGTTTTCTCGGGCGAGAGCTTGAGTTCGCTGAGGGCGATTTTGAGGGCGGGGTCTTTTTCGGGGTCAGGGCTGCCCGTGAAGATGAGTCTCTGCTGTTCCTCACCGAGCTGGACTTCCACTTCTACGTCGGGGTCGACGCCACCGTTCTGCTCGACCTGATTTCCGGAAGGAGTGTAGTACCTGGCAACGGTGAGTCTGATAGCGCCGTCGGAGACATCAAAGACGCGCTGGACGGAAGCTTTGCCGAAGGTTTTGACGCCGACGATTGTGGCGCGGTGGTTTTCGGAGAGAGCCGCGGCGAGGACTTCGGCGGCGCTGGCTGTTTCTGCATCGGTGAGGACGGTTATTGGATAGGAAGGTTCATCACCGTCATCGCTGGCGTGCCAGACTTCGTCGCTGGTACCTCTGCCGCGTACGGTGACAATAACTTCGCTTCTAAGGAAGTGGTCGGCGATTTTGACGGCCTGGTCGAGGAGTCCGCCGGGGTTCTGGCGGAGATCGATTATGAGTCCGGCGATGCTGCGGGAGTCCAGGTCGGCCATTGCATCGCGAAACTGGGTGGAAGTGCGGGATGAGAACTCTATTATGCGGACGTAGCCTACGTTTTTGGCGAGGAGGAAATGTCTGACGGGGTTCAGTTTGATCTTCCGACGAGTTACGGTAATGGAGAGGATGTCTTCGAGGTCTTTTCTTTTGATTCCGAGGTGAACGTCAGTGCCTTGGGGCCCCTTTATCATGCGGACCAATTCCTCAAGTGAAAGCTGAGTTACGTCTTTGCCGTCCACTTCGACGATTTCGTCGGCGGCAAGGAGCCCAGCGTCGGCAGCGGGGCTTCCTTCAAATACTTCGACGACGGTATGCTTTTCGTCGAGGCGCGCGACCCTTACTCCGATGCCGTAGTATTCCCCCTCTGTGGCTTGCCTGAGCTGTTCGTACTCTGTGTTGTTGAGGTAATGGCTGTAGGGGTCGTTGAGCGATTGCACGATTCCCCTGACAGCGCCGTGTAAGAGCTTATCGGAGTCTACCGGTTCCACGTATCCCGCGGCGACGGTGTCGAGGGCTTGCTCAAGGAGGCGTACGGGGGAAGTCCAGAGTTTGCGTAGGATGACAACGTTACCTACGAGGACGGCGCAGAGAGAGAGAACGAGTAACACAAGTGCGGCTGTGAATACGGCTCGCTTGTTCAGAGGCATATCGAGCTCCGGAGGAAGCGAGAGTGAAGACTAAAGACGACCTCCCAAGAGGAAGGCTATGACGGCGACGATGGAAGCAGGTAGTCCCCAGAGAAGAAAGGCCTGAAACAGGCTTGCGGCATAGACTGCCCGGGCGACGGCGACGGCGATGACGAAGACGACGACGAGGATGAATATGTAAGCGTCCAGTTCAAGGGGGACGTCGAGCCCGTGGAGCACGAGGAAGCCTATGAGGAAGAGCGCTACTCCGGCGAGGGCTACGACGAAGGATCTGAGGAGTGTGGGCTCCTCAATTCTAACGAGATAGGCCATGCCCCAGAGGAGGAGGGAAAGGGCCGGAGTTACGAGTACAAGTCCACCGGCGATAACGGCGACGGCAACACCCTTGTTACGCAGGGCCTCGGGGAGGAACCATTCGGAGGGGGGAGGTCCCGCAGGCTCGCGTGCAGCGGTCGGGCCGGCGGGGGTGGAAACACCGACGCGGACAGGGCGCGTGACTGCGGAGGGGGAAGGGGTTGCGGTGGGTGACTGTGAGGGCGGCTGCGGTCTGGGGCTGATGGAAGGGAAGAGCAGAACATCATCAATGAGGCCGGGCTCGACGGTTTCCTTCCTTTCGATGCTGATGGCTTCAGATTTTTCGAAGCGAATGGTGGAGCGGCCATCGCGCAGTTGGAAGGTTACGAAGCCTTCGTTCTCTTCGAGGACCGTCCCCTGGATTCTCGTTCCGTCTTTGAGGATGATAGTGTCGGCGAGGAGAGGGGTGGCCAAAGCGAGGGGGAACAGGACGATTATAGCATAAAGCGCTAGCCTATGGTTCGTTGGGCGCCTCATTTCAATTATAAATTGTACGACGAACCGGGGAAGAAGTCAAGCGGCGTAGCGCCGGGTTGACAAGGATCGGAAGATGGCGTAGCATCGCCGTTTCTGGTGCGTGGTTCCGTGAGGTTCTGTTTGAGGAGATATGCGATGAGAATTGGTTTTTTTAACGCGGTTCTGAACATGTGTTCGATGGAAGAGATAGCGAAATGGGCGGGGGAGAACGGTTTTGACGCATTGGAAGTGTGGTCCATGGCTCAAAAAGGGGCGGGGTTATACAAGGGAGCGCTGATGAACGTGGAAGGATTTGGTAAGAGCCAAGCGGACGAAGTGAAAGGTCTTATGGCGAAGAACGGGCTGGAGATATCGTGCCTGGGATTCACCAGGAACTATCTGAATCCGGCGGAGAGGGAAAAGAACCTGGCGGATTTGGGGAAGGCGGTGGAGGCGGCGGAGGTCTTGGGGGTGGAAAACATTTCCATTTTCGTCGGGCGGGATTACGAGAAGAAGTTGGATGAGAACGTGGAGTTGTTTGGAAAGGTGTTCGACGAGCCGCTTAGGCACGCGGCGGATCACGGTGTGAGGCTGGCTATTGAGAACTGCCCGGTGTTCTGGGTGAAGGAAGGGCTGATAGGGAACGTGGGATTTTCGCCGCACTACTGGGAGAAGCTTTTCAACGCGACGCCGCACACGAATATCGGCCTGAACTTTGATCCGTCACATCTTTACTGGCAGCAGATTGACTACATAAAGGCGATAAAGGATTTCGGGGACAGGATATTCCATTTCCATGCGAAAGACACGGAGGTGGATGAGGAGCGCCTGGCAAGGGAAGGGAATCTGCCGTTCTGGGCGATGGTGTGGAGGTATAGGATACCGGGATGGGGAGAGATGAATTGGCCGAAGATGATTTCGGCGCTGATCGAGGTGGGATACGACGGGACGCTGAGCATCGAGCACGAGGATATGGTGTTCGGGCGGAATACGGCGGAGATAGTCCAGAGAGGATTGGCGCTGGGGGAGAAGTTCTTGAGATCGCTTCTGATTTAGCGTGTGAAAATGAGGAGATGTTATGGCGAAGGTGAAGAGGGCTTTGGTGAGCGTGTCGGACAAGACGGGGGTGGTGGAGTTCGCCAAGGGGCTGGAAGCGATGGGGATAGAGATAATGTCAACCGGAGGGACGGCGAAGCTTCTGGAGTCGAAGGGCGTGAAGGTGACGAGGGTGTCGGATTACACGGGGTTTCCGGAGATTATGGACGGGCGGGTGAAGACACTGCACCCGAAGGTGCACGGTGGGATACTGGCGAATCGGAGCATCTCGGAGCACGTGGAGGCGATGAGGGAGCACGGGATAAAGGGGATCGAGCTTGTGGCGGTGAATCTGTATCCGTTTCAGAAGACGGTGGCGAAGCCGGATGTGACGCTGGAGGAAGCGGTAGAGAATATTGACATCGGCGGGCCGACGATGATCAGGTCGGCGGCGAAGAATCACGCGGATGTGACGGTGGTGGTCGATCCGGAGGATTACTCGAAGGTTGTGGAGGAGCTGAGAGGGAACGAGGGTGAGGTCGGGGAGCAGCTTCGATTTGAGCTGGCGCTCAAGGCATTTACGCATACGGCGGCGTACGACAGGGCGATTTCGATGTACCTATCGAATCTGGGGTGCGAGGGGATGGGGGAGCTTTTTGCGCCGTCTTTTGTGAAGCTTGCGGAGCTGAGGTACGGTGAGAATCCACATCAGAGCGCGGCGGTATACACGGGGGAGCCGATAGTATCGCCGTCGGTGTGCGCGGCGGAGCAGGTTTCGGGCAAGGAGCTGTCGTACAACAATTACCTGGACCTGGAAGCGGCGCTTGGTGCGGCGGGGGAGTTCGAGGAGCCGGCGGCGGTCGTGATAAAGCACAATAACCCGTGCGGGGCCGGGGTGGCGGAGAGTCTTTTGGAAGCGTTCAGGAAGGCTTATGCGGGGGATCCGCTGTCGGCGTTCGGATCGGTTATCGGCGTGAATCGGATTTTGGATGAGGAGACGGCGGAGGAGGTGGCGGATCCGGAGAAGTTCGTGGAGGCGATAATCGCGCCGGATTACGAGCCGGAGGCGGTGAGGGTGATAACGAGGGGAGCGAAGTGGGGGAAGTCGGTGCGGCTATTGAGGCTGGGCGGGGCGCTGTCGAAGGCGCGGCGGGAGGAACTGCAGGTAAGGAGCATTTCGGGCGGATTGCTGGTTCAGCAGCCTGACTCGGCCGGATTTGACGAGTCGGGACTGAAGTGCGTGACAAAAAGGGACCCGACGGCGGAGGAGATGGAGGATCTGAAGTTTGCGTGGCTGGTGTGCAAGCACGTGAAGTCGAATGCGATTGTGCTTGCGAAGGAGGGGATGGTCGTGGGAGTAGGCGCTGGGCAGATGAGCCGTGTGGATTCGACGATAATAGCGATCAGGAAGGCGGGAGAACGGGCGAAGGGTTCGGTGCTGGCATCCGACGCGTTCATGCCGTTTCCGGATAGTGTTGAGAAGGCGGCGGCGGCAGGTGTGAGCGCGATCATCCAACCGGGCGGCTCGGTGGGCGACCAGAAGGCGATAGATGCGGCGGACGCGGCGGGGATGGCGATGGTGTTCACAGGCCAGAGGCATTTCAGGCACTGAGATGACGAAGGTAAAGATTTGCGGGATCACTTCCGTGGAGGATGGGCTGTGGGTGGTTGAGTGCGGGGCGGACGCGATAGGGCTCAATTTTGCGGAGAGCCCCAGAAGGGTGGATGTGGCGAGGGCGCGGGAAATACTTGGAGCTCTACCGGGGTCAGTGGTGGCGGTGGGTGTGTTTGCAGATGCGTCGAAGGAGGAGATGAGGGGGGTCGCGCAGGAAGTCGGGCTGGGCACGGTTCAGGTGCACGGGAAATTTGAGGCGGAGGAGGCGGAAGAGCTGAGGGAAGGGGGGCTCCGGGTGGTGAGGGCTATCCAGGTAGGATCGCGAGCGGACCTCAAGCCGATCGGGAGCTATCCCGCGGATGCGTTCCTTCTGGACACGAAGGCCGAAGGTATGCACGGGGGGACGGGGAAGACGTTTGATTGGTCACTGGCGAGGGAGGCGAGAGAGAGGGCGAGGATAGTTCTTGCGGGAGGGCTGGGGCCGGATAATGTGGCGGAGGCGATCAGGGAGGTGAGGCCGTGGGCGGTGGATGCGTCGAGCAGGCTTGAGGCAAGTCCAGGCGTGAAGGATCCGGCGCTGGTTAAGAGGTTCATTGAGGCAGTGCGTGAAGCTGAGGTGAGTGGATGAAGGAAGTGAGGATCGGAGTGATCGGATTGGGAATGGGTGCGCACCATGTGAAGCGTTTCGCGCGTTCGCCGTACGCGCGGGTGACGGCGCTTTGCGACGCGAACGAGGAGCTGCTGGGGCGGCGAGCGAAGGAGTTCGGGGTAGGCCGCACGTTTACGGACTATGAGGAGATGCTGGAGGAGTCGGAGCTTGATGCGGTGTCGGTCGCGCTTCCGAATTATCTGCACGCCAGGGCGAGTATAAAGGCGCTGAAGCGGGGGCTGCACGTTTTCTGCGAGAAGCCGCTGGCGCGGACGGCGGATGAGGTTAAGGAAGTAATGCGGGCTGCGCGAGACAGCGGGCGGATTTTGATGGTGAACTTTCCGTTCCGATCCTGGCCGGGCGCGCGGTTTCTGAAGGGGATGATTGACGAAGGTGAAATCGGAGATATGTACTTCGGGCGCACGTGGTGGCTGCGGAGCCGAGGAGTGCCGAAGGTGGGAAGCTGGTACGGGCAGAAGGAGCTTTCGGGAGGCGGGCCGCTGATTGACATCGGGGTGCATCGGCTGGATCTAGCGCTTTGGCTGATGGGCTTTCCGGAACCTGTTGCTGTATCAGGAGTTACGTACGACCTGATCGCGAAGCAGATTGCGAATTCGGCGCGGGTGAAGCTCGACGTCGAGGATCTGGCTGCGGGATTGGTGAGATTCGGTAACGGGGCGTCGCTGGTGGTGGTGACCAGTTGGGCAGGTAACAGCGAGAAGCGGGAGGAGATGGCGACGGAGCTTTTTGGTACGAAGGGAGGAGTGATTCACCGCAATGTGGGGGAGTCGTACGAGTTCGAGGTCAAGGTGCTGAGAGAGGCGGCCGGGTCGTATACGGAGACGTCAATGCGCTTTCCGCTGAGCCGGAAGGAAGATAGTACGGCTGAGCATTTTGTGAGGTGTATCGCTGCGGGCGAGAAGCCAGAGGTGACGGCCGAGGAGAGCCTGAAGGTCGCCAAGATCATTGACGCGCTGTACGCGTCGGCGAAGGTGGGCAAGGAGGTAGAGATAGCGAGGGAAGGTTGAGCGGGGAAATGGAATGGGAGGGAAAGGGCTAGTGTTGCTCTACGAGGATGCTCCTGGCGTTTATGTTTCCGGCGAGGTCTTCGGCGCGGATGACGACGGTGTGCCGGCCTGGGTCGAGGGGTCCGATTTCGAAGGATAAGTATTCCTCTTTCGAATCGAAGATGCCGTCGAGCGCGGGGAGCTTTTTCCACTCATCGGCGTCGAGGGAATACTCGATGTTGACGATGGGTGAAGATTCGTCTTTGACGAGGCCGGCAATGGACCAGCGGCGGTCAGGGTTGCTGGATGAGCTTAGGCCGGAGATGACGGGGCGGGTGTTGTCAATGGTGAGGGGGTCGCTGATCTTTTCGCCTTCGAGGGATTCCATTTCAGGGTTAGAAGGGGAATCGCCGGCGACGACACGGATGAGGTAGTCGCCGTCCGGAACGCTGAGTGTGTCCCAGGAGTAGTTGGGCTTTTCAAGGTCTTCTTCGAGGAGCTTCCAGCTCTGCTCGGCGACGGATCTGTAATAGAGGTCGAACTTGAGGGAGTCGCCGTTTGGGTCCTGCGCTTTCCAGATGAGCCTGACCGTGCCGGGAGAGGACGGCTGCTGGGGCTGTTGAGGCTGACCGGGTGCGTGCTGGCCTGGTTTGCCGGCGGAGCGCTGAGGCAGGATGATGAGGACCTCGGGGGGAAGGTTGAAGGTCTGGTAGGCGAGTTTCACTTCGCGGAGGACGGGGGAAGCGTCGGCGCGCTTTGTGGAGAGGGTTGCTCTGTACTGGAGGAATCTGGCGGAGGGGCTCTGGATGGGGGATGAGGGGTCGGCCGTTTCGTCGGACCAGTCACTCCAGGTATCGTCGGGCTCGGCGGAATTTCCGGAACGCGTTGCGAAGGTGAGCGAAGCCCCTTCGGGGACGTCTGCGGACCAGTCAACGGCACCCCAGCGTGAGAGGAGGCCGGAATCAAGGGGTTGTGAAGTGAGGAGGCCGGATAGTGCGCGGGTGGACTTCATGTTTCGGAGGCGGCCGGAATTGCCGGTGCCGAAGATGACGTTGGCGTCAGGATCGAGGAAGATAGACAGCACTTGCGCTTCTTCGGTCTGGAGGATTTGAACAGCCTGCTTCTTTTCCAGTATTTTGTATATGCGCCCGGGTGAACCTGAAGCAACGAGTATGGCACCATCGGGGTCGAGTGCGAGGGAGTAAAGGAGGGTTTTGCGCGCGGAGAAGAGCTTTTCGACGTGTCCGTCGGGGAAGACTTTGAAGACACTGTTGGTAGCCGGCTCCTTAGGCGGCTGGGCGGGGGGTCTGGGAGCCTCGGGGGCGCCGGCTCCGGATGAAAGAGGGCTGCCGGTGACGGCGGCGGCAGCGAGGAAGTCGGTGCCGCCAATCATCACGTTCTCGCCGCCCATAGGTTGGGCGCCGGGAGGGGGCCCTCCCGGGTAGGCTGCGCGCCCGCCGGAGGCGGTGGCGGCAAGAACGGAGCCGTCGGGGGCAAGCGCGAGGGCGTGTATTTCGTCTTCGTCGGCGTCGAAAAGGATGGAGGGTTTGCCTTCGGGGTCTATTCTGTAAACGAGGCCGTGAGGATAGGTTCCGGCGTAGATGTTGCCTTTGGCGTCGCGAAGTAGAGCGAGGATGTGAGTTTCCGGCGAGTCGTAGAAGAGTTGGGGCTGGGAGCCGGGTTGGGCCTTGTAGATTTTGCCCTGGTCACCCGTTGCGATGTAAAGGTCGCCCTGCACGCCGACGGTGAGCGCCCAGACGTAGGTGTCTTCGAGGTCGTAGGCGAGTTCTTTGTAGCCATGACTGGTGAGCCTGTAGATTTTGGCTTCGGGAGAGGTTGCGGCATAGATGGCACTTTCGGTGGCGACGGCGAGGGCGAAGACGTTGGATTCTTCGAGGTCGGCAAGTAGAGTAAGCTTGCCGGTGCGCGAAAGCTTGTAGATTTTGCCCTGGTCGCCGGTTCCGACGTAGACGTTGCCGGCGAAGTCGCTTGCCAGAGACCATACGTACTGCTCTTCGAGGCCTTGGATATCGGCGACCTGTCTGGAGAGGGTTACTTCACCGAGGCTGCTTATGGCGAGGCTTTCGACGTCGCTTTTGCGGAAGTCGGATTCGGAGTTATGGGTCCAGTGCGAGGTGGCGACGGCGTAGGCGAGGCCGCCTGCGAAGGTTAAAAGAGAGATTAAGACGGCGAAGCGCGGAAGAGTTGATCTCATTGGTTCATGCCCTTTTCCGATACCTGTAAGCGGAGGACGAGATTTCCGGAGAGGTACCATTGGGTTCTCAGTGAGGCGAGGACTTCGGAGCGCATTCTCTCGACGCCGGGCCGACCGGGAGCACCGATTACGGGAAGGAAGGAGCCAGGGAGCGAGGGAAAGGCGTCGCCGGAGACGGTAAGTCCTTCACGCGGGGTGAGAGCGCGAACGAAGAGGTCGGTGTTGCGCTCATCTTTCTGAACGAGTTCGATGAGATGGTCGAAGTCTTTAGGACGGAAGCGACCGGGGCCTCTGGCTGCCTCCAATTGCTGGCTTGTGCGGGCGTCGCAGACATTGATGGCGACCCATGCGCCGGGTGTTGCATCCTCGGGCAAGCGGAAGGTGAGAGTTCTGGTAACCGGGTCTTCGTTGTAGGGAACGAGGTCGACCTGAATTTCGACTTCTTCGCCGGGGGCGTAGTGTGGTTTTCCAAGGGCGGCGGATGATATGAAGGCGGTTTGCCTTCCCTGTGCGGCGTCGACGCGGATGTCAATGCGGTCGAACAATGTTTCGCGGAAAGGGTTTTCCTCGACGAAGGTGAGGCCCAGGAGGGTGCCCATTATCGGAAAGGCTGAGAAGCCACCGGTGTAGTAGACGTTTTCGATATGAAGCGGCTTTTCAGGGCCGTAGTAGGCATCCAGAGCGACGTTGAGCATCCAGTCGCCGGTTGAGGGCAAAGCTTCGGAGACAGCTTCGATTGCGCCGGAGAGGAGGAGGCCGAAGAACCAAGTTCTGTCGCGTACGACTTCGAAGTTGAACTCGACGGGTTTGACGAGAGAGTGGTCGGGGGAGTTAACGGAGACGCGGACGGCTGCCATTTTGGCGGTGCGGCCTAGAAATCCGCCGACGGCGGCGGGCCTATCCTGGGTGATTGCGCCGACCGGGCTGCCGAGTTGGGCTCCGAGTTTGAAGGAGCTGTCCTGTTTTGGGACAACCGTCTGGACGACGGTGCGAACGAGGGGAATTTCGGTGGCCCCGGAAGATGAAAGGGCGTGGCCGAAGGCAAGTACTTTGTCGCCGTCGCGGTGGGTGAGCGTGCCGATTACGAAGATGCTGAGGTCGCCTTTGGCCAGGCAGAGGCCGACGCTGGAGCCGGGAAGGAGTTCGGAGGGGGGAGACTGGGCTTCGGCCCGCCCGCCGCCCTGTAGAAGTAGGGCACCGGTATCCTGAAAGAGAGGCTTGAGGGCGTCCATGGCGTGCCGGCCGAGGCCGTTGACGGCGATGGGGGTTTGGATGAGGGTGAGTCCGGGGAGTTGAGAGGCGGCGGGTGAGATTTGGTGCGCTGTGGACTCGTCGAGGACTTTCAACATGTCGGTGATGGGTGTTATGCCAGCGATGGGTTCTTTGGTGAAGTACCAGGTGTACGCGATAGCGCCGATGAGCTTATCGTCCACGTAGACGGGGCTGCCGCTCATTCCAGAGATGACGCCGGTGTTTTCGAGGGGGTCTCCGCTGAGTCGCGCGAGTATTATGTCACGTTTAGGGAATGCGTTTTTGAGGACGCCGAGGATCTCGACCTGGAAGATTTCGACGTCGGTGCCGGAGAAGACGGTTTTGCCGTAACCGAGCATGCCGGGGCGAAGCTGGTCAGGGGGGAGGAATTCGGTTTCCTCCGCGAGGCCCAAAGGGAGAGAGGAAAGAAGCGTGAGCAGCACAACGAAGCAGTACGTCCGCACGGTGCAAACACCTCACGAGATATACCCAAGTCCAGCCGGTGCAAACGGTTTCGTGGAGGCTACCAGTGGGGCGTGGGGGTGTCAAGAACAATTTGACAGCGTGGGCGGGTGAGCCCTATAATCGCGCAGGTTTTGAGGAATAAGGAGAGGAATGAGGGCGGAAGAAGCGGTCGAGAAGTGCGAAGGGCTGCTTGGTTACAGGTTCAAAGATAGTTCCATTCTGCTTAGAGCGCTGACGCACTCTTCGGCGGGGGGGGACAATAACGAGCGTCTGGAGTTCCTGGGAGACGCGGTTGTGGGAATGGTGGTGGCGGAGACGCTGCTGAGGATGTTTCCGAAGTCTCGAGAGGGGAAGCTGACGCAGATGAAGTCTGCGATAGTGAACCGTGAATTTCAAGCGCGGCTGGCGGAGGAGCTGGGGCTTGGGGAGGTGGCGCATCTTGGGGGGGGAGTGAAGCTAAGGAGGGGTGCAAGCCGTGCGGTTCTATCGAATCTGCTGGAGGCTGTAATCGGTGGGATATATGCTGACGGGGGTCTGGAAGCGGCGAGGGAATTCACGGAGGTGCATATGTCGGAAAGGATAATGGAGGAGCTGGAGCGGTTTTCTGCGAAGGACAGCAAGTCGCGGCTGCAGGAGTTCGCGCAACAGCGAATGGGTGCAGCGCCGACGTATGAGATCTTGGAGGAAGAGGGTCCGGATCACCAGAAGCGATTCCGGGCGGTGACTGTTATTTCGGGGAATCGTTACGAGTCGGCGTGGGGGGAGAGCAAGAGGGATGCGGAACGGCGGGCCGCCGGTAAGACGCTGAAGAAGCTGACGGCTGAGGGCAAGGATGGGTAATCGGGCGGTGAGGGGCGGATGGGTGGTGGGAGTGAGGAGCGAGAATGCGTTTCCCGGATGATGAAGAAGGGGGCGAGTCGTCTTGAAGGGGAATATGCGAGAAATGAGCGAGGCGAGCGCGGGAGGCAGGGCGAAAGGTAGGATCCTGGGAATTGACTTTGGGGAGAAGAGGGTGGGAGTTGCGGTGAGCGACGGGCTTTTGCTGACGGCACAGGGGGTGGGGATTATAGAGAACAGGGGGCCGAGGAAGTTGCCGGAAGAAGTGGCGGCGATTGCGGAGCGATACGGGGCAGGGGTGATCGTGGTGGGGCTTCCGAAGAATATGGACGGGAGCCTGGGAAGAAAGGCTGAGGAGGCGGAGAGGTTTGCGGAGAGGCTGCGGGAGGCTTGCGGGCTGGAGGTAGTGATGTGGGACGAGCGGCTTTCGACGGTGCGGGCGGAACGCGGGATGCTGGAGGGTGACCTTTCGCGGGCGAAGAGAAGGCGTTTGCGAGACAAAGTTGCAGCCCAGTTGATACTCCAAGGGTACCTGGACCGGCTCCGCGTTGAGAAAAGGGGCTCCGAAGACGAGAGGGCTGCTGCCGAGGGCGCAGTTGAAGAAGAAGGGAGGATCGAGATGGAGGTGAAGAGTAAGATCGAGCTGAGACAAGGTGACATTACAGAGATGGCCGCCGATGCAATTGTAAATGCGGCGAATAACGATTTGGTGCTGGGGGGAGGTGTGGCGGGAGCGATCCGGCGGAAGGGAGGGCCGAGCATCCAGGCGGAGTGCGACGGGATCGGGCCGATAGAGGTGGGCGGCGCGGCGATAACGGGAGGGGGGGAACTAAAGGCAGGTTACGTGATTCATGCGGCGAGCATGAGGCTTGGGGGAAGGACAACGGCGGAGTCGCTGCGGTCTTCGACGAGAAAGAGTCTGATGCTGGCGGATGAGAAGGGTCTTAAGACGATAGCTTTTCCGGCGATCGGGACTGGGGTGGCGGGTTTTGCGGTGGATGAGTGCGCGAGGATCATGATTGATGCGGTGATGGAGCACCTCGAGGGGGAGAGTTCATTGGAGAAGGTGTACTTCGTGCTGTTCGACGAGGGAGCGTTCGGGGCGTTCAAGGAATACCTGGAGGGCGTCTAGGGAAGGGCAAATGCCAGGGGCTATGCGGCGTCGGGCAGGCGTGTGGCAGCTAGCGGCGGCGCACCCTTGTCGTCGTGGCCTCCTCCAGTTCAAGGGGCATGGGACGGCCTTTGCGCCAGACGAACTGAACAATCATGCCGAAGGTAGCGACGATGACAAAGGCGAGGACGCCGGGCAGGGAGACGCTGCCCCATCGTTCGTTGATGTGTGCGGGGGCGTAGGCTTCGGCCAAGACCATGGTTCCGAGTGCGACGCAGGCGCCGCCGCCGATGGAGGTAGCGACGATGATTATGGGCCTTAGGAGGAAGGCGGCGAGGGCGCCGATGGCGACGAATGCGACGCCCATCAAGATAAGTGCTATGGCGCTCCTGTAGTCCTCGGGGTAGAAAGCGTTCCAAGCCCAAAACACGAAGCCGGCTCCACAGGCGCCGCCGACGATGAACATGGCGACGCGCTTGAGCAAGACGGCGGCAAGGCCGCAGACGAGGGCACCGGCGATTACTGCAATGGCCTGGTTGATCTCAAAACTGGCGGAAGCAAGCATGCCGAGGTAGGCGCCACCGAGGGCGCCGACCAGTACGACGGTTACGCCGAATATGCTCCAGCCCAGGCAGGCGAAGATCATTCCGATGACAACCAGAAGGGCCCCCTCGGAACTAGTCCAGTACAAAAGGGGCGGTCCGGGTGCGTCCATTGCGTTAGCCCTCCTTTCGACACAAGCCTGTTAGGCGTTTGCGTCCGAGTTCCGGCCCGCAGAGCGAAACGGTCTGACGGTGCAGGCCGCGGGGGGAAAGGCGTGCCGGCCTTGAGTTCCACCCTAGGGTTATTGTAGTTTGCGGAAGGTAGGTGTCAACAGCGAGGAGGGGGAGGACGGTGGTCATGCGGGGGGGATCGGCGGCTTTTCGGGTTGATCAAGTTACGGGGTGGTGCTAGAATTTCGCGATCGCTTTGGTTCAGTTGCGAGGAGTAAGCTGGTTCAACGAGACATCAGAGGTTAGAGAGGAGGAGAGTCGGTGCTCAGCGACCTTGAAATTGCTCAGCGGGCGAAGCTCAAGCCAATCGTGGAGATTGCACGGGAGATGGGGCTTCCAGAAGAGGCAATGGACCTTTACGGCAAGTACAAAGCGAAGATAGCGCTCGAGGTGTTGGAGGAGCTGAAGGACAGGCCGAACGGGAAGTATATCGACGTGACGGCGATAACGCCAACGCCTCTGGGTGAAGGGAAGACGGTAACGACGGTGGGGCTTTCACAGGCGTTGAACCACATAGGGAAGAGGGTGGTTACGTGCATCCGACAGCCGTCGCTGGGTCCGGTGTTCGGGATAAAGGGGGGTGCAGCAGGCGGCGGGTATTCGCAGGTTGTGCCGATGGAGGATTTTAACCTTCACCTGACGGGAGACGTGCACGCAGTGAGCCTTGCACACAACCTGTGCGGGGCGTTTTTGGATAACGCGATATACAGGAACAACCGTCTCAACATTGACCCGTATACGATAATGTGGAACCGTGTAGTGGACGTGAACGACGGGGCGCTGCGGGACGTGGTGATCGGTTTGGGAGGGAAAGAGAACGCGGTGCCGCGAGAGAGCGGGTTCGACATATCGGTGGCGTCGGAGGTGATGGCGATCCTCGGGCTGTCGAAGGATCTGAAGGACATGCGGGAACGGATCGGGAGGATAGTGGTTGCGTTGACGCACGACGGGAAGCCGGTGACGACGGAGGATTTGAAGGTGGCTGGGGCGATGACGGTTCTGATGAAGGATGCGATAAAGCCGAATCTGATGCAGACATTGGAACATACGCCGGCGTTCGTGCACGCGGGACCGTTTGCGAACATTGCTCATGGGAACAGCTCGATAGTAGCAGATATGATCGCGCTGAAGTGCGGGGAATACGTGGTAACGGAGAGCGGGTTCGGCGCGGATATCGGGATGGAGAAGTTCTTCGACATAAAGTGCAGGGTGAGCGGGCTCAGGCCGGACGCGGTGGTGCTGGTGGCGACGATACGGGCTTTGAAGATGCACAGCGGGGACTTCAAGGTAGCGGCGGGGAAGCCGCTGGATCCGGGTTTGATAAAGGAGAACGTTGACTCGGTGGAGCGGGGGTGCTGCAATCTGGTGAAGAACATTCAGAACGTGAATCTTTTCGGGGTGCCGTGCGTGGTAGCGATAAACAAGTTCGCGACGGACACGGACAACGAGATCAAGGCGGTGAGGGATGCGGCGCTGAAAGCGGGGGCGGAGGCGGTGGAGATGAGTGACGTATGGGCACAGGGAGGCAAGGGTGGGGCGGCACTGGCGGAGGCGGTTGCGGGGGCGTGCGAGAAGCCTAATAAGTTCCGGTTCCTGTATCCGGACGATATGCCGATAAAGGAGAAGATCGAGACGATAGCGACGAAGCTGTACGGGGCGAAGGAAGTCAACTACGAGCCACCGGCGAAGAAGCAGTTGAGGATGTTCAAGAAGCTGGGGTTCGCGAAGCTGCCGATATGCATGGCGAAGACACACCGGTCGCTGTCGCACGTGCCGACGTGGGTGGGTGTGCCGAAGAATTACACGCTGCCGGTGAGGGAGATCCGGCTTTCGGCGGGTGCGGGGTTTCTGTATCCGCTTTGCGGTACGATGAGTACGATGCCGAAGCTCCCGACACACCCGGCGGGCGAGAAGGTGGATATAGACGCGGACGGGAAAGTTGTCGGTCTGTTCTAGGGGGGCAAGATGGAGAATTCGGGAGTTGAACGCCGGAAGTACGTGCGCGTGAAGGCGAGCGTGCGCGTGCGGTATAAGTTCTACCACTGCTTTCGTGAAACTGAGGCGGAGGAGGTGTGCGAAGGGGCGACGGAGAACATCAGCGCGGGCGGGGTTTTTGTGAGAGGGAGGATTCCAAAGGTGGAATGGATTCCGGAGCTGCTGACGCGGAGGATGGTGATTGCGGTGAAGGTGTTCCTGCCGACGACGCAGGATCCGGTGAAGGCGCTGGCGCGGCTTGCGTGGATCGAGGGGATGAAGGAGGGGGAGGAGAAATGGGGGATGGGGTTGGAGTTTCAGGAGATGGGTGCGGAAGACCGGGATAAGATAACGCTTTTCGTTATCAGGACGCAGCTTCCGTAGCGGCGGGGCACGGGAGGAAGAGTGGTGAACCGGTTTGGCTATTATTCGAGGTTCCACGATCAGAGGCTAGGGAAGAGGGTCTGCGCAGGTATCGGGGTGGTGGTATCGTTGATACCCCTTATGGTGATTTACGGGGTCGTGGAGGGAGGGTCGGGGAAGGATATGGAAGGGCTGGAGACGGAGATGGCAGGGAGAGGGGATACGGCGAGCGCGGGGGCGCTTTTTAAGCTGGCGATGGATGTGGTGGGTTGGCTGGATTTTCTGCCACAAAAGCAGAGAGAAAGGGTGGTGAGGTACTCTGTGCGGGCGGCGGCCGAAGGTTTTGCGCCCGGGCTGGGGCTTTCGGGGGAGCAGGCGGAGAAGCTGTCGGAGTTGGCGTTGACGTTGGCAGACAGTCCGAGCGGGAGGGTTCCACGGGAGCTGGTAGCAGAGACATACAGGGATCTGGAGCTTACATTTGAGCAGAAAGATGCGCTCCGCCGGACTGTAACATCCTATACGGGGAAGCTGTCGGAGAAGGAGAAGGAAGAGATACTGAGGGGTGGGTTTGAAGTGCTGAGCTCGAAGGAGAACGTGCTGGATGCGGTGGCGCTTTCGGCGGAGCTGTCGCGGGTTGGATATCCGCCTGGACTTTCGACAGCGCTGATCGGTGAATCGGAGAGGGCAACGCAAGTACTGCAGGAGGCGGTTGGGGCCGGACGGGAGGATGAGTAGCGGGCAAGCGGCGAGTGCGCAGTTTTCGCTGATCCTGAGGGGATGAAATCGGGGGATGGGCGATAGGGATGGGCTATTGCGAGGGGGTGAGGGGGGTGAGGAGTTGTTTTAGTCTCTGGTTGGCGGGGAAGAGCTTGAGCCCCTGCTGTGCCCATAAGCGGGCGCGGTCGGGATATCCTGCATCATTCCATAGGGCGACGAGATTCTCGAAGAGGTCAGGGGAGACGGCGCCGAGGCTGTAAGCGGTTTCCAACTCTTGAGCGGCGGATTTTCTCCTGCCCATGATGGCGAGGAGGGAGGCGAGGACGACGTGAGTGTCGAATGAGTCGCGCCTGAAGTCTTTTGCTATGCGTAGGAGTTCGTCGCGTGCGGCGGCTGCGTCGGCGGGGGTCAAGTCGCGGAGAAGTCTGGAGAGCTGCATGCGCGCGCTGGGGTGAGAGGGGTCCTGCTGGAGGTATGCGGCTAAGTTGGCAACGGCTTTGGGTTTGTTTCCGGCGAGGGCGTAGTTTTGGGCGAGGGCCAAGCGGGTATCGGCGATGTTTGGGGCGAGCAGTTGGAGTTCCTCAATGACGGCGGCGGCTTCCTTGTACTTGCTTTCGCTGTAGAAGGCCAGGGATTTGTCGAAGAGAGCGCGGAAGAGGTTATCGGCGGCGAAGGATTTGTCTATTGCGAGGTCATTCTTGTCGCGGCATGTCTGGAAGTAGCCCTGGGCGAGGCTTCCGAGTGAGGCGGACGTTAAAGCGGAGGGACGAGCCCATCCTGAGAGGCCGTGGTCGAGGGAGAGTTTGCTTGTGGCGTCATGCTGGAGCCCGGCGCCGCGGGCTGCGACGGCAGCTTCAAAGGCCCGGCCGGCGTCCCGGCGATATTTCTGGGAGAGGAGGTCGGCGAACGCGACGGAGTGCCAGACTTTTCCGACGGGAAGGAGGACAAGCACGAAGGCGAGAAGGCGGAGGATCATTGGAATGGGAGGGCGGCCCGGGGTGGTGGTTCGAAGGGAGGCGCGGTCAGGAGCAAGTGCGACGAGGAGGGCGAGGTTGGTCCAGACGAAGGGGGCGTAATCCCAGAAACGGAGTCCGACGGAGCCGAGTTCCTGGACTAACATTGCGACGGTGCCGGTGAATATACCCCAACCGACCGTGGCTGCGGCATCAAGACGGTCAGCGGACAGACCCTTCCACGCGGCACGAAAGATGAAGAAGAGCAGCAGCGCTGCAATGACGGATCCAACGAGACCGACTTCGGCGGTGATTTGGAGGGGCTCGTTGTGAGCGTTGAGTGCCATTGTTCTGGGGGGGTTTGCGATGAACTGTTCGGGAAGAGCAAAGATCGGGTAGTTACAAACGAATGTGCCTGCGCCCCAGCCGAGGAGGGGGCGCTCCGCGATCATTGGGAGCATGCCGCGCCAGAGCACAAATCTTACGGCCTTGCTAGGCTGGCGCGGGACCTCCGCACGGTACCATTGCAGGAACTGTGGCCTGGCTCGCGGCAGATAAGCGACGAACAAGACTATGAGCAGAGGGACGGCGAGGAAGGGAAGGAGTTTTCTACTCAGGGAGAAAGCGGAGAGAAGGATAATGATGATGAGGATCGCGGCTAGCAGAGCCCACCTTAGAGGATCATCGTCCATTTTGAACCATATAGCCGAGCAAAGGAGTGCGGCCAAGGCGATGGCTGATGCGAATTGTAGGGCAAGCAGCCATTTGAACCTTTTGCCTACGAAAAGAAGTATGGGGACAACGGCGAAGACGATGCCGACGCCGCCGGACCAGGACTTGGTGTGGTATATGGCGTAGAGGAGGAAGACGGCGACGAGGGCGCTGGGGAGAGCCTTCCAGATGACGGGTCGGGTATGATCGGCCCGGAACCATTTTGGCATGAGCCAGCGAGCCGCGCAAAAGAGACAGACAAACAGGGGTGGCAGCAGGTAACCGGCAAGGAAAATGGGGTTTCCGGCGGGGAAGCCGATTCTGCCCTGGTATGGCTCGATGAATTGTATTCTGTGGCGGAAATGATAGGCGATGAAGGCGCCGGCAGCGGTGATGACTGCGGCGATGACGTAGGTCCATCCCAAGAAGGCGATGTGGCGCCTGGAAGTTATGAAGCCGGCGACAAGGATAAACCAGCCGATGTAGAAGGCGAGCTCCAATATTCTGAACGATGTAGCTTTGTGGAAGCCGGACCAGAGAAGTGAAAGGAGGTTAATGAGCAGAAATGCGGCTGCGAAATAGGCGGCGAGGAGTCCGTCTCTGCCCCAGTCGCGGGGTCCGAGCCAGGCGTGAGGGAGGAGGCGCAGTTTTGCGGCGGCGAGGTACAGGATCAGCAGGAGACCGATTGACTGGAAGATTGTGTATTTGACGTAGGTGGCGTGAACGGTAATGGGAAGAAAGGCGAAGGAGCAAAGGAATACGGCGGAGGCAATAAGCA
Source organism: uncultured Planctomycetota bacterium (assembly GCA_964622675.1). Taxonomy (GTDB): domain Bacteria; phylum Planctomycetota; class DG-23; order CAZBND01; family CAZBND01; genus CAZUUK01. The sequence continues at coordinate 23,097 of CAZUUK010000017.1, read as the reverse complement.
GGACAGGCGAGCGAGAGAGAAAGAGGTGACGATTCAGGCGGCGCTGCAACGGTTTTCCTCCAGCCCTGACACGAAGGATATTGGGGGCAGGTGATATTTATAGCGCGAGTTCAGGGTTTGCGCAAGAAGGCGGGCGCTGGTTGACGGAGATCGGGGGGAAGCGCGGAGAAGAGAGAGGCGGGCATGCGATAACGCACACCCGCCTCTTTGCAACCTACAGCTAGAGCAACCCGCACGATTACTCGTAGATCGTGGGCGGAGGATTCCAGCCGACGAACCTGATTATCGGAGCCGTCGGACTCACGATGCTCCAGTCGCAGCACCACGAATCGAAATCTGCGGGCGGCCAGCCACCGGCCGGGTTCACGAGCCTGGTCGTGCACAGGAAGTAGATATTGTCCTTGAAGATGTGACCAGTCGGGAAACGCGGCGCGTCAGGCTCCAGATCCTCGTCGCCGAGCATGAACTCAGCGCCGGCGAACGAGCTGTTGGAGTACTTCACGTGGCCGTCCACGTAGAGGATGTTCTGGCCCTGGTGCCGGCTCTTGAAGTCGTAGGCCGGTTCCAGCTCCATCAACTCCTTCGGATCCGAAGGATCAAGCGGATTGGTGAAGAAAACCCTCTGGTTTGTTATGGGCGAGAAGCCCCCTGTGGGCATGAGCCCCGGCTCAGGCACCCAGGTGTTGTTCCTCCAGAAGTCCGCGGCGAAGTTGAGCTCGTCGCAAGCGACGGCAGCATTCGGCCAGCTATTGGCGGTCTTGTAGTGGTCGTAGGCATAGCTGCTGGAGCTGGCCCACATACCACCGTTCTTGTACTGCCTGGTACCGCTGCTTATCTGCCAAGCGCCGGACTTGTCGGTACTGGTCGGGCAGATAAACACCTGGGCGTCAATCATGTACTGGTTGTAGCAGACAAGACCCAGGGAGTAGGACGAGTAAGCGCCGCGCGCTGCGACGTGATCAAACGGACCACGAGGGAAGTACTCGTTGTAGTCGGTCGAGTACATGTGAAGTGCCAACCCAATCTGCTTCAGGTTGTTCTTACAGGCTGCTCTTCGGGCTTGTTCACGAGCTCTAGCTAAAGCGGGCAGGAGCAATCCTGCCAAGATGGCAATGATTGCGATCACGACCAAGAGCTCGATGATGGTAAAGCCCTTACGTCCCTTCTTCATAAATTCTCACCTCCTTCCTCGGTTGAAGGGTTGTCAATGAGCAACTACATGATAGTCCGCCGGAGGGTTTTGTCAAGGGAATTCTGACATAATTCGGGAGGGAGCCAGGTGACGAATGGGGCCCGCGCCTGGCGAGATACATAGCCCGTATTATCCGGATATCCGGCGAACCAGAGAGGGGATAGGGTTTCGGGCGGAGGTAGGATATGGCAGTGCTGGGCACGAAAGGCGGGAAGGAGGAAAGAGGAGGCGGGCGAGCTATTAAGCTAAGCCCACCCGCCTCTGCGCAGCACCGTAGCTCAAGCAGCCGACACGATCACTCGTACATGTACGGCGGGATATTCCAACCACCGAACCTGATCATCGGGTATGTCGGGCAGACGATGTTCCAATCGCAGATGAAGGCATCGAAGTCCGCGGGCGGCCAACCGCCAGCCGGGGTCACGAGCCTGGTCGTGCAGAGATAGAAGATGTTATCCTTGTAGATGCGACCGGGGTCGAACCTGGGCGTGTCAGGGTGGAGGTCTGGGTCACCGAGATTGAAGGGGGCGCCGCAGAAGTTGGTGTTGGAGTAGACGACGTGGCCGTCTACGTAGAGGACGTTCTGTCCCGCGTGGTTATGACTTCTTGCGGAGGAATCATAGGCGGCCTCGTGCAGTCTCACGTCGTCGGGGTCGGAAGGGTCGATAGGAACGAGGGGCCACCTCTTGCCTGTCCCTACTTCGGACCCGACAGTCATCATTTTTCCGGGCTCGGGTTTCCACACGTGCGTTACAATATCGCTGAAGTCCGGGTAGGCCCACGGCTCGTCGGCGGCGACAGCGGCATAGGGAGCGCTGTTGGCGGTCTTGTAGTGGTCGTAGGAGTAGCTGGTGGAGCTGGCCCACATACCACCGTTCTTGTACTGCCGGGTGCCGCTGCTTATCTGCCAAGCGCCGAGTTTCTCACTGGCACTGGGGCAGATAAAGATCTGAGCATCAACCAGGTAGTGATTATAACATATAAGACCGAGTGAGTATGACGAGTAAGCGCCGCGCTCTGACACGTGGTCCCAGGGCCCGCGGGGGAAGTACTCGTTGAAGTCGGTCGAGTACGTGTGTAGGGCCAAGCCGATCTGCTTGAGGTGGTTCTTACAGGCTGCTCTCCGGGCTTGCTCACGAGCTCTGGCTAGAGCGGGCAGGAGCAATCCAGCCAGAATCGAGATGATTGCGATCACGACCAAGAGCTCGATGATGGTAAAGCCCTTGTGTCCCTTCTTCATAATGTCTCACCTCCTTCCTGGGCTGAAGGGTATTGCCTGACACTTGTGAATGGTAGGTCACCCGCCTGTCCTGTCAAGGGAATTCCTGAGGAAATCTCGTACTTGGGGGACGTTCGGAGCGAGCAGAGAGTGGCAGTCGCCGGCTTCAATTTCAAGAGGTATTGCCCTGATATTATGCGTAATAATCAAGCGGACGGCTGCGCCGGGCCTAGGGGGCGTGATAGGTGCTTAAGGAGGGTAAGGAGGGCGAAGAGTGCGGCCGAGTAAGAGCGAAATGAGGGGGGGGGTGAAACTGAATTATGAATGCGACGGCGAGGTGAGCCTGGGAGCCGCGGTGGATGGAAGCGGAGCTCGACGAGAGGTTAGGTGAAGCGGCACTGAGGTCCAAAAGACGGTTAGTCAGTTTCGGGCCGAGAGGAGTGAGGATAGCGGAAGTCAGGCGAGTATCTGGTCGAGGACGTTAGAGATGGCCTGGATCAATTTCCTTGCGCACATGCTGTAGTGCTCGATGCTGCCGCCGTATGGGTCGGGTATGCCGTCTGCGAGGAGACGGGTTTTGCCGCGGAGGGGAGCGAGGAAGCTGGATTGCGGGGAGCGGGCCGAAGCGAAGAGGGATGAGTCCATTAGAAAGATGAGGTCGGCTCGTTTGGCGAGGTCGTGGGTGAGGGGGCGGCTTTTGTGAGGGGCTATCTCTATTCCGAGTTGGCGCATTGCGATGACGGCTTGTTTGGCCGGGGCATCGCCTTTGACAGCGGAGAGGCCGGCGGAAAGGACTGTGTAGCCGCGGTTTTTCAGTTTGGAGGGGGTGACGGCGAGTTTTCGGGAGAGGAGCATTCTGCAAATGCCTTCGGCCATGGGGCTGCGGCAACTGTTGCCTGAGCAGAGAAAGAGGATGAGCTTGTTGACGAGGAGTTCGATTTTGTCTTCGTCGATGGCGCCGGGGCGGAGGATCTCCCAAGAGGAATCCGATACTCTGACGACGGTGGAGGGCTGGCCGAGCGGGCAGGGCCCGGCATCGAGGATAAGGTCGACGGAGCGAGCGAGTTGGGGCGGGATGTTTTGAGCGGTGATAGCGGGTCGTTGGCCTGAGCGATTGGCGCTGGTGCCGTGAATCATTGAGGCGGAGCGCCGAATGATGGTGCGGGTGATGGCGTTTCCCGGGACTCTGAGGCCCAGCTGCTCTCCTCGTCCGTTGTCAAGGACAAGGGTAAGCGGGCCGGGCCAATACCTTTGGGCGAGTTTTCCTGCCGCGTCCGGGACGGATGGGATGAAGTTTCGGATGTCGCGTCGGTCTGCCATGAGAAAGGCCAGGGGCTTGGCACGCTCTCTGCCTTTGATGGAATACATTTTGTCAACGGCCTGGGGGATGGCTGCGTCGGCGATGAGGCCATAGACGGTTTCAGTGGGAACGAGGACGACGCCCCCGGCGCGGAGGGTCTGGAGGGCCCTGGTGACGGCCCTGCGCGGATGGGCGCGAGTGTCTATTATGTCGGGACTGCGAGTTTTCAAGTATGGGTGCTCTCCAGGATGAGGTTGAGGCTGTCGCGGGGATTGAGTTTGAGGATTTGAGCGGCGGATCCCTTATTGACGGCGAGCTCGAGCCTGCCGAGGCTTCCGAAATAGGCGAGGGGCTCGCCCGGGGGGACGTCCTGGTAAGTGCGACGGAGGCCGGAGATTTTCCGGCCGCCAACAACGACTGAGGCAGAGGTTGGAGACCAAGCAGGGAGGTTCTCGCAATCGGGGAGGGTTATGTTGGTGACGAGATTGCCGAAGGTGTCTATGTGAACGACGGTGCCGATGAGTTCGATATCAGAGAGCTTTTGTGGGCGGGGGACTTCGTGGAGCAGGAGCTCGCCAGCGGGGGGGCCGAGGCGTGCGAGGGAGGTGCCTTTTGCGATGTGAGCCGCTGCAGGGGCGAATATGTCGCGACCGTGGAAGGTTGAGGAGACGGAAGGGAGGAAGAATTCTTTGCGGCGGAGTTCGAAGGCTTCGGTTTGAGGATGGTCGGCCAATACCCAGGAAAGGAGGCCGTTATCGGGGCAGATGAAGATATGGCCGGCTGCACGGACGGCGACGGGTCGGCGATGGCCGCCGACGCCGGGATCAACGACGCCGACGTGAATGGTGGCTTTGGGAAAGTAACTGAAGGAGGCGGCCCAGACGTATGCGCCCTCGGACACGTCTTGGGGGGGGATGTCGTGAGTTATGTCGACTATGCGCGCGGCGGGACAGATGCCGAGGATGACGCCTTTCATGGCTGCGACGTAAGGCCCGGAGGTGCCGAAGTCGGTGAGGAGGGTGATTATGGGGCTTGGTGACATGGAAGATGCGGCCCTGCGGTTTGGATTGGGGGGTGTCGGGTCACGGCAACACCAAGAGGTAGGTGTGGGTACTGTCTTGAGCGCCGAGCGGCGAAACGGACCAGTAGAGCTGGCCGCCGCCTTCGGAGGCGAGGGTGGTTAGGAGGTCCCACTGGTAGTGGTTGGGGGTGAGCATTTGCGTTCCGGTGTGGCTGAATGGGAAGACAATGGCGAGAGGGTCGCCCTGGTACCTGCTGAATCTGACGCGATAAGCGATGAGGTCGCGCGCGGCCCAGCGGAACGTGGGCGGTGTTGAGGAGTCAACCGAGGTGCCGTCGGCGGGGGTCAGGTTAAGCACGGCGGGCGATGCGAGCTGTGGCTGCTGGTGCGGTGTTACGGAGATGGAGTAGTCGAGGATGCCAGATTGCCTGTCGGAGTGATGGATGCGAGCGAAGTAGGTTCCGTCGCGCGCACAGTAGAAAGTTATATCGGTGGGGTCGGAGCCGCCTGAAGGGGCGGCCGCTGCGAAGATTGCGGGATTGTCGTCGTAGAGGGTGAGCTCGGCGTAGTTATCGCCGACGGCCGCGACGCTGACGGCGTAGGTCCAGCCCTTTTCGAGAGGGAAGGCGAAGGCGTCGGCGTCGCCGGGGGTTTCGATGCTGCCGGAAACCTCGCTGCCGTCAGCGAGGATCTGGTGAGCGTTGTATGTATCGTCGCCATAATCGTCCGGGCCGGAGTTACCGATCGGGCCGTCGGCGAGGGGGCCGGAAATGGAGAAGAGGTAGGTTGCGGCCTGAGTTTGGTTAGCGGGCTCGATCCTTACGTAGTGCCAACTGTCTTCGTCAGGCGTCCATAGTATTTGTGCGGCGCTTCCGATGCTGGGGTTTGTGGCCTCGTCCAGGAGGGCTCCGGCTTCGTCGTAGAGCCGCATTTTGGCATATCCGCCGCTCCGGATGTCGGTCAGAACAGCCATGTAGGTTTCACCAGCAAGTACTCGGAAGATGTACCAGTCGCGGTCGTCGGGGCTGGTAAGGGTGCCGAAGTGAGTTTCGCCGGTGGTGAGGATCTCTGCGGCTTCGGTATATGGGTCGTTCGGCTCGAAGGCATCGTCCACGTAAGAGATGTGTCTGTCGGCAAAGATAGTCTGTAACTCGGGTTGAGATGTTATCAGTGGGACGAGTTCGTCGTCCCAGCCCATCCAGAAGAGATGGAGCTCGGCGTCGCCGTCGTCTTTCATCCAGCCGCTCATGAGGTGCCAGATTTCTTCGAAGTTGAGGCTGAGATGGTCGTCGTCGCCGGTGGAGAGTCCGTCGGGTGTGTGGGAGGAGTCGTAGAGGTCCCAGAGGACGGCGGCGACGGCGATTTCGTTGTCGGCGCCGCGAGCCTGGGATTCCCACGAGGGTGTTTCGAGGTTCCACCGGGAGGCGTAGGTGCCTCTGACGTCTATCTGCCAACCTTCGTTCCTGACGGCGCTGGAGAAGAAGTGCGCCCAGCCCTCTGACCAGGTCAGGGTTACGACGTAGCGGCCGGTGAGGCTGTGCGGGCCTCCGGGAGAGTCATCGCGGGAGAAGTTGCCGCAAATATAGTGACCGACTTCGTGGAGGATGATGTCGTCGTCGAATTCGTCGGGGTCGGCAGACTTGCCGAGCAGGTGGATGCTGCCGTCGTAGGGATCGTAATAGGTTCCGTCGTTTGAGCCATCTTCCCAGTAGAAGGTGAGAAGAGGGAAGGCATTATGGACGTAGGGCTGCATAAAAAGGGCTGCTCGGACGGCGGTATCAAGGATGTTGAAGGCGCCGGCGGCGGCGCTTATCGGGATGTCAATGTCTATGGAAGCTTTGCCAGCGGTATCTACGTTAACGGTGGAGGAGACGGCGGTGTAGATGGCTTGCTGCGAGACCTTGTTCTTGACCACGGCGTTTACGGTGCCGGAGGTGTTTCTGGCGTAGCACCTGACGCGGAGGTCAGAGTTTCCGGCGGAGGGGATGAGGATGCGATAGCGGCCGGCGAGGTTGGTGGCGGAGCTGCCTAGAATCAGTTCGGTTCCCGATTCGACGACTTCGACTTCGGCAAGCCTGGCGGGTTTGTATTCAGTGTAGCCGGTGACGCCGTCGTAGTCGTATAGCATGTCCTCGTAGCGGATGGTGCCGGTGATGAGGCCGGCGGCCGCCGGGACGGGGGAGAAGAGGAGGAGCACAAGGGGCAACGACCAAGCGTGGTGAAGAACGGCGTGGAGCGGCTTGGGCGATTTTTGGTTTGCGGGGGTGCTCACTGTTAGTAGACCTTCGTTTCGGCAGGAAACTCGATGATGCGCTCACCGCGTGCATTTTGAGTTATGGCTGGGGCGGCTCGCGCGGGGCGAGCGGACGGGTTGATGGTGAGTTGGTCTGTGGCGACAGAGGTTGCTTCAGGGAACCTTGCTATTATGGTTCCGGAGACCTGGTAGAAAGAATCGTCGGGGACGATGACCTCTACTTGAAGCGACGCTTTTCCGTTCTTTTTGAGCGGGCCCGTCCAGGATTGCCGGCCGCGGGTCAGGGGGAGATTTTCGGGGAGGTCGAGTTGAAGCTGCGCATGGGGTACGGGAACCTGGGCTTCGGCGGTGAGGGTAAGAGTGACAGGGTTGCCGGGACGGGGATCGCCAACCATGTCGAGGGAGACTGATACAGGGTGTTGGGCTTTTGTCAAGGGCTCGGGGGGAGAGTTGCCGGTGATAAGGAGATAGAGGCAGGCTGCCAGGCCAAGTGCCACCAGTACTGCTGACCGAATGATTAGCTTACGCATTTTTGTCCCTCGGAATATGGGGCGGCGAGTCAGTCTTTGTCGCGAATGCGTGCTGGAAGCGACCGTGAGGAACCAGGTTGAGTGGATAATTCGGGGCTGACGATGTACCGCGGCGACTTGCTTTCCAGGCTCTGGGCGACGAATTGGCCGACTTTCTGGGAGGAGACAAACGTAATCTCCGAACTCTCTACCCCTATGTAGATCATACCACATCGCGCGAGGTGTACGCAACTTAGGATGAGTTGCGCTCCAGTCTTGCGAAGGGTGGAGAGGGCTTTTATACTTGTCGGCTGAAATCAGGAGATGACATGGAGGAGAAGGAACTATGGTGAAAGTTGTGATTGTGGGCTGCGGCTTCATGGGGCAAGCGCACGCGGCGGGCTATGCGTCGGCGAAGGGGGCGGAGGTGAGGGCGTTCGTGGACATAGTCCCGAAGGCGCGGGGAAGGCTCGTGAAGGAATTTGGCGGGGAAGGGTACGAGACGCTTGAAGAGGCGCTGGCGTCGGAGAATGTTGAGGCGGTGGATATCTGCCTGCCGACGGATCTGAACCTGGTGCATGTGCGGCTAGCGGCGCGGGCGAAGAAGCATATTATGCTGGAGAAGCCGATCGCGGTTGATCTGAAGACCACAGACATGATTATCGGGGAGGCAAGGCGGAACAGGGTGATCTTGATGGTGGGTCACGTGCTGAGGTTCTGGCCGGAATACGTGGTGATGAAGAGGCTGATTGATTCGGGGGGGTTGGGGAAGATAGTGAGCGCGGAGGCGGTGCGGCTTTGTGAGACGCCTGCGTGGTCACCGTGGTTTTTGGATCCGAAGAGGAGTGGCGGCGGGATTATGAATCTGGGGATACACGATATTGATTTTCTGAACTGGCTTTTCGGGAAGCCGCACTGGCTGTGCGCAACAGGGGTGAAGTCCAGGCGAGGGTCTTACGACGATATGGAGACGGTGCTGCGCTACCCGAAGAATGTATCGGCGTCGGTCAAGACGTGCATGACTATGCCGAAGGGGTTTCCGTTTACGATGATGTTCCGGGCGAGGGGAAGCAAGGGGACGGTGGAGTTCATTTTCAGGACGGGAGGAAATCTGGAGGCGCGTGGAGGAGCGCAGAGTGAATTGACGCTCTATAGCGAGAGCGGCAGGGCAAGCAGGCCGAAAGTGCCGGAGAAGGATGGATACCGGGAAGAGGTGGCGTACTTCGTGAGGTGCGTAAGGCGAGGCGAACAGCCGGATACAGCGACGGGAGGGGACGCGAAGCTGGCGGTGAGGGTGGGTCTGGCGGCGATAGAATCGGCCGAGAAAGGAAAGCGCGTAAGGATATAGGTAAGGCGGGGTGATGAAGGGAGTTGGGCGGGAGAGGATAGAACAAAGTTGAGTTGAGGGATTGTATCCAGGGGCCTTGTGGTGGTTTAATATAGTGGCCGACGGGGAGGGTCGGCGGAGGGCCTTAGGGGTTTACAAAGGAGGATAACTATGGTTGGTGAGCAAGAGAAGAGCAGGCTGCTCACGCGCTCGCAAGACGACATAATGGTGGTACACTTTCTGGACTCGCGGATACTGGACGTGATGAACATCAATCAGATTGCGCAGGAGCTGTTCAACATAGTGGAGAAGAAGAACTACACGAAGTTGCTTTTGAACATGTCGAACGTGGAATACCTATCGAGCGCGGTGCTGGCGAAGCTGATCGCGCTACACAAGAGGTTGAAGGAGTTGAAGGGGGAGCTGAGGGTGTGCGGGGTGAGGGATTCGATCGTGGAGGTTTTCAGGATAACGAAGCTGGATAAGGTGTTCGATCTGCAACCGACGGAAGAGGCGGCGCTGGGGCGTTTTAAGGTGAGTCGGGTGTAAGTTTGCGCTGCAGGTACCGGTGGAGGCCGGGGCCGAATTGTTCGTCGTCGAGGGCGAAGTCGAGGAAGCTCTCGAAGTAGCTTTGGAAGTTTCCGATGTCGTGGCGTTTCTCGCCGGGCTTCAAACGGACCCCATAGACCGGAGCGCCCTCCTCCATTAGCAGCTTGATGGCATCAGTGAGCTGGATCTCGTTATCCACTCCCGGCCGGGTGCGGCGGATGGCATCGAAGATGGAGGGGGAAAAGACGTAACGGGCGGCGATGGCGAGGTTAGTGGGCGCCTGGGAGGGCTGTGGTTTTTCAATTACGTCTTTTAGCCTGAATGATTCACCACCTTCGTCGGGGACGGCGATACCGTAGCTGGAGACTTCATCCCAGGGGACCTCTTCGAGCGCGATGACGCAGGTTGCGCCGGTTTCTTGGAAGCAGTTGATGAGGCGTTGGACGAGAAATGGCGGGCCTTGGTCTTTGATTATGGAATCGCCCAATCCGACGACAAAGGGCCTGCCTGCGGCGAAGTCCTCGGCGAGGAGGACGGCATGTCCGAGGCCGAGTTGGCGGCTCTGCCTGGTGTAAAAGAACCTGGTGTGGGTTTGTTCGAAGGCGAGTGTTTCGGCGAGTTCGTCTTTTCCTCGCTCGAGCAGGTGAGAATTTAGCTGCGAGTCATGGTCGAAGTGATCCTCGATGGATCGCTTTCTGCGGCCGGTAATGAAGAGTATTCTTTTGAGGCGAGCTCGCTGGAATTCCTCGACGACGTGCTGAACGACGGGTTTCCTGCCGACGGGAAGCATTTCCTTGGGCTGAGACTTGGTTGAGGGAAGGAGGCGCGTGCCGGGTCCGGCGACAGGGATTACGGCGCTGTCAATTTGGGGCATTAGTTGGTTCCTCCGGGGGACCTAGCTTTAGGAATGGTAGTTGAGGCGAGAGGTTGCGTCAAGTGCAGAGCGTGAGGGGGTAGTAACTGCGGGGGGTTGACGAAGCGAGTTGTGTAGCAGGAAAAGAAGGGCGACCGCCTCTCTGCCGCGGTCGCCCTTGCTGTGAGCGTGGTGGGAGATTAGTACATGTCGCCGTAATCGGGCGGGGTGGGACCTGTTTCCTTTTTCTCCTCCGGGATTTCCCCGACGACGGCGTCGGTGGTGAGGAGTAAGGAAGCGATGCTGCCGGCGTTCTGAAGAGCAAGGCGGGTGACCTTTGTGGGGTCGATTACGCCAGCCTTTTCGAGGTCCTCGAACTTATCGGTTTCGGCGTTGTATCCGAAGGCCCCGCTGCCTTCCTTGACTTTCTCTGCGACGATGGCGCCGTTGATGCCGGCGTTTTCGGCTATTTGCTTGAGGGGTGCTTCCAGAGATCTGCGGAGGATGTCTACGCCTACCTTCTCATCCCCAGTGCCTCTGATCTTGTCGAGGGCAGGGATGCATCGAACGAGGGCGACGCCACCACCTGGGAGGACGCCCTCTTCGACGGCGGCGCGGGTGGCGTGGAGTGCGTCTTCGACGCGCGCTTTGCGCTCTTTCATTTCGACTTCGGTCGCGGCGCCGACGTTTATCTGAGCTACGCCACCGGCAAGCTTTGCCAGACGCTCCTCAAGTTTTTCTCTGTCGTAGTCGGAGGTGGTTTTTTCGATTTCGGCCTTTATCTGCTCTATGCGTCCCCGGATAGCCTTGGTGGAGCCCGCGCCCTCGATTATGGTGGTGTTGTCTTTGTCAATGACGACCTTCTTTGCGCGTCCGAGGTCGCCGAGCTCGAGCTTTTCGAGTTCGATGCCGAGGTCCTCGAAGATGGCCTTTCCATCGGTGAGGGTGGCGATATCGTCAAGCATTGCTTTGCGGCGGTCACCGTATCCCGGGGCCTTGACGGCGGCGCACTTGAGGGTTCCGCGGAGTTTATTAACGACGAGGGTGGCCAGTGCTTCGCCTTCAACGTCTTCGGCGATTACGACGACGGCTTTGCCGGTTTTGGCTATTTTTTCGAGAAGCGGAATGAGGTCTCGAGCGCTGGAGACTTTTTTCTCATGGATGAGGATATAAGCATCCTCGAGGACGGCCTCCATTGACTCGGGGCTGGTGACGAAGTAAGGGGAGAGATATCCGCGGTCGAACTGCATGCCTTCGACGAGGTCAACGGTGGTTTCAAGCCCCCTACCCTCTTCAACGGTGATGACGCCGTCCTTGCCGACCTTTTCCATGGCCTCGGCGATCATGTCGCCGACTTCGCGGTCGTTGTTAGCGGCGATGGAGGCGACCTGAGCGATCTCTTTTCTCTCGCCGACCTTTTTGCTCATGTCGCCAAGATTCTTTATGACGGCCGCAATGGCCTTGTCAATGCCGCGCTTGAGGGCCATGGGGTCGGAGCCAGCGGCGACGTTTTTGAGGCCTTCGATGAATAGGGACTCGCCGAGGATGGTTGCGGTGGTGGTACCATCGCCAGCGACGTCGCTTGTTTTGGAGGCCACTTCTTTGAGCATCTGGATGCCCATATTTTCGAAGTGGTCTTCGACTTCGATCTCCTTTGCTACGGTGACGCCGTCCTTTGTAACGACGGGAGCGCCGAAGCTTTTCTCAAGGAGGACGTTTCTGCCGCGCGGCCCGAGTGTTATCTTGACCGCTTTGGCGAGTTTTTTGACGCCATCGGCGATGGACGAGCGCGCTTGCTGATCATACAGGATCCTCTTTTTTGCCATCTAGCTACCTCCTTAACGGACAGACTCTTTTGGCCAGTCAGGTGTCATTGGTTAACCTTCGAGTATAGCAAGGACATCATCTTCGCGCATCAGGAGGTAATCTTTGCCATCGATTTTGACCTCGGTGCCGGCGTAGGACTCGAAGATGATTTTGTCGCCCTTCTTTACGCTGAGTTTTGAACTTTGGCCGTTTTCGAGGAGCTTGCCCTGACCGACGGCCACGACTTTGCCCTGCTTTGGTTTTTCTTTGGCCGTATCGGGGAGGACGATTCCTCCGGCGGTCTTTCCCTCGGCCTCCAGACGCTCAACCACAATCCTGTCGTAAAGCGGCTTTAGCTTCACTTCGTACCTCCTTCACCAAACGCCTTGACACCATTAAGTACCCGGAACCCTGTGAGCGGTTTTGCGCGATATTGTAACCGGCAGTCAGGGTTCCACCTTTACTTGTATCGTCTGCTTGCGCTCGACTTCCTGCTTGGGAAGAGTGATTGTGAGCACTCCGTTTTTGAATGCGGCCTGTGCTTGCTCCGCCTTGATGCCGGCAGGCAGGCGAATTTTCCTGGCGAAAGCGCCGTAGCTCCTCTCGACCCTGTGGAAGTTGTTGCGTTCTTCCTTGCTTTGCTGCTTTTTTTCTCCGTTGATGGAAAGAACGTCGCCTTCGATTGTGACCTGCAAGTCCTGCGGGGAGATGCCAGGGATCTCAGCGGAGACGACAACATTTTCGTCAGTTTCCATGATGTCCGCCGCGGGGGTCCAGGATTTTTCGAAGAGGGAAGGCAGGCCGGTTCTTTCGAAGAATCTGTCGAAGAGGCTGTTGACTTCGTCGCGAAGGTTTGAAAGGGTTCTTGAAGGTTCCCACCTCATCGGGTCCATTTTCGGCCTCCTTTCGCTGCAGGGTTGCGGCAGTGGATTCACCCGGAGGAGGTTGCAAACGATATGCCAATGGGTTTCGGGGGAGGTCTTAGCGCGTAAGCCTTTTTCATGCAGCGACTTATGACGAAGGACTTCTAACGCGGGTCTCTGCCACAATGGCAGTAGAGGAGGTTCAGCGTTACCAGTAGCCGAGTTGCTCTTCCTCCTCCCACATTTTCATTTTGCGGCGTTTTACGAAGAGGAAGCGGGCGTATGCCACGACAACCAAGAGCCCCAGGAGTGCGAACCAGCCCCACCAACGTTGGAATATGAGTTTGAATGCGGCCAGAGCGCCTCTGCTGCGCAAGAGGCCGGAGCGCCATGCGTCCCAGAGGTCTTCAAGGCGGCCGGACGTTACACGTACGACAGCGGATTCGACGTCGAGGCCCTGGTCCATTGCGGCAAGGATTGCACTTATGGTGCCTGTTCCGAACTCATGCTCGAGGTAGGAGGTGAAGTTGTGGCTTGCGGCGTAAGCGAGTTCGGCCTGTGCTGGAGATGAAGGAAAGGAATGGTGAAGTGAGCGGTAGTCGGGGAGGCTGCCTCCTTTTGCGGCCAGTACGAGTTTGTCTCTCGGGAAAGGGAACTGAGGGCGTGAGGCCCATATAGCCACTCCCTCGTTGAACCAGGCCGGCACCTCAACGCCCTTGCGCTGAATGCGTCCGAGGATAAGGTGAACCATTTCGTGGCTGAGAGTGGCGCGGATGGAATGGTCGCCGGCGGGCTCGAGCTTTGAAGCGTCAACGACTATGAGCCGGTTGGAGGGAAAGGCGAGAGCCGCCGCCCATTTTTCAGGATATCCGCCAGTGACGTCGTGAAACTCTTTCTCCGAGCGGCAGAGATAGACGTATGCTTTCTGGTCAAAGGCCATTCCGAGCTTCTGCTGGAGGTCTTTGTGGATTTTGGGGTAGAGAGCGAGGGCGTCGCGGGCGAGGTATTTCTGGCCTGAGGCGAAGGAGATGGAGACACCAGGGGCTTCGAGCACCTCTCTGGGTGGAGATTGCTGGGCGAGGGCCGGGAAGGCGAGGAGAAGGATGCAGAGCAGGGCCGGCAAGGAGCTATTGTGGGAGTTGCTCGGCCCTTTTTCTCTGAAAGAGTATGTGCTTTTGCCAGTGGGCATCGTCAGTCTCCGGGTAGTCGGTCCTTACGTGGACGCCTCTTGATTCCTCCCTTTCGAGGGCGGCAAGCACGGTGAGTTTAGCGACCGTGAGCATGTTCTGGAGCTGCCAGCCGTGGACGGTGGGGAAGAACTTGTCCATCACATAGCTGCACCAGAAGTCTATGCGCTGGCTGGCGTAGGCGAGCTCTGTTTGGCTGCGTTCGATTCCGACGCGCCTCCACATGAGGCTTTTGAGGGAGTTTTCCACGTCGGCGAGGTTTATTTCCTTGTGAAGTGATGCGTCGGTTCTGGGCGAGAGGCCGAAGGGGAAAGGGGGAAGGGGAGAGCGGGCGGATCCCCGGCCGGCGGCGGCTCCGGCGATGCGACCGAAGATGAGGGCTTCGCTGAGGGAATTGGAACCGAGTCTGTTAGCGCCATGGAGTCCGGTGGAGGCGACTTCGCCGCAGGCGGAGAGACGGTCAATGTTGGTTGCGGCGTGGATGTCGACTTTTGCGCCGCCGACCATGTAGTGTGCGCTTGGCCGTACGGGGATCATGTCGGTGGCGAGGTCTATGTCGAAGGCGCGGCATATCTTGGCGAGGCCAGGGAAGCGCTTTTCGGTTCGGCCGACAGGCAGCGAGGTGAGGTCGAGGTAAACGTTAGTGTCGCCGGTCTCTTTCATGTGCTGGAGTATGGAGCGACTGACGATGTCGCGCGGGGCGAGCTCTGCGGCGGGATGGTACTGCGGCATGAAGCGGCGGCCTTCGCTGTCGCGCAGGACGGCACCTTCGCCGCGGACGGTTTCGGAGATGAGGGTTCGAGAAGCGCCGGCGACATATAGAGTTGTCGGGTGGAACTGGACGAATTCCATATCCTGAAGCGCAGCTCCGGCGCGATAGGCCAGTGCGAAGCCGTCACCTGTGGTAACGGAAGGATTGGTGGTTTCGCGGTAGAGCTGGCCGACGCCGCCAGCGGCAAGAACGGTCCACTTGGCCCAGGCGAGCATGATACCGTAGGCGCGGTCGTGTATGACGGCGCCGTGACAGGCTGAGTCGTGTGTGAGGAGGTCAACGGCGAAGACGCCCTCCGCGATGCGGATGCGAGGCTGGTCGGCGGTCTGCTCTCGGAGGGCCCTCATAATCTCTGCCCCGGTGGCGTCGCCGCGGGCGTGCACGATGCGCTGGCGAGAGTGACCACCCTCGCGTCCGAGTGCTATGAGGTCGCCGGTGCGGTCGAATTCCGCGCCCCAGTTTACGAGCTCATTTATAACTGCGGGGGCCTGTTCGACGACGAGGGCAGCGACGGCTGGGTCGCAGAGGCCAGCGCCGACGCGCAGGGTATCTTGCAGATGGGAGTCGGAGGTATCATCGGGACCTATTGCGGCGGCAATTCCGCCCTGGGCGTATTCACTGTTGCTTTCGGAGAGGTTTTCTTTGGTGAGCACGAGGACGCGGGAGTGCTTGGCGGCTTCGAGCGCGGCGCGGAGACCTGCGGCGCCGCCGCCGATGACGAGGACGTCGGTGTAGACGTTAGGGAAGTAAGGGAGGTCGAAGCGGGCGAGATATCGTCTGGGCTCTATGTGCTTTCTCACTTTTCACCTGAAGACTGAGGAGGCAATTTGCATGGCGAGGAGAGTGTAGGAGGTGACGAGGACCTTGCTGTTTTCCCACCAGCGGGCGTTTTGGTTGACCCAGAAGCCGCTTTCGTGCTGAAGGGAGACGAGCTTTGCAAGGAGTTCATCACGCCACTTGCGGTTTTTTTCGCTGGGGTCAATTATGACCTCGGCGCCGTAGGCGTGAAGGGCCTTGGCCATGGCGTGGTAGTAGTAATAGAGGCCCTGGGCGCCGATGCCGGGGTTTTCGTCCAACGTGTAGTTATTGCGTATCCAGTTGAAGGCGGCCTGGACGCGAGGGTCGGAGCGTTCCACTTTGGCGTAGATGAGACTTTTGAGTCCGGCGTAGGTCATGCCGCCGTAGGATCTGGTGTCGCCGGCTTTGCTTTCCCCCGGGCGGTAGACGAAGCCACCGTCGTTTCCGGCCCAGGGCTGGTCGTTGGATTTGCGGAGATTCTGGCAGCGTTCGAGGAATTTTATGGCTTTCTGCCAGTGGAGGGCGGCGGAGGGGGTTGGGGTTTTGAGGGAATCAGCGGGGGTGATTTCCGGGTGGAGTTTTTCGGCCATCCACAAGGCTTCGAGGGCCCATTGGACGTTGGAGAGGTCGGGGCGCTGGGCGGGTTCGTAGCCGAAGCCGCCGTAGTCGGCGCTTTCGGGCGTTGCTCCTTCGGCTTCGTCGTACTGGAGCTGGAGGAGGCGTTTGCGGGCTTTTTCTATCACTGCGGAATGCTTGTCGGGTTCCACCGTCAAGAGTGCCATGAGAGCTATCGAGGTATTGTAGACTTCCATGTCTTCGGCGAAGATGCTGCCCGTTGGTTTGGCGCAGCTAAGGATGTATTTTATTCCGCTCTGGATTGCTTTTTGGTTTTCGGGGGTTCGCCCCCTGGGGTCGTTTGCCAAGGCAGTGACGGCGAGGGCGGTGACGGCGGGATAGGAACTCCAGGAGCCGTCGGGAAGCTGCTGCTGCCGGAGCCAGTCAATTCCGATGGAGATGGAACGATCAACTTCTTTCATGAGGGAGACGTCGGCGGAGTCGAGCAGTCGAGAAGGAGCAGCGAGAGGGATGCAAATGAATAGGATTGTGGCGAATGATTTGACGCTCATTTTCGCTCCTCTTCGCCAAGCGGCGCGGGCGAGATAATGAGGGTGACGGGTGTTCCGGCCGGGGGGACCACGTTCGGGTTGGCTTTGTAAACGGTGTCGTCGTTGCAGGAGGGGAGCGGGTTGTCGACGATTGAGAGCGGATCGTGATACGTGGTGATGAGGGAGCCAGCGAAGCGCCCGAGGAACTGACCATCGTGAGTGCGGGAGCCGAGGAAGACCCAGGGAGTGCGCTCCATGCAGGCGTTTTTTTTGACGTCGAGGAGGAGGTCCTCGGCGCAATGACATACAGGTTGGCCAGCGCTGGTTTTCCAGTGGACGCGGATCTCGATCATATCGCCGATGCGACTGCGAGCCGTGTCGGGTGATGAGGGATTAGCGCCTGGCTCCAGGCCGAGGAGGAGGAGGGCGAGCTGGAAGTAGAGGGGGTCAACGTCAGATACGAGGACGCTTTCGTGAGTTTTTCCTTTGGGAGTGCAGGCGAGAAGCTCGACGAAGCCTTTTTGCATGTTGACTTTGGCGGGCATTTTCAAGGTGCGTGTGCGGCCGTCAACGAGGATTGGCCCGAGCCTGCACTGTTCGGAGCCGAGGCTCAGGATGTCCGGGGCCGGGAGGGAGGGATTTTCGGAAGGGATCTCTTGTGCGGATAGCTGAGCTAAGAGGAGCAGGAGAGACAGTAGTGGCGGCAGGGCGGATTTAGGCCTGCAGACAGACATGGTCTGAATTCCCAGCAAGGCAGCGGCAGGGTGAAGAGAGGAATTGTTCTTGCGTTTACTGACCTGCTTCCTTTCTAACGAGTTCCCTGAAGCGCTGCAGAAGGTCGAGGGTGACGGGTCCCGGTCTGCCGTTGCCGATGGTTCGCCTGTCGATTTTTGAGACGGGGACGATTTCCGCGGCGGTACCTGTGAGGAAGCATTCGTCTGCGTTGAAGAGGTCGTAGCGGGTCATCTCTTCCTCGATGACGCTCCTGCCGCTTTCGCGAGCCAGGTTTATGACGACCATGCGGGTTATGCCCTCGAGGATGCCGGTTTTCACGGGGGGTGTTTTCACGACTTCGTTGTGGACGATGAAGATGTTGTCTCCCGTGCATTCGGCGACGTATCCGGAGAAATTCAGCATGATGGCCTCATGGAAGCCGGCATTGAGCGCTTCGATCTTCGCAAGAATGCTGTTCAGGTAGTTGAGAGACTTGATGCGGGGGTTGAGAGCTTCGGGGAGGTTTCTGGGGGTCGCGGCGGTCATCAACTCGAGGCCATCACGGTATGTTTCGGGCGGATAGAGTGAGACGGTGTCGGTGATGATGATGACACAGGGGTCGTGGCACTTGGTCGGGCTGAGGCCCAAGGTGCCGATGCCCCTGGTGACGACGACGCGGACGTAACCTTGGTCCATGGAGTTGGTTTTGATTGTTTTTGTGACGGCGCTTGCCATTTCCTGTTTGGGCATGGGCATTTCGAGCATGATAGCCCTGGCGGAATTCCAGAGCCTGTCGAGGTGCTCTTTTAACCTGAAGGCGTGTCCGTGGTATATCCTTATTCCCTCGAAGACTCCGTCGCCGTAGAGAAGACCGTGGTCGAACACGGAGATTTTGGCCTGCTCCTTTTCCACAAGTTCGCCGTTTATGAAAACCTTCAACCCCACGAATGAACACTCCTTTCTGGATGACGGCGGCCTGCCGAGCCCTCAAGGTACAATTATACCATCAGCGATCCTCTCAATTCTATCCGCTTCCTCCGCGAGCTTCTGGGAGTGTGTTACGATGAGGAGGGTGAGCCCCTTTTCGCGGCGCAGACCCCAGAGCAATTCCTTTATAGCGTTTCCGGCGGCGGAATCAAGGTTGCCGGTGGGCTCGTCGCAGAGGAGGATTTCGGGGGAGTTCATGAGTGCTCTGGCTATGGCGACGCGCTGGCGCTCTCCTCCGGAGAGCTGGGAGGGCCGATGGCGGAGTCGGCGTCCGAGTTCGACTTTTTGGAGTAGAGAAATGGCGGTGTCGAGGAAGGAGCGTTTTCGCCTGCGCCACTCCTGCACGGGGAGGCCGACCATGCTGGGAAGGACGACGTTTTCGAGGGCGGTGAGCTCAGGGAGAAGATGGTAGAACTGGAAGACGAAGCCGAAGGTTTTGTTACGTACGCGGGCTTTGTCGCGGGCGCGCAAATTGGTGATGCTTTCGCCGCGCAGGAGAACGGTCCCCTTGGATGGCGAGTCCAGGGCGCCGAGTATGTGAAGGAGGGTGCTTTTGCCCGCGCCTGAGGCGCCGAGGACGGCCAGCACTTCACCCTGGTTGACGGTCAGGTTAACGCTTTTGAGCACCCAGAGCTCCTCGCCGCCGACGCGGTAGGACTTGTGGAGGTCAACGGCTTCGAGGAGGTTACTCATATCTTATGGCCTCCACGGGGTCCAGCCTTGCCGCTCGAAGGGCGGGCGCGACGCTGGCAAGAAGGCCGACGGCGACGGCGGCGGCGGCGGTGACGGCTATTCTGAGCGGATTGATCTCGGTGGGAATCTCATCGAAGTAGTAGATGTTTTCGGGGAAGACCTTGAAGCCGGTCCAGGCGTAGACGAAGTCGGAGATGCGGTTTAAGTTCAAGGTGAAAGCGATGCCGGCGCCGACGCCCATGAGTGCGCCGAGCGCTGCGGCGACGCCGCCGATAGCGACGAAGATGGCTGCGATGCCGCGGGAGGTGCCGCCCAGGGCGCGGATTATGCCTATGTCGCGGGTTTTCTGCGCGACGACCATGGTGAGGACGGCGGTGATCCCGAAGCCGGCGACCAGGACGATGAATGAGAGGATGACCGCCTGGACTCGGCGCTCGAGGGCGACGGCGCGGAGAAGGGGCTGCTGCTTCTCCTCCCAGGTCTCGACGAATAGGGGGAGACGCTTTTCGTCGAAGATTCTCCTGAATGTCGCTTTGACCTGCGCGGCGTTGGAGTAGTCGTCAAGTTTCACGTCGATCCCCGTGACGGCCCCGCGGGTGGAAAGGAATACCTCACCGATGGCATCGTCGAGGGGAATGATAACGTAGCGGCTGTCGTACTCGTACATACCGGTTTTGAAGGGGGCGGTGACGGCGGCGGTTTTGTAACCCACCTTGGTTCCGCGGCCGCGTATGGCGACGAGCGTTATGACGTCGCCGGTAGTGAGGAACAGGTCCTTCATCATCTCTGAGCCGACGAGGGCGCCTGTTGTTGCTTTGACGCCCTCGGGGACCTGGAAGTCGAGCCCTTTTCCGCCCTGGACGTACTGGCCGAAGTCGGTCACGCGCGCTTCCGCCTCGGGGTCGAGTCCTCTCACGACGCAGTAATCGTAGCGGCTCTCGGCGTTGGCGAAGGCGATGACTTCCACGAAGGGAGCGCAGGCCTGGACGTGTTCCACGCTTTCGATTTCGCGAATGAGGTTCTGATAGTTGTCCACGCCGAAGAGGCCGTATCCCTCGACAATCAGGTCGGAGTTGACTCCGCGGATCCACTGGCGGAGCTGGCGGTCGAAGCCAGCCATGACGGAGAGGACGACGACGAGGGCCATGACGCCGAGGGCGACGCCGGCTGCGGGAAAGAAGAAGACTTTCCTGGAGCGGAGGTACTTCAGGGCGAGGAAGAGCTTATACATTCGAGGGCGGCCTCAGGAGGGGGAAGAGGATCACCTCGCGAAGGGAGTGGCTGTTGGTGAGGAGCATGATGAGGCGGTCAACGCCGACGCCCAATCCGCCGGCTGGAGGCATGCCGTGCATGAGGGCTTCGACGAAGTCCTCGTCGGTTACGCGGAGGTCGGCGTCGGCGCGGGAGGCCTGAGCGCGGAAGCGTTTTTCCTGCTCGATGGGGTCGTTGAGCTCGCTGTATCCGTTGGCGAGCTCCATTCCCGCCAGGTAGGCTTCGAAGCGCTCAGCGATTTCGGGGTCGTCCGGCTTGCGCTTTGAGAGCGGGCAGAGAGCGATGGGATAGTCAATGACGAAGAGGGGACCGGTGAGGTGGGGTTCGACGGTTTCCTTGAAGAGCTCGTCTATTATGGCGGGGGCATCCCAGGCGGGGTCTATATCGAGGTGAAGCTCTTTGGCCTTTTTATCAAGCGCGCTGCGCTCGAGGGAGGTGACGGCAGCGTGCTTTCGGAGCAGGTCCAAATGCGAGAGCCTGGGCCAGGGAGGGGTGAAGTCGAGTTCGAGCTCTCCGAACGGGAGTTTGGTGGTGCCGTGTAGTTCCTGGGCGGCGTGGGCGAAGAGCTGCTCGGTCAGCTCCATCATTACGTGGTAGTCGGCGCAGGCCTGGTAGACCTCGAGCAGTGTGTATTCGGGGTTGTGGAGGCGGTCTATGCCTTCGTTTCGGAAGACGCGGCTCATCTCGTAGATTTTTTCCATGCCGCCGACGAGGAGGCGTTTGAGGTAAAGCTCGGGCGCGACGCGAAGGTAGACGTCCATGTGGAGGGCGTTGTGGTGAGTTTTGAAGGGCCTGGCGGCGGCGCCGCCTGGGATGTTTTGCATCATGGGCGTATCCACTTCGGCGAAGCCGCGTTCGTCGAGGAAGCGGCGGATGGACTGGATGATTTTCGTGCGAGCTCTGAAGACCTCGGCGACGTCGGGGTTTGCGATGAGGTCGAGGTATCGCTTTCTGAAGCGTAGCTCGGGGTCGCGGAGGCCGTGCCACTTCTCTGGGAGGTCGCGGAGGGCTTTGGAAAGGGGTGTGAAGCGGCGAACCATGATGGTGATCTCGCCTGTGCGGGTTTTGAACAGTTCACCGGCGATGCCGACGAAATCGCCGATGTCCATCTGCTGAAAGACCTGGAGGGCCTCGTCGGGAGAGTCACCCTTTTTGATATAGGCCTGAATCCTGCCGGAAGAGTCGCGGATATCGAAGAAGGCGGCTTTGCCGTGCCTCCTTAGAGCGGTCACGCGGCCGACGCAGTCAACTTCGCTGCCTTCGCCAGCGGTGTTGAATAACTCGACTGCCTCGGCGATGGAGTGAGACCTATCATAACGGCGGCCGAAGGGCTCGAAGCCGAGCTTCCTTAGGTGAGATGCCTTTTCGAGTCTTTCCGGGAGCGGCTTCTCCATGATCTTTACCCCTTTGAAGTCCGAAAGGTAAATTCTATCGCCCTCCCCTGCCCTGTCAACGGGGGCGTTGAATTGGTGGCGGCAGGGTACGGCGAATCCACTTTCGCAGGCAGGCGGGTGGATGTAAAATGGGCGTGAAGAACGTGAGCGTGAAGCAGGTAGAAGAATGAAGAGATTCGGTCTGCCGAAATTGGAGCGGCTGAGGCGAAGGAAGGAGATAGATCGAGTCTTCGCGGAGGGGAAAGGGTGCGCGGACGGATTGATAGCGGTCCGGGCGGTGCCTAACGGGCTTGAGTTCAGCCGAATCGTGGCATGCGTCGGCACGAAATTGGGAAACTCGGCGGAGAGGAACCGCGTGAGGAGGACGATCAAGGAGGTTTTCCGGCTGAGCAAGGAGGAGCTGCCGAAGGGGCTGGATGTGGTTGTGATGCCGCGGAAAAGGGGGATGGGGGTTGGAGCGGAAGAGGCGCGGAAGTCACTGCAGAAGCTGCTGTGGAAGGCCCAAAATGAGTTCTTTGCTGAGCAAGCTGCTGATAGCAATTGTGACGGTCTATAAGCGGACGGTTTCGCCAGTGCTGGGGGTGAGGTGCCGCTACTACCCGAGCTGCTCGGAGTATATGGTGGAGGCGATCCGGAAGAAGGGACCTTTTTGGGGGACGCTGAAGGGGCTGTGGCGGATACTGAGATGCAACCCCCTGTTTCCGGGGGGACACGATCCGGTGGCTTGAGGGAGACATGTAACAAGGAGGACGGCGGATGAAATGGGAATACGCGGTGAGGAATATGCCAGTGAACGACACGAAGGGGCTTGAAGAAGAGCTGAAGCAGGCCGGCAGGGAAGGCTGGGAGTTGGTGACGTTTATCGAGCGTCCGCATGCCCCTGGGACGATCGCCCCGCCGGCGCACCTGTTCGTCTTCAAGAAAGCGCTGAGCTAGTTTGTTGACCAACGGCGCTTATTTGCTGAACGTGAACCTGACGACAGGCGAGAGCCGGAGAGAGGAAATTCCTGCGGGGGTCGCGAGGAAGTTCCTCGGCGGCCGGGGGCTTGGGGGGTACCTGGTGGGGTCGACCGGGGCGGCGGTTGAGGCTTTTGCGACCTCGGCGGTTGCTGCGATGTGCACAGGACCGTTTGCCGAGTTTGGTGTTCCAGGCTCGGCGCGGCTGACGCTTTCGGCGAAGTCTCCCCTTACCGGCACACTGCTTGATTCCAACTCGGGGAGCTGGGCAGCCGTGTGCATGGGTGCGGCCGGCATAAGGGCGATCCGGTTTGAAGGAAAGGC
>CAZUUK010000016.1:2402-51988 GCA_964622675.1 uncultured Planctomycetota bacterium | reverse complement strand
GTCCGATGGCGAACTCGGCCTCTTTCCGGGAATACTGAAGCACCAACTCCCGATGAGGAGCGGTCTCTACAAGCTCACCACCAATCCCGGCGATCAGGTAGGGCTTCATAACGGCGCGGGAGAGGTGAACGACGTTGAGCGCGGAGGACGATACGACCATGGGCAGCACGTAGTGAGCGAAGCGGCGCTCCGGCGCGTCCATGTTCCCGGGGACTGCGAAGACGGGCATGCCCGATTGGCGCAGCATGTTGTAGAGTAAGCCGTAGAGGTAGATGTCCTCGCTTTTCTCGGCTTGAATTTCGGGTTTGTCGAGGACAGGCTGCCGCCGCTCGGAGACGGAAGAGAGCCACTCGTCGCCGCGGGCGTGGCCTTTGACGGCGTCACCGCAGAAAAAAACCGCGTCAGCAGCTCCAGGCAGGAACTCCTTGAGGGAAGGAAGGAGCTCACTGGCGCCGTGGAAATCGCTAAGAATGGCAAGCCTCATGGACGGGCGCCTCCTCCCCTTTGATGTTATCAGTTTCCGGCAGGGCTTTCAACCTGATGCAGGGTTTGACAGGTAGTGGCTAGCGTTGTAATCTTCGTACGAGGGGCGACTGAAATGGTTGTGGAAGCTCGGCTGTACGAATCGGGGCCATCGAGGGAGTGCGTCTGCAACGTGTGCCTGAGACGGTGCACGATAGCGGAAGGCACCCGCGGCTTCTGCCTGACCAGGGAGAACAGAGCCGGGACTCTCTATTCACTTACATACGGACGGCCGGTGACTATTGCCGCCGCGGTGGCGGAGCGGAAGCCGCTGTTTCACTTCATGCCGGGCAAGACTTTCCTTTCACTTGGGTGCCTGGGGTGCAACTTCCGGTGCCCCGGCTGCCAGAACTGGGACATCGCCCACAGCAGACTTACGGAGGAAGACATGGCGCAAACCGAGGCGCTGCCGCCGGAAAGGCTGACGGAAATGGCGAAGGAGCGCGGCTGCGTCGGGATTTCATTCACGTACAACGAGCCAACGGTGTGGTTCGAATACACTCTGGATGCATCGAGAATTGCGAAGGGAGAGGGCCTGCTTACCAACTACGTCACCAACGGAAGCATGACGCCGGAAGCGCTGGATATGATAGGCCCTTTTCTGGACGCCTTCAGAGTAGACGTTAAGGGGTATTGGCCCAGCACGTACAGGCACGTCGCCAATTTCTCGCGCCCCGCCGAAATACGTGAAGTGGCCGAAAGGGCGAAGAATAAGTGGGGGATGCACGTCGAGTGCGTGACCAACGTGATCCCCAGACTAAACAGCGCCGAGAGTGAGCTGAGGCTGCTGGCCCGTTGGATAGCCGAGAAATTGGGAAAGGAAACGCCGTGGCACGTGACGAGATTCGTGCCCCGCCTCGATCTCGCCAGCTTCCCCCCTACCCCGACCGCGATGCTGGAGCGGGCGAGAGAAATCGGGATGGAGGAAGGGCTTGATTACGTCTATGTCGGAAACATTCCCGGTCATCCGGGGGAGAAGACATACTGCCCGGACTGCGGGAAGGTAGTGATAGACAGGATGGGATCGGCCACTCCGCGGGTACGGCTGGAAGAGGGGCGATGCGTTTTCTGCGGGCGGGCCATCGAGGGGAGATTCGAGGGCTGACATGGCACGGTGCAGTGTCTGCGGAAACAAGTCCAGGCTGATAACTCGAGCGCTGGGAGTGTGCGCCGACTGCATACGGGGCGGCAAGGCAGCGGCGAGAAAGGCGGCGGCCGGGGCTCACGCGAGGTCGAGAAGAAGTTTCGGTCTGCCTGAGGAAGCTCCCAGAGGCGGGGAGGCGGCGTGCCACGTTTGCGCCAACGAGTGCGCGCCGGCCGGGACGGGGATGGGATACTGCGGGGTGAGGTCTTTCCTCGGCAATAGATGGACCGGCGGAACGCCGAAACGCGGCAGCCTCAGCTACTACTACGATAACCTTCCCACAAATTGCGTCGCCGATTGGGTCTGCGCCGGAGGCACGGGGGCAGGCTATCCGAAGTACGCCAATACAGACGGGCCGGAGTACGGATGGAAGAACCTGGCAGTCTTTTACCACGGATGCTCCTTCGACTGCCTTTTCTGCCAGAACTGGCACTACCGACTGTCTCTGTCCGAGGGAGGCTGCATCACGGCCGCGGCACTGGCCTCTCAGGTGGACAACAGGACTTCGTGCATATGCTATTTCGGGGGCGATCCGACGCCGCAGATGGCGCACGCGATAGCGGCTTCGCGGCTCGCCCTCGATCAGAACCCGGACCGGCCGCTGAGAATATGCTGGGAGACGAACGGAAGCATGAACCCGAGGCTGATGGAGAAGGCCTTGGAGCTTTCGGTGGAATCGGGCGGGTGTGTGAAGTTTGACCTGAAGGCGTGGGATGAGAATATCCACACGACGCTTTGCGGGGTGTCAAACAGGAGGACGCTGGAGAACTTCCGCCTGGCCGCAGGCTGGACCGAAAAGCGAAAGGCGCCGCCGCTCCTCACCGCAAGCACGCTCCTCGTTCCGGGCTACGTTGATGAGCAAGAGGTGAGGCCCATAGCGAAGTTCATAGCATCGCTTGACCCTGACATTCCCTATTCTCTCCTGGGCTTCCACGGAGACTTCGAGATGACTGACCTGCCGGCGACCTCGGCAGCGCACGCGGAGAGGTGCGAAAACGCTGCGTTGGAGGAAGGTCTCACGAGGGTGCGGGTAGGCAACGTGCACGTTTTGTCGAAGGATTATTGAGGCAGAGTGAGCGAGGGTCGAGCGCCGGGCGGCGGCGAAGTGGTGCGAACGCGAGGCAGGAGATGGCTGAGGCAAGGATAGGCACAAGCGGGTGGCATTACGCGCATTGGGGCGCGGGGGTGTTCTATCCGGAGGGGCTGAAGAAGGGGGAGTGGCTCGCGCATTTTGCGACGTTATTCGACACGGTGGAGATCAACAGCTCCTTCTACCACCTGCCGAAGGAGCAGACCTTCAGGAAGTGGAGCGAAACGGCTCCGGGAGGTTTCACTTTTGCGGTGAAGGCCAGCCGCTACATCACGCACATAAACAGACTCAAAGATCCCAATGAGGCGATTTGTCGCTTCCTCGAGAGGGCCAGGCTCCTAGGGGAAAAACTTGGGCCCGTGCTCTTTCAACTGCCGCCCTCGATGAAGTGCGATCTGGGAAGACTTGAGCGTACACTCGATTATCTGGATCGACAGAAGGAGATTCGGCCGATCCGCGCCGCGTTCGAGTTTCGACACGCGAGCTGGTTTTGTGATGACGTGCGGCGGCTGCTCGAGGAGCGCAAGGCCGCACTGTGCCTCGGCGACCTCGAGGGCTGCCCGGTGGGCGAGCCGACGGACTCGGATTTCGTCTACGTCCGCCGTCACGGCCCTTCGGGGCGCTACCGAGGATGCTACTCGGAAGATCAACTGCGGGAGGATGCGAAGCGAACAAAGAATTGGCTGGGGGAAGGGCGAGACGTTTACGTCTATTTCAACAACGACGTCGAGGGACACGCGGTGAGGAATGCGCTGGGGTTGAAGGAGCTTGTGACGAAGTGATTGCGCGCGAACGTACCGGATGCGAGAGGATTCAAGGCTTCGGCGCGGTACTCGCGCGGTAGCGTTCGCCGAGCATTGAGGCGCGCATGTCCCGGAGCCACCCAATCTCGCGGACAAGGCCCTTGAGGGTGACTCCGTCTTTGCGTCGGTCTACGAGCATTCGCGCAATCTGTGACAGCCGGAGGTAGAAGCTTCTGTATGCTTTGAAGAAGAGGGCCTCGAGTTCTCTGGGCTCAATATGGTCTATTCTCATCACGCTGTGCGCGCCGTCGTAGAGACTCCAGTCGCGAGTAAATATGCGGTCACCGGCTTCTTCGTAGAGGCGGCAGCCGGGGTATGGAGTGAGGATGGAGAACTGGACGACGGCCGGCCTGAGCTTCTTCGCGAACTTGATCGTATCCAGGACCATCTCCCTGGTCTCGTTGAGTCCGCCGATTATGAAGCTGCCCCAGGCGCGGATACGGTGCTTTCTGAGGATGTGAACCGCCTGCTGGGCTGTATCAACGGTGGATTCCTTGCCGTAGTCTTTCAGCACTACGTCGCTTGCGCTCTCGATGCCGAGGAATACGGTCTTCACGCCTGAGGCGGCCATCGCCTCGACCATCTCGGGGTAGTTGACGATGCTGTCGGTGCGGGCCTGGAGCCAGCTTTTCACGTCGAGCTTTCGGGAGATCATTTCGTTACAGATCTCGATAACGCGTTTGGGATTGGCGGTGAAGTTGTCGTCAACGAAGGCTATGGAGCCGAATCCGTAGCGCTCCACCACTTCCTGGATCTCATCCACCACGTCGGTGGCGGCTCTGCAGCGCCAGCGGCGGCCGGAAATGCGGGAGGAGGAACAGAAGGCGCAATCGAACGGACAACCCCGGCTGGTGACAATGGAGGTCATGCGTCGCCCGCGGTGGTTCATCCTGTAGTGGGCAAGCGGCAGGAGGTCCCTGGCCGGATATGGAAGGGACTCGATGTCGCGGACAAAGGGGCGGTCGGGGTTTCGCACTACCTGGCCGTCATGCTTGAAGGAAAGCCCGAGCACGTCTCCGTATGCCTGCGGATTGTGCAGGTGCTCGACGAGGTCGAGAAGAGAGTGTTCTCCTTCCCGGCGAATGACGAAGTCGGCCCCGCCTTGGGTGAGCAGCTCAGTGTCGCAGAAGGTGGCGTGAGCGCCGCCTGCGACCACCGGAACGCCGGCGGCCTTGGCTTCCTGTATGACTTCCACGGCCTGGAAGTAGCGAGCGGTGTCGCAGCTTACGCCGACCAGGTCGAAGTCAGCACAGTGGAGAGGTTGGCCGCGTGTGACGTTGAGGTCAACGATGCGCACCTGATGGCCGTGCTGCCTGAGCACGGATGCCATGCAGGCCAATCCCAAAGGGGGCAGGTTTACGCCGACGTTCTGATAGGCACTGTGGAACGTGGGGTTTACCAGAAGCACTCGCATGCACTTAACCTTTACTACCGGCGGGCGGGAGCTGCGCGCTCTTCCACCACTTTTTGCCAGGACTGGCGCGCCTTTCCACTGGTCGGCGAGTATTCTTCGATGAGGGCCGCGTCGGCGAGCTCGCCATACTCACTGGCGTAGCGGTCAAGGAAGTCCTTGAGCTTGGTAATAATGGTTTCAGCTCCGTCGTGAGTCGGATGCGCACCCGCTTCCGCGACCACCTGGCGGAGGATATGGGGGCAGTCAATTATCATGCAGGGCCTGAGCAGGTTACGGTCATAAGGCTGCTTTGATTGGATTGCCTCAAAGAAATCGCTGCCGAGAACTTGCCCCAGGCTCTTTCGCCTTATGTTATCAACGGCGAAATGAACGAACACGCATGGTTCAACGTCGCCGTTGGAGTTTATGTGGAAGTAGTACCTCCCGCCGGCGATGCAGCCGCCCACCAGGAGGCCGTCATTCCAGAAGTCGCCGACCATAATGTCGTGGGAGACGCGAATCTCCCGCACGCGCCGCCGCAGGTGGTTGCGCTGCTGGGGTGTCGGCATGAGGGAGACGTCGGGCTTTCTGCCGATGGGGATGTACGTGAAGTACCAGCCCAGGATGCATCCCTTTTCCCGGTAGAATTCTACAAACTCGTCGCTGGAGACCAACTCAACGTTCTGCCTTGTGGCGGTGCAGGAGAACCCGAAGGCGACGCCTTCTTCCCGGAGGCCGTCCATGACCTCCATTATGCGGGCGTAAGTGCCCTTGCCGCGGCGGGCGTCGGTTTCTTCTTCGTAGCCTTCCACGCTTATGGCCGGGAATACGTTTCCGAGTTCGGCCAGCCTCGCCGGGTCTATGAGTGTTCCGTTCGTGTATGTCTGGAAGAACATGTCGTTGTGCTTTTCGAACAGGTCCAGGAGGTCCTTGCGGATGAAGGGCTCACCTCCGGAGATAGTAAGGAAGTAGATGCCGAGCTCCTTGGCCTCGGTGAATATTCTGTCCAGGGTGTCGCGGTCCAGGCCGTGATCCTGATGATACATGCCGGCATAGCATCCGTAGCAGCGGAGGTTACAAGCCATGGTCGGGCTTACGACGAAGAAGAAAGGAACGTGGAGCCCTTGCTGCCGCTCGACGGCGGCGCGCCGCATCGTGCCGAGGATCATGGCGTTGGAGACGAAGTTGTCCATGACCTTGCGGCGGCAGTTGTCGTTAAGCCTGGGGAATACTTTCCGGCCGACATTGATAGCTCTGCGGAGCCAGAGCTCTGCCTCGTCCGAGCAGGTCTTGCCCAACATCCCGTGGATGAGATTAACTACGGCGGCTTCGGGAATCCTGCGCAAGCCGCCTATGGCGCCCCGCACGGCGCCACGGATCACGGCTGCCTTTGGCCCGTTCATCGCGTCCACTGTTATCTCCTTTCGGAAATCCAGCTCGCTCGGCTGCGATCAGCAGTCCCTAGTTGCTGTTCAATCACTAATACATCTAGAGCATAGGATGCTACAAGGATAGAGCCGCCGGTGTCAACGCCTAATTTCCTATCTTTTCACACCCATGCTTCAGGGGCCGCGCAGCCGGTCTTTTGACACGCATCTCTCCGCGGCTCTCTTGACGGCGGTGCTCGAGCGGCCCCGCTGGCGTCAGGATTCAAAGAACGCGCCTCCTTTCGAACGCCCGCACCGCGCGCGGGCGCGAGAGCGGATCAGATAGTGCGGTGGGGGGCGGATTATATCAGGCCCCACGGCGCGCCGCAGCGCCGGAAACGACCAGTGGCTCTCCGTCGAAGTCTTCCGGGATGGGGACGCCCAGGAGCTTCAGCGCCGTCGGCCCGATATCCATGATGCTCGGCGACGGGGACGAAATGCGGAGACTGCTGAGCAGCACACCGTGGGTTATGGACTGCTCGAGTGAGCAGTGGTCTCCGCTCCAGATCTTCCTGTTGGGGGAGACTAGCTCTCTGGGAATCGCGCCGAGGGTGGACTGCCAGGAGACGCGGTAGCCGGAGCGGAAGCCGATCTGAATGTCGGGCGCCTGGTCGAAGAAGGGCCCGTGGTAAATCTGTTTCCGGGGATAGGCGTTGAACACCACCGGCTCGCCGGTCTCTGGGTCGGTCACCTTGCGCAGGCCGTTGATTATCGCCGCTACGGTCTCCTCGTAGTCCTGGCCCGGGCTTACGCAGCCGAATTTCTCGCGGCCCTCGAGGTTGATGTAAATCTGTCCCAGGCCGAGGGCGTAGGCGCGGGTTCTGCTGAAATCCACGTCGGGGAAGAAGTCGCCCTGGGAGAAGAGGTCGTCGAGGTTGTAGGTCTTTTCCCCTTCGGTGCCGAGGAAAGTCATGAAGCCGTTTCTGACGAGCCAGGTGTTTACGTTAAACCCCTTGCGGAATGGATGGAAGCCGTGATCCGAGACTATGAAGACGGAGGCTTTCTCCCCGCATGACTCCATCACCTTGCCGACGATGTCGTCGCAGCGGCGGTATAGCTCTTCGATAGCGCCGGCGTATTTCTTGGCCAAATAATCGTCGTAGCGGGGGCTGGCGGGATCGATAAACCGCCAGAACGTGTGCTGAACTCTGTCGGTAGCGGAGAAGACGGCGGCGAAGAGGTTCCCCGGATGCTTTTGCAGGAGATAGAGCACGTTCTTCTCGCGCTGGCCGAGCGTCTCGTAAACGTCATGGAGAAAGACCTCTTCGTCAATGCGCTGCTCCGTTAGCGCCCAGGTGTCAATCGCCCAGCCGAGAGTCTTGTAAAGGCCGTTGGCTTTGGCCAGTCTCTCCGCGAAGTCCGCCGGATTGGAGATGGGCACCGCGGGAGAACGAGGGTCCCAACTGAGCGGCATCAGGTAGATGCGAAGGGCGGGGGAAGTTTGAAGCACGTAGAACTTGCCTATCGAGTGGATTTTGGCCAGAGGCGTGACCTGGAAAGTGACCGTGAACCAGTCCGACCAGGAGCGCTCGGGGACGGTTTGAGTCCGGCCGCATGCCGAGATCGTTACCTTGTGGGCCCCCCGGTCGAGCTTGAAGCTGACGGGAGTGGATATCCTCGAGAACTTTTTCGCCAGGGGGTTTTTGGGCCCCTCTATTTCGGACTTCGCCATATCTCCGATGAGCTTGAGTTTGACGAGCTTGCCGCCGAACTCGGTGTTGCCGACCTCTAGCTCGGAGAGGTCCGTGGCGAAGTAGAAAAACGTGCCCTGGGTTCCGCGGATGTCCGGGATGCCCAGACCGGAGAGCTGCCTTCCATACGTGAGCTCGTCCGGAGGGAAGGAGGCGGGAACCTGGAAGATGGTTGACTCAATCCGGGCGTCGTCGGCGTGCTTCCAGAAGGAGGTGCCGCCGCGGGTCCTTACAAGCTTCGGACGCCTGACAGGAATGAGCTTCAGAAGAAACTTCGGAGGGACCTGGTCCGGCGCGACTATGTCGGGGAAATAAGTTTCCGGGTCGCGGCGGAGGAAGTCATAGATGCCGTGCTTTCCGGGGTTGGAAGAAGTGACGAAGGAAGCCCAGGCGACGGGGGATTCGGGCGGGTTGCTGGTGGCGAGCTTGTGGAAGCCGCCTCTGGCGGCGAGCCGGCTCATGTTGGGAAGCTTGCCCTCGGCCATCCACTTGCTTACGAACGAGGGCTCCATGCCGTCGAAGCCGAGGATGACGACGCGCTCGGAAAGCTGTGCGGGCGCCGGCCTTCGCGAACAACCGACGAGGGAGCTCGCGCAGAGCCCGGTACCGGCGGCGGCGGAAGCTTTGAGAAATTGTCTTCTTGTAAGCTTTCCAGCGCTCATTTGTGCCTCAGTACTCGATGCCGAAAAAGCCGCCGAGCCAGCTTTGCCAGACGGGAGCGAGCATTGCCTTGAGGATCACGTCGCATGCGACAAGCGCGATGCCCGGCCAGAAAAATCGCCAGACTATGTTCCAGGCGGGCCTTCTCCGTCTGAATAAGATGGATACGCCGATCTCAGCGGCGGCCACTCCAATAAATACGTAGCCGACAACCCTTAGAATAGCCCAGATCGGCCATCCAAGCAAGGCCGCGCCCCAATGATTGCCGGACTGCAGGATAAGCATGCCGTAGTAGTAATTCATGTAGTTGAGCAGCGCGCTGCCCATGGCAAGGCCGAGGAAGCCGATGCTGAGCGAGGAGAGGACGGTGAAGAGACAGAAGTGCAAGGCGTGCTGGGGAAGGAACCTCGAGGGGTCGCTTTCGGCGCCGATCCCCGTGGTGACCCACAGAAACATTTCGCTGCGGTATTCTTCGCCGTTGAGAATTCGCCTCCCGTAGCCGCTCCGGAACAGCAGAGTCAGCGCGGTGACGCACACGGTGCAAGCCGCGGCCCAGACGAGGCCCGCAAGCAGCGCCTTCCTGTGGCGGTTGGCGCGGACGAGGCCGAGGAAGAAGGGATAGACGAATGCAGCGGCCGTAAGAGGGAAAGACCAGCGGGCGACGGTCGGCGGCAGGAGGAGCGGAAAACCGCACGCAACCAGCGCCGCAGCAACGGCCCCTGCATACGGGTACCATCGAGTAAGGTATGCAGGGCAGGCGACTTCCCGTCCCGCTAGATCAGCTTCTGCTCCTTCAGCCATTTGACGGTCCTGGCCAGTCCCTCGCGAAGCGGCGTTATGGAGTAGCCCAGTTCAGCAGTCGCCTTGCGCGAAGTATAGGTCCAATCGTGCTTGTAAGTCTGGATGGCACCGAGGGTGAGCCTGGGCGGGCGGCGCGTTATCGCAGCCTTCAGGTGCTCGAAAGCGGCGACGGTTTCGAGAAGCCAGAACGGGACGTGCTTAAGCGGCTTTTCGACCCCCGCCGATTCCACGCCGATGGAGAAGAAGTCGTTGATGGAGGCGTTTTCGCCGCCGAGGATGTACCTCTCCCCCACCCTTCCCTTTTCCATGGCGAGACGATGGCCCGTCGCGACGTCGTTAACAAACGCGAAAGACCAGCGCTGCTGGCCGTCACCCGGGAGCCCGGGCAGGCGGTTTCTGAGAAGGTCCACGAGGAAGCGAACCATGATGTTCCCCTGGGTGACCTCACCCGGGCCGTAGACGACGCCCGGGCAGACCGTGACCAGAGGGGCTCCTTTCCTCACGTATTCCTCCGCGAGAAGGGAGCCCTCGTACTTGGTGCGCTCATAGAGGTTGTGAAAATGGTCAGGAGAGTGACGGATGCTCTCGTCGGCTTCGCCGACCTCATCCGACGGGCCCAGGGCTATGAAGGAGGAGGTGTACACAACACGCTGGAGCGGAATCTCGATGGAAGCGCGGAGCAGCGTTTCCAGCGCGCGGACGTTTACTTCGCGGAAAAGCGCCGGCCTGGGCACCCATTCTTTGACGAGTGCGGCAAGATGGAAAACCGCCTCGACCCCGTCGAGGGCGTCCCGGAATGAACCCGGCTCGGTCACGTCGCCCCAGCGGATGTCAATGGAGTCCGGCAAGCCGCCGAGGCTGCTTGTGCGGCGGGCGAATAGAGCGACGTCGTAGCCTTGTTCGAGTAGATGCTTTACCAGGTTTTTCCCGACGAAACCTGTTCCGCCTGTCACGAGCACGCGCATGTTATACCTCTCAAATGAGATAAACTACCGCCAGCCCGACCTGGGCGAGCATCATCAGAAGATACATGTGGGTCCATGAGCGGCGGCGCGCGGCAGCGCCGGGGTCAGCCGCCTCTTTCAGCAGAATCTTTGACACGACAATTCCATAAGCAAAAAGAATCACGCCCATGACCAGGAGCGCAGGGGCGGATGCGGAAAGAAGCATCTTCCCGGACGGCAGCGGGATGAACGATCCGATGGGGAGAAGGAGCCAGGGAAGAGAAAGGAAAGGGGAGATGATGCGGGCGGCGCTGCGCGCGCCGTATCTCACGGGAAGAGTGAGGCACCCGGCGGCGCGGTCGCCTGCCACGTCCGAGAAGTCCTTCGTGGTCGCCGCCCCTATGGTGAAGACCATGAAGACAAAACCGAGGAACCATGCCTCGGCATACCAGACTGAAGCAACCAGGGACCAGCCGGCGAGTCGAAGAAGGAGTCCGCGAGGGAGGGAAATGGTAACGTTCGCGAAGATGCCGAGGCGCTTGGTTCTAGCCGGCGGAGCGGAATAGATGGCGGTGCCCACCGCGGCGCCGATAACCAGCCAGAAAAGGTGGCGGTGGCCGTCGGGAGCGATGAACCAGGCCAGAAAGAACGCGACGGCAAATGTGATCGCTGCGAAAGTGCGTGCGTTTCGCAGGGATAGCCTTCCGGAGGGAAGCGGGCGATGAGGGCAGTTGACCCGGTCGTTTTCAATATCGCTTATCTGATTAAGCGCATTTGACGCGGCATTCAGCACGGCGGCCACCAAGCTTCCGATGAAGAGGTAGGCGATGAAGAGGCCGGCTGGGAAGCCTCCGATCCTCTCGGCAACGCTCTGACCTGCGTAGCGCGCCGTGGCTCCAAGAGCGACGGCTGCGCCTGAAAGCATTCCGAGAGCAGGAGGCATGAGGGTAAAAGGCCTGCTGAACTCCCAGTAGAGTGCAATACGGTTTTGCCCGTCACGTTCCAACGAGTAGCATCCCTATTCCGGCAGCGGCGGCGGCTCCAACGGCGGTATTAAACAGGTTTGCGACCTCGTTTCCCAGTCCTTTAGTATTTACTAGCCGCGCAAAATAGCTCTCGGCGAGCATTGCAACGAAGGCGGCGACGGTTACGGCGGCAGCATCCCGGAAGCCGGCAAGGAACCCGATGCCGGCGGCGAGAAACCCTAGAACAGCTCCAGAGACCAATCCGGAAAGAGTTCCCTCGAGTGAGACCGCGCCTTCGGTTCCCACCGGGACGCGGCGGAACGAGGTTATCAGGATAGGCGTCCTGCCGTATAGCTGGCCAAGCTCGGTGGAGACGGTGTCTGACAGTGCCGCGGCGAAAGCGCCGGCATAGGCGAGCTCCCATAGGTAGGCGCCGCCGCTGAACCTCCACGCAAAAGCGCAACCGAGCGCCACAACGCAGTTGGCCGCAGCATGGAGGGCACCACGCCTGCCGCCGGCCTCCTGCGCGACCCCCAGCTTCTGCTTGTGACGGTAGCCGAGCTTTGTCGCGGCGGAGGCGATGATGAAGAAGGCCACCAGGAGCGCGTAGGCGGCGGGGCCTGCGGCGAGGATTATAGCAGCGCCGATTATGAGGCCGCCCAGAGCACCGGAAAAGCTAACAAGACCGACCACAAGAGCGGCTCCGGCGAGAAAGAGGTTTATCACCAGAGCCGCGGTTGTCAGCCAGGCCATCTTCGCAGCCTCCTCCCTAGGCTATCGCCATGTCGAGCAAGTGCATGGGTACGGAGCTGGCGAGGATGATGACAAGGTTGTCGTTTATGGGCAGCGGGAGGCTTTCGAATATGGTGCCGAAGAAGGAGCCTATGCCAGCCAGCGCAAAGCAATAAGCCGCGACCAGCGACGGGTCAACGAAGGCGACACGCCCCGATTGCCCGACCCACCATATAAAGAAGGCTGCCGCCGGCAACGAAGCGACAAACATGGCAACGGAGCCGGCAATGCTCTTTTGCCGGTTCCAGGGAAGGCGCGCTCTTCCCAGGCGACGGCCGAAGACGTTGGCTGCACAGTCACCGACGGCGAGAATCGCCCAGGCTCCC
Organism: uncultured Planctomycetota bacterium; assembly: GCA_964622675.1. Taxonomy (GTDB): domain Bacteria; phylum Planctomycetota; class DG-23; order CAZBND01; family CAZBND01; genus CAZUUK01. Next base: position 39,430 of record CAZUUK010000016.1, on the reverse strand, counting down.
GCCGCTATGTAGAGTCTGGCGGGAAAGAGGAGGATGACCAGCAGAACGGAGGCGGGGTAGAGAACTACACCCGATATTTTTTGCTCACCGGCACGCCGGACTCTCCCGGTGAGGAGGAGGGCGGGAATCACGGCGGCCACGGCAAAGAGGGCTGCCTGCCACCAGGAGAGAACTCGAAGCAAGAGGGCGAAGGAGAGCATGGCGAGGTGAACCGCCTGCCTGAGCGTTTCGCTTCGAGCGGAGGCGGGATCTTCTCCTCCCACCTACACCCCCCTCTCCCTCACGAATCTGGCGAGGGCGGCCAGGATTTCAGCGCGGTCGCCCAGGGTCCCAAGCGCGTCGAGGGCATCGGCGATGAGACTATCCGCGCGCTCCCGGGCAGTCTCCACGCCGAACAAGAGCGCGTAGTTCAGACCCTCAACGGGCCCTCCCCCAACCCCCGCCCTCGCATCCAGCAGGTCATCGGTGATCTGGAAGGCAAGGCCGAGGCTGGAGCCATAACGGGCAAGGCTCTCTTCCTCCTCGGGCGGAGCAAGACACAGGACCGCGGCTATGCGAGCAGCGGCAATGAACAACGCGCCCGTTTTCCGCAGGTGAACCGACTCAACATCTTCACGAGATGGGGAAGAATCTTTGGTCTGGAGGTCGAGATACTGGCCGGAGACCATCCCCGGATATCCCCCGGCGCCCGCGGCGGCGGATACGGCCGAGGCAGTCTTTTCGGCGCTGAGTCCGAGCTGCCGGGCGTTTTGCACTATGAGTTCGAAGGCGTGCAAGAGGAGCGCCTCGGCGGCAAGGATTGCGGTGGACTCATCGTAGGCGACATGCAGCGCGGGCTTGCCGCGGCGGGTCTTGCTATCGTCCATCGAAGGAAGGTCGTCGAGTATCAGGGAGCAGGTGTGGATGAACTCTATGGCCGAGGCCGCGGTAAGGATCTCCTTCTCGTCGCGGCCCATGAGCTCGGCCACCGCCAGCATGAGGACGGGCCTGAGGCGTTTTCCGTCGCTGAATACCGCATACTCCATCGCCTCCCGCACTTTTCCCGCGGAACGGACTGCGGGAGGGAGGCTCTTGATGAGTACAGAATCAACGAGTTCTTTCTTGTCTGCGAGATAGGCGCGGACGTCCGTCAAGCGGGGGTCTCCTCAAGGTGGATGGCTTTCGCACACGGTCCGGAGGCCCCAGGCGGGCGGACCACCTCGACATCTGCAGCGGGCGCGATGGCTTCGGTGAGCGCTCGGATCATGGCAAAGCAGGTCTCCTGACAGTGAAACTCGCCGCAACGCCGGAACGCTTCCCATAAGGGGCATTTCGTGTGGCTGAAGATGACGCGAGTGTCCTCTCTCGATACCCGGTAGTCAACGCCGCCCAGGTTGCAGACCATGCGCCAGAGGGACGTCAGGTCGGAAAGCACCGGTCTTAGACGAAAGCGCTGCTTAAGGCGCTGAGCCATTTGCCTACCGACATTGGCATATGCTTCCTGCAACAGTCGCGCTCCCTGCTGGGGAAATGCGCGGATGACCGCACAAGCGGTTTCCGCGCAGAGGATGGCCTGGACCTCCTGCAGCTCCTTTACGGCAGCGCCAGGGGGAATGAAGCGCGCAGCGAGTTGAAGCGCCAGTCTAGCCAAGTAGCCACTCCCGTCCCCCAGCATAATCGTACATTTGATTGCTCCATAAATCAAGGAAGTACATGAGCATGTAACGCTTGACCGACCGCGACTCATACTGGGTGCAAGAGCGTTCCGCGCATTGTCCAGGTTGACTGAACGTTGCACAACACATATACTAGATACCCCGCCGGATCTGAAGGAAAGGGGGGAAGGGATATGGGAAGGCGCTTGGGCGTTCGCATCTCCCCCGCTCTTGCTATGAGGCAACGACACAGGGCGTTTGTGTACCGTGCCCGTCGATAGATCCCGCAAAGGAACTCGGATGCCCGGATCGAGTAAGAAGGACAAGCTGAGCGAGCTGCTCGGAGGGCTCGGAAACGTAGAGGATTACACGTCAACGCTGCTTTCGGATCTGATCCTGACGAACCAGATTCCGGCTCCTACGCTCCACGAGGCGCAGCGGGCGAGGTTCGTGGCTCAGCGGCTTGAGGAATTTGGGCTGGAAGGCGTGACGATTGACGACCTGGGAAATGTATGCGTCGAGATTCGGAAGGGAAAGGTAAAGACGGGAGCTGTGCTGGTATCAGCCAATCTTGACTCGGAGTTAATGCCGGAAGAAAACGTCTTTGTCTCCATTGAGCATGACTCGGCGATAGGGATGGGGGTCGGCAGGAATGCGCTGGGAGTGGCGGCGTTGATCTCGGTTGCCGAGATGTTGTCGAAGGGGGACGTGCCGGTGGAGCGGGATGTTATTCTGGCCGCGACGGTAGGGCAAGAGGGTGAAGGAAGGTCACGCGGCATGCAGAGGGTGGCGGCTAGATATGCGGAGAGGACGGCTTTCGCGCTGTGCCTGCAGGGAGTGGGATTAAGAAGAATCGGCCACCGCTCCAACGCGCGGTTGGGTTTCGAGATCCGCGTCACGGCGCTTCGAGATGACGAGTGGGACTCGCCAGCGGAAAGAAAAGCGGTAGGCTGTCTTTCGGACATAATGCTTGAACTCTACAGCGTGCCGCTGCCCAAACGCTCGGATACGAACTTGAGCATTGTGGGAGTAAGCGCCGGCGCGCGAAGCAGCCAGAAGGCCGATGCGATGCTTCGAGGGGAGATAACTTCCAGCGACGACGGGGTGGTGGACAGGCTTGAGCCGCTGCTCGAGCAGAAGGTCGAGAAGGTGGCCAGCGCGACACACATGGATGTGGAGCTCCGACATACCGGGAGATTCCGGCACGGGGGACTTGCCAAATCCGACGCTCTGCTGCGCCGTGCGGTAGAGATTCACAAGCTCCTGGGCCTGGAAGTGGTATTGGGCGCGCACGCTGGCGACGGAAGCGTGCTGTCCAAAGCTGGCGTACCTTCGCTTACTCTAGGCCTAACCACCGGGGGCTTTCTTGACGACGGGAGAGAATGTGTTGACATACCGCCGATCCCCCTGGGTCTGAAGCAGGTTCTGCTTCTCATGATGACGGCGAGAGGCCGCGGCGCAAGGCGGCTTGGCAAGGCAACCTCAGAGAGGGTAAAGTGAAGGCTCCAGATTGGCTGAACAGAAATACGTTCCACCATTCGGCTTTCATCGACAAGAGGAAGCTTGTCGAGATAAAGGAGCGGAAAGGGCTGAAGATCAGCCTGGCGCTGCCAACGCTGAACGAGGAGACATCGATAGGCAAAACTATTGTGATACTGAAGGCGGAGCTTCAAAAGCGCTATCCGCTGCTGGACGAGATGGCGGTTGTGGACAGTGGCTCCACGGATCGAACGAGGGAAGTGGCGGCTAAATACGGCGCTGACGTTCACCTTGCAGAGGAATGCCTGCCGGAGCTAAAAACTTACACAGGGAAGGGGGAGAACCTCTGGAAGAGCCTGTATATTCTCTCGGGTGACATAATCGTCTGGATAGACGCGGACATAACCGATATCCATCCCAAATTCGTTTATGGGGTGCTGGGTCCGCTGCTTCTGAGGGAAGAGATAAAATACGTCAAGGCGTTCTATCAGCGGCCGCTGATGCTTGAAAGAGAGATAAGGACTTCGGGAGGCGGGCGCGTCACGGAGATACTGGTCAGGCCGCTTTTCTCGGCGTTCTATCCGGAACTGGCCTCGCTGCTTCAGCCGTTGTCGGGAGAATACGCTGGCAGAAGGGAGGTGCTGGAGAGCCTGCCATTCCAGGTGGGATACGGTGTGGAAACGGGATTGCTTATGGACATTTACCTGAAATACGGGCAGGAGGCAATCGCACAGGTGGATATGGACAGCAGAATTCACAGAAACAGAAGCCTTGCGGACCTGGGAAAGATGGCGTTCGGGATACTTCACACCTTTTTTTCGAAGGCGGCGGAGCACGGAAAGCTGAGCATCGAGGCTGACCTTGCCGAAGACTACATCATGGTGAGGCACAAGGGCGGAGAATATTTTATCGAGAAGGAGCGGCTGGGCCCGATCCACAGACCCCCGATGATCACCGTGGACGAATATCGGAAAAAGCGAGGGTTGCTAAGTGTTCATGTTTCTGGTTCGTCACGGTGAGACGGACTGGAACGTCGAGAACCGGATCCAGGGCATCTACGACGTTCCGTTGAATGAGCGGGGGCTTACACAGGCCAAAGAGCTTTCGCGCAGGCTGGAGAAGGAGGCCCTGGTCGGCGTCTTCTCAAGCGACCTCTCGCGCTCCTATATAACAGCGGTTGAGATCGCCGCACCCCATAACCTCGAAGTGGAACGCGATTCTAGACTCGCGGAGGTAAGCCAGGGCATATGGGAGGGGCTTTTGGCAGACGAAGCGCGGGCGCTGTATCCCAAAGAATACGCGATGTGGGAGAAGGATCCCTCGTCCATGGTTCCGCCTGCGGGGGAGCCGGTGGCCGGCGCATTCTCCCGCATCAAGGAGTTCTGGGCGGAGAAGGGCGTTGCAAGGACGTCGGGGGACGTCGCGATCGTGGGGCACGCTGTCATCAACGCGCTGATTACGTGCCTCGTGGAGGAGATGCTTGAGCGGCGCTGCCGCGCGGCGGAGGTCAGCTTCGACGGGCAGCTTCGAGAACGGCTCGTCAGAATCTGGAAGGACCTCCCCTCAAACGCTGAGATCAGCAAATTCGAGCTGCCGGAGGATGGCACAAATTGAACTCCAGGAACGTTGTGCTGATCCATTACTCCTGCTATCCGATAATCGGCGGGGTCGAGTTCATCCTGGAAGGCCAGGCCAGGATCATGGCCGAGAACGGACACCACGTGAGAGTCCTGGTCGGCAGGGGGGAGGAATTTGCCGAGGGTGTAGAGGTGGCAAAGCTGGGTGAGATGGGCGAGCCGGACCAGCGTGCGGCGAAGGTCAATCGCGAGCTGGGCAAAGGCCGCGTTACCGATGAGTTCCACGAGCTGAAAGATTCGCTCAAGGCGACTATAGGACAGAGGCTTGCGCAAGCGGATGTCTGCATCATTCACAACGTGATGACGATGCACTTCAATCTTGCACTGACGGCGGCGCTGGACGAGCTGATGGAAAGCATTGGCGACCGGATAAGATTTATCGTGTGGTGTCACGATGCGACCCTTAACGATCCAAACTACGAGGTGCCCGACCCCAGCAAGTATCCGTGGTCGCTTCTTTCGGCGCACAACAACCGCGCGTCTTACGTTGCGATCTCGCAGGACCGCCGTGAGAGAATAGGCCGGATCATCGGACTTCCAGAGGAGAAGATACGGGTCGTGCCCGACGGCCTTGACGTGAAGGCGCTTCTGGGAATCTCGGACCACCTGTGGAGGATGGCCAAAGATTTTGATCTATTCGGCGAGAAAATGACCATGCTTTTTCCGTCCAGGATTGTGCGGAGGAAGAATTTCGAGCTGGGGATCAGGATAGTTGCCGCGATGAAGGAGATGGGCAGGCTGGGGCGACTTCTCATAACCGGCCCTGCGGATCCCCATAATCCGGCCACGATTAAGTACTATGAGGAGCTCAGGGAGCTGAAGCGCGGCCTCGAAGTAGATGAGGAAGTCGTGTTCCTGCACGACTTCAGGGACAAGTATTTACCGGCGGGGAAAGTCACCTTCGACGATCTGAGGGATCTGTACGCGCTGTCGGACCTTTTGCTGATTACTTCGACTCAGGAGGGTTTCGGCATACCTCTTTTGGAAGCGGGGGCGTTTAAGCTTCCCGTTGCGTGCGTTAACGTGCCTCCGCTCCCGGAAGTGGTCGGAGAAGACGCGCTCCTTTTCGAGCTGGACGAGGATCCACGCTCGATCGCCGAACGAATAGCCGAGTTCGTTGAAGCAGACAACTCGGGTAGGCTCTTCAAGCGCGTCCTGAGTGACTACTCGTGGGAAGCAGTTTACGAGAACCATCTGAAGACACTCCTGGCCTAGGCGCACGGGTGACAGGGGTGAGATATTAATCGTTGAGCGATTGCCCGGCGGAGCGTTTGAGGATTCATACCATTCCCTTCGTGCGCAGATTCGATTGACCGGATGGCGGCGAGCCCTTAGAATCACGCCTTCAGGCCGGTTGCGAGGAGTTACGTGAACTAAATGAGAGGGTTCTCTTCGCCGTGCCCGTGCTATTGTGCGAGCTTTTTTAGGAGAACCCAGACGGGCCTGGCTGAGCCGCGGTCGAAGTACATTTCAAATACCTCTCCCGAGGCGGTGCGGACGTGGTAGCGGTTTCTGTGACGGCGAGAACGCCAGTCTTTTTTGGGAGCGGTGGAGGCAAATCCCCAGTCGTGCCAGGAAGAGAGGATTTCCTCTATCGGGTAGACCGTGCCGCGCCAGGTGAAGGACACGGGCCGCTTCGGCGTCCCCTCGCATTCGACCTCGATCTCTTCGCAGAGGAATTCGCCTTGCATAGACGCCTCTCAGGGGTATTTTCACCTGAGATGCTAGCAAAGTGAGAACTGCGGCGCAAGCAGAGCAGACGTAGGCATTTTGAAGGAGGAGACTGTTGGGAAAGGATTCGGGTACAGCGGCAATCTGGCCCACAGCGTGCAAAGTCAGCACGAACTGCAGCTACAAGCTCATCTACACGGTGGGGGAGAAGATAACGAAAGGCGGGGGGATATTCGTCTGGCCGCCTTGGGGCGGAAGCGATCCGCAGGTTGATGCTCCCGGCAGAGAGGGCTGCGTAACCTGCCGCACTGACGCGAATGCCGTTCTGCGACCGACGATGCGGGAGCGAGGGCACTGGTATTACGCGACGACCGAAGGCGATAGGCAGGTGAGAATGTTTGTCGCAGTTTTCATCGAGGTGGCGGAAGGGAAGCTGCAGCCGGGAGACGTGGTGGAGATCGCTTTCGCGAATTTCCTCTCGCAGTATACGTACGAAAGGGACAAGATTTGGGAGGTGAAGACGATAGCCGACGGGAAAGGGCTGCCCCTTTGGGGGCGAACCGGCCCTGCGGTAACTTACCTCCCGGGGGAACCTGCGAAGCTGAGGATCTTCGCGCCAAGCATGGTGGGGCGAGGCGAGAAGTTCTCCATCAAGGTCGGAGTGTTCGACGAATTTGACAACCCGGTCATGGAGCCTCTTCGAAAGAAGGTTCACCTGTCATCGAGCTTTCCGATGCAGGGGCTTCCCCACGAAATGGATTTATCAGGACGACCGCTTGCCTGTAGAAAGATTTCCGGCTTGAACTGCCAGGGAACGGGCTTTTGCTATATTGAGGCCGCTGCGGATGGAATGAGCGGGAGAAGCAATCCCATTCTCGTGCGCGAGGACGAGCCGGAATTGCGGATATTCTGGGGAGATACGCACGTCCATACGAATCTTTCAGACGGCGTCGGGCCACCCGAAGAAGCTTACCAGATGGCGAGAGACGTGTACGGACTGGATTTCGCGGCGCTGTGCGATCACGATACGAACGGAGAGGACTGGGAGCGAACGAAGCGCGCTGCGCGGCTTTTCGATTCGCCCGGGCGGTTCGTGACGATTCCCGCCTGGGAATGGACGAGCCACCGGCACGGCCATCGCAACGTCTATTTTCTTTCCGAAGAGAAAAGCGTGCCCTCCATCGGCTCCGGCAAGGACGTTTCTCTCGAAGAACTCTATGCCGCGCTGAAAGGATGCGGCGGGCCGGCGATGGTAATCCCGCATCATCCAATATGGTTCATGGATTTCAGCGGCCATGATCCCAATCTGGAGCGGGTGGCGGAGATCTACTCCATATGGGGCAGCTCGGAATTCCAGGACAACGAACTTCAGTTTCTGGCCAAGAAGCAGCCCAACGAGGATCTTCAACCCCAGGTTGTGAGGGAGGCACTGGCCCGCGGATATCGCTTCGGCTTTGTCGGCTCAAGCGACTGTCACCTGACGCGCTGCGGGCAGCCTTATTCTGAGGACAAGCGCCGGGGACCAATAACGCCGCAAACGGACAAGCATTTCATTGTGTTCGGCTCGGGACTCGCGGCGGTTATGGCTCCCAAATTGGAGCGAGGGGCGATCTGGGACAGCATATGCGCCAGGAGCTGTTACGCGACCACTGGTGTGAGGATGGTTGTTGATTTCCGGGCGAACGGGCGACGCTGCGGAGCGGAAATGGAAGCCGAGGGCAACGTTAAGCTGTCTATCCTTGCGGCGGGAACAGAAAATATCAGCCGCGTGGAAATCGTCAAGGATGGAGAAGTGTTTCACCAAAGCGAACCCGGCACGGAGTCGGTGGAACTTTCGGTCGAGGACAGGCCGCGGAGTGGTTCGTACTACTACGCGAAGGTAATCCAAGAGGACGGCAACATGGCCTGGAGTTCCCCTGTATGGGTAGGGAGTAAGTAGGGGCAGGTTTTTGTTGCAATCGAGTTTCGGTCACGTAGAATAGGATTCGGGTCGAAGCACGGACGCGTTCAACGATAGTCGGCCCCAGCGTCTGCCAAGCATTCTCGGACGGAGCGGAAGGAGCCGCCCTGAGACGCAATAAGGGAAGGTGGCGGCCCAAGTACGCCCGTGCAACCGTACTGTCCTGTAAAGGTAGGAGAAACGGGTGGCGCGCTTGGCAGGAGAGGTTACGACCGACCGGCGGGGAGGCAAGAGGGTAGTTGCGTTAATTCCGCGGGTGGCTGTCGGTTTTATTGTGGTTATAGCGGCTGTCTTCACTTACCTCTACTTCCGCAAAGCTCCCCCCCCGCGCGATGTGATCGACGGATACATTAAGCTCATTCCGGCGTACAAGAGCATGTTTGCGGAAGCGATGTCGGACGGCCTGCACCCTGGCGACGTGCACGTAATCGCCAGGATAATGCGGCGCCTCGACGATGCCAAGAAGAAGTCATTCAAATATGCCCCCGAGGACGAGGTCTACTCACTGGCAAAGGAGCATTCGCGCAAGGCGGTGGAGCTAGAGGTAGAAATGCTGAGAGCCGTTCGCACGCATCTATCCGCGGCGGTCACTCAGGTGACGAAGATCAGGAGTTTATTCAGCGATGAGACGTCGCCGCACCGGATCAAGGACTACTACGATCGGGTCAAAGTTGACTTCAGTCTTCTGAAGGCCTTCGGATGGGCCTCGCCAGCGGCGAGCGCGAAATCCCTCATTCACTCTCTGGCCGATCATTATAAGTTCTGCTCGGCCTTGTTTTCCTATCAAAGCGAGGTGGACGACCTGTTCAGACAAGGTGTCGGGCCGCGTAATATCTGGCGGGCGAAGAAGATCGTCGGCAGGCTGGAGCGATTCGTCACCGGGGTCTATGGGGAGGAAAGAGCTGAGCTGTTCCGGGCACAGGTTACACTCGTGAGTGACCTGAGGAAGTATGTCCTGGATCGATTGGATCGAGAGAAAATTCGAGCCAGGCAGAGGGTGGACCTCATAGTCGCCGCTTACCCCAAGGAAAACGATCTTGGGACGCTCTACGAGTATCGGGGCGAGCTGAGCGACCTGAGAGGCATTCTGAAGGCGCTGGATGTTACTGAGGAAGCGGAAGAGCTGGTCCCGGCACTGGCCAGCCTCGGGGCTAGGATAAAGGAATACGAGGAGATCGAGACCGCAGAAAGGGCGCTCGCCGAGATACGCGGCAAAATGACGGCTTTCGACGAGGGGTTCGACGCCATGCTGGTAGACGACCTATCGTCCGGCGAGGCGGAAAAATGCGTGGCGATGCTTCGAGCCCTGGAAGATCGCTTCGTTGTCTTCCGGCAGGGGGAAGAGGAAGGGTTCAAGGCCGCTCACCCGAATATCCTCCTGATGCAAAGCCTCCATAAAAGGATCACCAAAGAGATTGAGGCGCGAGCGGCATATATGGCGGAGAAGACGTGGCAGATCCGGCAAGCATACTCCAAGTCTCGGGATATCGAGCATCTGCGCCAACAGGTCACGAGGATGAAAGGATACCTCAGGCTTTTCAAGGCGATGGGCAAGAAGTATGAGGCGCTCCAGGCGAGGCAGGCCCTTCGGGACCTGGCCAAGAGGATTGACTTCCTGGCGCATTACGACGAGAGGATGGAAGTGCTGGAGGTGGCCAAGGCGGAACTTCAATCGCTGCGGCTCAAGGCGGAGGAAATGTTCAGGGCTGGGTTGACTTCGGACGAGGTGCCCCCTCTGAACAAGGTGCGGCGGCAGATAGACAAGTACAAGAAATACGACCCGTGGTGCGAGGGTGGGAACTTCAGGGAGCAGGTTGAAGTCGCGGCCCGCGTTGAGGCGTTGATCAGACAGACACTTGAGGAGAAAGCCCGATGGGTGCGCGAGTTCAGGGTCTCTTTCTGGAGGGTGGGGCTGGATTCGCTGGAACGAACGCTGCCAAATGCCGAGGAAACGGCGGAACTTTTTGCAGCGCTCAAACGCGATGACTTGGAAGAAGAGGCTCTCGGCTTGATCGATGACATGACGGGCCACATAGAGTTCGAGCGACAACTGAAGGAATGGAGGAAAGAGTTCACGACGTACAAGGAGGCGTATCACGACATGATCGGGCGATCCATATACGGGCTTCAGGCGGGCGAAGTTAAGAAGCTGATGAAAAGGCTGCGCGCCATGCAGGGGGAGTCAATCCGACTTATCAAGGCGTCAAAAGATGAGGATGCAAATAAGGTGCTGGTGTCCGTCCAAAGGACGCAGCTCGAAAAGCTCACCGGTGAAATAAGCCAGGCTATCGAGGAACGCTGCGACGAAGCCGAGACACACTACAAGGAGATTGACCCAGCGCTGCCTGCGGTCGGCAACCTGGGGATCGTTAAGGAGTATATAGCCCAGTTGAAAGACGACTACGGCGTCCTGAAGGTGAGGCGGCCGAAGAAGGCTCTGCCGGTGAAGAGCGTGCTCAACCGGGCGAAGAGGCGCTACAGGGAGTTGAAAAAGCTGCACGGAAAGAGCAATTCAGGGTGGAGGCTGGCGCACGCAAGCTTGAATTCGGCCGCGGTGGTGATAGAATTCGCGCAAACACCTGACGGTTTGAAGAACTGTCCGACTTGGAGGGCGGAACTTGCGGCCGCCACGCTACTCGCCCGCGCAGCTCGCCGAGCTCTTGGGCATCGAGAAGAGAAGGCTGCTAGATTTGGAGCGCGAGGGCGTTCTTCCAAAAGCCAAGCGTGATCCGAGCAGCGACCACAGATACTATCTACCCGAGGAGGTATCCGAATACCGGAAACTGCTCCGTATTCCTCCACTCATAGCTGCCCCCAGAAGGCAGTTGTTCCTCAACTTCAAGGGCGGAACGGGCAAATCCACTATATCGGCCTCTTACGGGTACAGGGCAGCCGAACTGGGGGCACGGACGCTGCTTATCGACCTGGACCCGCAGGGACACTTGACGCGCTGCCTTGGGTTTGATGGCTCGAAGTTTGAACTCACACTGTATGACGTGCTGATCGAGAAGCGGGACGTTCGGGACGCAGTAGTGGAGACGGGCATGGCCACGCTGAACCTTCTTCCGGCCAACATAAGGCTCTCTCCGATAGAGCTGTCGCTGATGTCACAGAACGCACGCGAATGGCGCCTGCGAAAAGCCCTGGAACCGATAAGCGACCAGTATGATCTGCTCATTCTGGATTCGCCGCCGAACATCGGGCTCCTCAACCTGAACGCCATATTGGCCACCGACGACCTGATCGTGCCGGTTCTGGCGGATTTTCTTTCTTACGACGGGCTGAGGCTCCTCTTCGACACGCTGGTAGAGATCGAACAGGACTTCGATTACCGGCTGAAGAACATATTCATCGTCCTGAACATGTTTAACTCTTCCCGCAACATTTGCCTTCGCACGCGGGAGGCGCTCAGGGAACATTACCCTGATTACATGCTTGACACTGTGGTCAGACAGAACACGACGATAGCGGACGCCACGAGCCTGGGCCTTCCCATCTTCCAGCTTGCGCCCTCGTCGAGAGGTGCGACGGACATGGACAAGCTGGCAAGGGAAGTGCTTACCAAGAGGGTGAGAGAGGCAGATGAAGGGGTTTGATCCACCCGATAACCGCCCCGCCGGAAACAGGAAGCCGATCAGACCGTGGGACGTAGCCGGGAGCGAGCAGGGCGAAGAAAAGCTTGTTGAGTTTCCTTCTCCGGCGCGACCGACCGAAAATGAGCTTCCGCCGGCGCCTGATGACCTTGACGGAAAGGTCGAGCAGCAACTCCGCCGCCTTCGCTCGGCAAGGGGGGAATTGGAAGAGACGATAAGAAAGCAAACAGAGGAACTCCGGCGAGCGGAAGCGCGGCGGGCCGAGCTTGCCGCTGACCTTACGGACATGCGAGTGACTCTGTCGAACGTAGACTCGCAAATACGGGAACTCGAAGTACTCGAAGAGCTTATTCGAGGACTCCAGCAGGATACGTGACAAATATGGAAGATAACTTCGGGAAGACGTTGCCCAGGAGAATGCCTTCAACCGACCGCCCCCGAAAACCGTGGGAAGTCAGGCAGCCATCGCAGCCGGAGGAGGCAAACACCGATGAACTGATCCAGGCTGAGCGTCGGGCGACGGAGAGCCTGGAAGACGTACTGGAGACGCTGGAGTCGGTCAAGGAACGACTGCAGGAGGAAGGCACGGAAAAACCGCGCCCCTCGGCTCCGCTGCCGGAAGGGCTACTGCAGGCCAAAGCAATATCCGTCCATCTTGAAGGGGACAGGCTGATCCTGGGGTGCAGGAAAGCAGGGGAGGTCGCGGGGGTCGTCCGTCCGCTCCGCTACATCGAGGCCGAAGTGGCGGCGGAGGAGCTGAGGAGGCTGAAGCTCGGGTGTTTCGAAAGCAACGGGAGGGCCTTCATTCTGGGTGAGGAGGCTCACGTGTTGTCGCGCGTTTTCGGGAGGGAGCTCCGCTCCCCTCTCCGCCGCGGCGTCCTGGACGCCGCGAGGCCGGAGGCGCTCGCCGTGCTCGAGGAGGAATTGAAGCCGCTAAGGGATGCCAAGGCGCGCGTGATCACCGCGGTTGTCCCCGAGGTGACGCCGGAGGAAGAGCCAAGGCTCCGGTTTCACCAGGAAATGATGAGCAAGCTACTCGGAGGCAGCACGCGGCAGATCCTGGCCACTACCGTCACGGAGGCCGTGGCCAAAAACATTCCGCCCAACCCTCAGCGGCTTGAGGCGATTGTACACCTGGGAAATCACTGGACGGGAGCAGCTCTGGCCTTTGGAGGAATGATGGGCAGGAAGTGGGGCATCCTTGGCGGACTGGAAGACATCCTGAAGAACGCCGGCGCTATAACCGGAACGCCTCCGGAGAGACTGAGGGAGCTGCTTCTGAAGCGAGCTGAAGAAAAGGACACACAACTGCTGCGAATGGCCTCCAGGACGTATCAATCAGAGATCCTTGAAGAAGTGGCAGCGAAGCTCTCGGAGGAGATCGGCGGCAAATTCCCGGAAGGATGGGACGGAATGGTGTGGGTCTGCGGGGAAGGCGCGCTGCTGCCGCAGACGGCGGAACTGATGAAGGAGTCTTTGAAGCGTGGCGGGCTGGGGAAGAGGTTCACGGGCCTGACGATATCTCGCAGTCCATTGTTCGCACCTGCGCGAGGGGCGGTGTTGCTGGCGGAGGCAGCGCTGGGAAAGGCAGGGAAGGGCTAATGCTGAGGGTGCTCCGCAGCGCCTTCCTCATCCCGGCTGCGGCTGTCTTGGTTATTGCGGTGGCGCTCCTGGTCAACCCCCAGCGCATGGCAGAGGCCAAGAGGCCCATCGTCGTTTACGCGCATCCGCCCTGCCCTCCCCAGCTAATGAAGATATACGAAGGTGTATTCGAGGATTTCCGGAAGGCGCACCCGGAGATAGACTTTCGCGTCGAGCGCGTCACGTCCATGTACGAGCAAAATGTTCTCACGCGAATCGCCGGAGGCGTGGCGCCCGACATTATCTTCGTATATCCGCACAACTTCGCGCTCTGGGTGAGCAAGGGCGCCGTAGTGCCGCTGAACCCCCTCATCGAGGCCGACCCGGATTTCTCGATCGAAAATTACTTCGATAACATCGTCGAGATTTTCAGCATCGGCGGCAGCATCTACGGAATACCCAAGGACGGAACGTCCTTTTACCTGTGTTACAACAAGGAGATATTCGACCGCGAAGGGCTGGCCTACCCCGACGATACGTGGGACTGGGGCAAGATGCTGGAAGTGGCAGAGAAGCTGACGAAAGATCCGGACGGGGACGGAAAGATCGATCAGTTCGGGCTGGGTGCGCCTTCGTGGGAGGAGCTGGTCTGGCAGAACGGCGGGCGCGTGCTTTCGGAAGATGGGAAGCGGTGCCTCCTGGATTCGCCCGAAGCCGTGGAGGCCCTTCAGTTCTACGCGGATTTGCAGATAAAATATCACGTTGCACCCAGCCCGGTGGAGCGGGACTTCCTCGGGGATATGGCCCGGTTCCAACGGGGCGAGATCGCCATGATCCGCTCCGCCTACCCGCACTCGGCGGAGCTCAGGAACAAGTGCGAGTTCGAATGGGACATAGCGCTGCTGCCTAAAGGCAAGGGAGGACGCGCCAGCCACGCGCTGCCCAGCGCCTATGCGATTACGACGCAGTCGAGGCACCCAAAGGAGGCGTTCGAGTTCATCAAGTTCCTGACGGGCAAGGATGGGATGATGAAATTGATCATGGTCGAGAATGCGGCGTTCAAGATCGTGGCAAATTCCGATGAGTTCCTTCACGGGAACTTCCTCCCCGAGCATAAGAACGTGGTCACGGAGACTGTGGAGTACGCTCGCGCTTTTCCGCAGACACCGTTCTTCCAGGAAGCAATGGACAGGATAAGACAGCGGATAGCCGGCGCAGGCGGCTCTCTGGGGCCCATAACAGACCCCAGGAATCCGGTTCCCGCGGCGGAGATAGTGCCCGAGGTCGTGCCTGACGTGGATAAGATACTCCAGCAGGAAGAGATGAAATGAGGAAGCTGGCGAGAAAGGAAGCGCTGGAGGGCTATCTTTTCATCTCGCCGTGGCTGATAGGGTTTGCCGTATTCGCACTGGGCCCATTCATCGCAGCGATCTTCATCAGCTTCACCAGTTGGGACTTGATAGGGCCGGCGAAGTTCGTCGGCACGGCGAACTACAAGCAGCTCATTGAGGACCCGCTGATCGCCAAGTCGCTCTACAACACCTTCTTCTACGCGGGGCTTGCGGTGCCTCTGGGGGTGTCGTTCGCGCTGCTGCTGGCGATCCTGCTAAATTACAGGCTGCCCGGCATTTCGATTTACCGCACGATAGTCTACCTTCCGTCGGTGACGGCGGGGGTGGCGATAGCGATTCTGTGGAAGCTTCTTTTCAACTCGGACTCGGGGCTGATAAACGAGGTCTTGCGGCTATTCGGGCGGGGATATGAGGGGGGCATCGGGTGGCTCGCCACCTTGGCAGGTTCCGAGGCGACGCCGGCGGCGGTGAGGTTCGTCTTCGAGTCGCTGCAGAGGCTGGGAGCGCCGGAGCCGCCTGGATGGCTTTCCGACCCGCTCTGGTCCAAGCCCGCCCTGGTAGTGATGAGCTTTTGGGGCGTGGGAGCGCCGACGATCATTTTCCTCGCCGGGCTGCAGGGCGTGCCGAGGCAGCTTTACGAGGCTGCCGAAATCGACGGCGCCGGGAGATTCGGGCGATTCAGGCACGTCACTCTGCCGATGATATCGCCGCTGATATTTTTCAATTTGGTTATGGGGTTCATCGGCGCGACGCAGGTGTTCGTGCAGGTGTACATAATGACTGAAGGCGGCCCGGAGGACTCCACGCTCTTCTACGTGCTCTACCTTTTCAAACAGGCGTTCCAGTATCTGAAGTTCGGGTACGGGGCGGCGATGGCGTGGCTTTTGTTTTTCATAATACTTGCGGCGACGCTGCTTCAGTTTGCGTTCGGCAGAAAATGGGTGCACTATGAGAGGACACTCTAAGGCTTACCGCGCGCGGCGCACGGGCGAGATCGCGGCGACGTACCTTGGGCTGACGGCCATAGCGGTGGTTTTTCTCGCGCCGCTGGCGTGGATGCTCTCGACCTCGCTGAAGCAGGAGTCGCAGGTGTTCGACATGTCGGCGCTGACCCTTCCGGACCCGGTGGAGGCGCGCAATTACGCCGAGGCGGTGTCGGTGATCCCGTTCTGGAGATATCTCTTCAATACGGCGCTTATGACGGTCCTGACGATAGCGGGGACGCTTTTGGGCTCATCGGTGACGGCCTACGGGTTTGCCCGGCTTCGATTTCCCGGAAGGAACTTCCTGTTCATCCTGGCGATCTCCACGATGATGGTCCCGGCTATCGTACCGATGATCCCACAGTTCGCGATGTTCCGGTACCTAAAATGGATAGACACGATCAAGCCCCTGGTGGTGCCGTATTTCTTCGGCGTGCCATTCCACATATTCCTGTTCAGGCAGTTTTTCCTGACGTTCCCGCGCGATTTGGAGGACGCGGCAAAGATAGACGGGGCTTCGACCTTCCAGACTTACTGGAAGATAATGCTTCCGATGACGAAGCCGGCTCTGGCCACGGTTACCATTTTCACTTTCATCGGCACGTGGAACAACTTCATGGGACCGTGGGTATACCTGAAGTCGCAGGCGAGATGGACGCTGTCGCTGGGGTTGGCTTCCTTTCAGGGAGAGCAGGCGATTCAGACGCCGTGGCATCTTTTGATGGCGGCGTCGCTGCTGGTCCTCCTGCCAGCACTTATCATCTTCTTCGTCGCGCAGAAGTACTTCATCAGGGGCATTGCGACCGGCGGCATGAAGGGTTGATGCCCCGGGTACTCTCGGTTTAACCTCGAACCAGGGAAGGACATCGCTGAGATGGGAAGATTTGGAAGCGCGCGCTTCGAGCCCGACACCCTGACGGTCGGAACGAAAGCAACGTTCAAACTCGTCTACACCGTCGGAAGCCGCGAGATAGAAACCGGCGGCGGAATAAAGGCAGGTGTGCTGCAACGAAACAATTTCCCGCGGGTGCAGATCGCGGAGTCAAAAAAGCCCAATTACGTCAGCGCGGCTACGACGTCGCCAAAGGCAAAGGTGAGGATAAACCCTTACCGCCTCCGAGTGGATTTCGAGTACGTGGAATTGACCGTTGAGGTTATGGAAGGCGTCTTGAAAGAAGACGAGCAGATAGTTGTAACGTACGGGGACACGTCGGGAGGCAGTCCCGGGGCGCTCATCCCGCCCATGTCGCATCATCATCGCATACTACTCTGGATAGACTACGACGGTTCTCGGAACTACGTGAAGACGCCGGACGCGCCGAAGCTGACTTTCGCCTCGGCGGAGGCGGTGAGGCTCGCGGCGCTCACACCGTCGCGCAGGAAGCCGGGAGAAAAGTTCTACGTGCACGTCAAGGCGCTGGACGAGTTCGGGAATCCGGCGGAGAGCTATCGCGGGAAGGTTCGCTTCAGGGGCGACGCCGACTGCCTGCCTGAGCCGTTCGAGTTCACGGAGGCCGACGCGGGAGTTCGCATGTTTCCGGACTCGGCGAGCTTCAGCGCGCCGGGCCTCCATTCGATAGAAGTCAGCGACGAGGAAAACGGATTTGAAACCTCGACCAACCTGATCGAGATAGCCCAGGACGCCCCTCTGAGCATATACTGGGGGGAGATTCACGGGCAGACGCTCATGTCGGACGGCCTGACCACGCCCGACCTTCACTACCGTTACGGTAGGGACGTGGAGGCTCTCGACGTCTGCGCCACGAGCGATCACGATACGCACATGTCCAGACGCGAGGTCGGCGGGGCGGATGAATACATCGTCACCCCTTTCTGGACGCACGAGACGGATGCGTGGGCGGTGCTGAAATACGAGGCGGACCGGTTCAACGAAACCGGCAAGTTCGTGACCTTCCTCGGATACGAGTGGACGAGCGGGCACTGCTTTACACCTTTCGGGATGGCCTTCGGCCACAAGAACGTCTATTACCTTTCCGACGACGAGCCGATGTACTCACACACGGACAAGGAAGCGGACACGCCGGCGAAGCTCTTCAACCTGCTCCGGCGGAAGGAGGCGATAGTCATCCCGCACCACAGCGCTCGGCCGGTCAACCCGGAAGATAACGCCAGGGCGGCGAAGCTCGGACGCCAGACGGTGGCGGGAAACGACTGGCGCTATCACGACCCGCAACTGGAGCGGCTCGTCGAGATCTACTCGCACTGGGGCTGCAGCGAATATCACGGGAACCCGAGGCCGGTAATAGATTGCCAGCCCGGCGGGTATGTCCAGGAAGGGCTCGCGATGGGGAGGCGGGTCGGGTTTACAGGCGGCTCGGACACGCACTGCAGCAGGCCGGGGGCGAACGTCGGGAAGTACCGCTCGGGGATAACGGCCTTCCTCGCCGAAAGCCTCACGCGCGAAAGCGTCTTCGAGGCGATGATGGCAAGGCGCACTTACGCCACGACGGGGGAAAGGATCTTTCTGGAAGTCCATCTGAACGGGCATATGATGGGGGAGGAATTCGAGATAGAGGAGCCGCGGAAGCCCAAGGTCCTGCGGGTGCGGGTGGGCGGCACGGCGCCGCTTGAGAAGGTCGAGGTGGTGAAGAACAACGAGAACGTGCACCGCGAATCGTCCGATGGCAAGGTGCTGGAGTTCGAGTGGGTTGACAACTCTCAGACCAAAAGCGGCGATTACTACTACGTCCGGGTAACGCAGGCCGATACTGAAATCGCCTGGTCAAGCCCCATCTGGGTGGACGCGGCCGGGATAAAATAGGAGTTAAAAGGAGGACGAAATGAAGGCAGCGGTTTTCCTCGGCCCGGGGAAGATGGAGGTTAAGCAGGTGGATACACCCACAGCCGGGCTGGGGGAGGTGCGGCTGAAGATCGAGGCCAACGCCGTATGCGGTACGGACGTGAGGATATTCACCTACGGCCAGAAGAACGTGGTGCCTCCGGCGATAATCGGCCACGAAATATGCGGAGTCGTGGATCAGGTGGGTCAAGGCGTTGAGGGGGTGAGGGAAGGGGCGCGTGTGACGTCGGTCACGTGCGTGGGCTGCGGCCAATGCGAGTACTGCGCGAAGGGATACTACAACCTCTGCCCCGACTTCAAGGCGCTGGGATACGATTTCCCCGGGGCCTACGCGGAGTACATGATTATCCCTGAGCCGGCCGTCGCGCAGGGCAATGTAATAGAGGTGCCGGAAAATCTCTCGCCGGAAGAGGTCGCGCTGATCGAGCCCCTTTCCTGCTGCATAAACGGGCAGGAATACCTGAACGTTTCCGAAGGCGACGTTGTGGCGATATTCGGCTGCGGGCCGATAGGGCTGATGCATTCGGAGCTCGTGCGGGCCCAGGGGGCATCGCGCGTTTTGATGGTTGACGCCGCGCCGGACAGGCTGGAGGCGGTGCGCAAGTTCAAGGCGGGCGAGCCGATAGCGGCGGAGAACTCCAGAGAGGAGATCATGAGGCGGACCGGCGGGGCGGGAGTGGACGTGGCGATCTGCGCGTGCGGAGTGCCGCAGGTGCAGGCGGAGGCGATAGAGATCGCCAAGAAGAAAGGCAGGGTGAGCTTTTTCGCCGGGCTCCCGAAGGACCGGGGGAAGGTGACGCTGGACACGAACAAGATCCACTACTGGGAGGTATCGGTATTCGGCGCGTTCGCCTCGCACAAAGCCCAATACGTGAAGGCGCTGGAACTTGCCGCCGCGGGGAAGGTGGATCTGAAGAAGTTCGTGACGCACAAGTTCGGGCTCGACGACATATCCGAGGCGCTGGAAGTCGCCAAGGAGAAGAAAGGTATAAAGGTAGTCGTAACTCCGTGAGGAGAGCCGAAGATGGAACTCGAAGGAAAAGCGGCAATCGTAACGGGCGCCGGCCAGGGTCTGGGGGCGGAGATCGCCAAGGCCCTGGCGGCGGAGGGAGCGAAGACGGCGCTCTGGGACATAAACGAGGAGGCAGCGCGGGCGGTCGCGAAAGACATCCAGACCCAGACCGGCAGAGATTCCTTTGGGATTTTCGCCGACGTGACGGACTTCAAGACGGTCGAGCGCGCACGGGATGAGACGCTCAAGCGTTTCGGGACGATCGACGTTCTGGTTTCCAACGCCGGGATAGTCCAGGCCGGGGCGGTGGACGAGGTTGACATCGAGGGGTGGAAAAAGGTTATTGAAGTAAACCTGACTGGCTACTTTCTGTGCTCGCGCGCGGTCGCTCCGATAATGAAGGGGAAGCGAAGCGGCGCGATCATTCAGATAAACTCCAAGTCGGGGAAGAAGGGAAGCTACAAGAACTCGGCGTACGCGGCTTCGAAGTTCGGCGCGGTGGGCCTTACGCAGTCGCTCGCGCTCGAGCTGGCGGAGTACAACGTCAGGGTAAACGCCGTGTGCCCCGGCAACATCCTTGATTCTCGCCTCTGGGTCGAAAGCCTCTACGACCAGTACTCGAAGAAGCTCGGGATGAGCAAGGATGAGGTGCGGAAACATTACGAAGCGCAGGTGCCGCTCGGACGCGGCTGCAGCTACGAGGACGTGACGAACCTGGTCATCTTCCTCGCCTCGGAGAAATCCTCCTACATGACGGGCCAGGCGATCAACGTTACCGGCGGACAGGAGATGGGATGACGGAGTTCTGGCTTCTCGGCAACAACGGCTACTCGGTGCAGGACAATCCTGAGCCCTCGAGATGGGTGAGGCCGCTCGTTGAGGCGGGCTTCACCTACTTCGAATACTTCACCGACCACCTCGACCCCAGCTTCTATGCGAACGTACTCAGGCGAAGATCGGAGTTCGTCAAAGAGACACTCCGCGTGATTGAGAAGAACGGCCTGGAGGCGGTCGCCATTGCGACGGGCAGGCTCCCTTATCTGGCGAATCTCCTTTCACATCCGTTCGACGATATGGCAGATGAAGGCCTGCGCTGGTGCAAGGGTCTGGCCGATATGGCGCAGGTCTTCGGCGCAAAATACATCACCGGCCATTATGACTACATGACGCAGCAGGACGCGCAGAGGAGGCCGAAACAGGCTGTAAAGAAATTCATGGAGCGGTTCCTGCGGTTTGCGGAGTACGCCGGACGGAGGGGAGTGGAGGCGATATTCCTGGAGCAGATGTACACACCGCAGCTGAAGCCGTACACGATCGAAGAGGGGAGGCAGATGCTCCGGGCGATAAACCGGAAGTCGGCCATCCCCGTGATGATGCACCTGGACTGCGGGCACGCGGCGCCGGCGCCGCAGCCCGACGCCAATCACACCAAAGCGGACAAGGATCCGTACAGATGGATGGAGGAGCCTTTTCCCGGCGGCGATATGGTTTTCGTTCATCTACAGCAGACCGACCGGACGCGAAGCAGGCATTGGCCGTTCACGCCGAGATACAATCGCCGCGGGATAATCCGCGCCGAGAAAGTGATAAGGAGCATCCTGAAGGCGGGCCCGCGGATCGCGTTCCTCTCCTTCGAGATTCTCTATCCGCGGGGAAGTTCCCTCAGGCAGATAGGGAGCGAACTTCGCGTTTCCAGGGAGTATTTCAGAAGCGCGTTCAGGAAGTCGGGATTCGACGTCTCAAGCGACCGGATAAAGAAGGGCTGAGGAGTCCAAATGGACATTCGCGAACAGCTAGTTGAATACGGGAAGAAGATGATCGAGTGCAAGCTGGTGGTGGGGCCGGGCGGGAACATAAGCGCACGCGAGGGGGATTTCGCGTATCTTTCGCCCAGCGGGCTGTCCGTGGCCGAGTTGGGATGCGATGACTACGTGAAGATGAACGTGAAGACGGGCGAGGTGGTGGAAGGGTCGAAGAGGCCGACGAGCGAAACACCGCTCCACCTGGAATGCTACCGCCGACGCGAGGACGTGAGAGCGGTCATCCACGCGCATCCGCCGATAGCGACGGGATTGGCAACGGGCGGCGCTCAGGTGAGGGCGATGACGCCCGACTTCGTCGCTTACGTCGGCAAGGTTATCACCCTTCCGTACATCGTTCCGGCAGGGGAAGAGCTGGCCCGGGCCATCGGCGAAGCGATCCAGAGATGCAACACTGTGCTGATGATCAACCACGGCGCAATCACCGTTGGGACCAATCTTAGGGAGGCGTTCATACGGGCGGAAGTGCTGGAGGATTCGGCGAAGCTCCAGATGGCTGCGCTCATCGCGGGAAACCCCAAGTTCCTTTCGGACAAGCAAATCGAACAGATAGATAACCTGGCCGTCGAAGCCTACCGACGGAGGTTGCTGAGCGGCGAGGCGTGGCCTGCCGGGGACGACATACGGGGGAAAAGATAGCGTGGGAGCGGATTTCCGGCTGGGAGCGTGGTGCCAGCCTTACGTTGAGTTCTCGCGTCCGGAAGACGTTCGCGCAACCGTCCGCCGCGCCGGAGACGCAGGAATATCCCTCCTCCTTCCCTGCGTAAAATCGGAGACGCACTTCACCGACGGCAGGAGCCTCGCCTATTACAAGACCGAGCGAATATATCCGGGCGCCGATTGGGACATGCTCGATTCCATCTGCCGCGAAGCCGAGAAGTCCGGACTCGAAATCCACGCCTGGGTTTGCACTTTTCTGGAAGGAAAGTCGAAGCTCCTCGAAAAACACCGGGACTGCGAGTCAATGCGGTTCGACCACCTTCACGAAGAAGTCCCTACCGGCATGGCCTGCCCCGCGAGAAGCGAGGTGCGCGAGGCGGAACTGGCGGTTATCGAAGAGATCGCAACTCGCTACCCTGTAGCGGGCGTCCACCTTGACTTCATAAGGTACATGGAGCTGCGAGCGTGCGCGTGCAAGCACTGTCGCGGCAAGTTCAAGAAGATGGGCTTCCGGCCGGAGCAAATCTTCGAAAGCGGCGGGGCGCGGAGAGCCTGGTTTGACATGAGAACCCAAGCCATATCGAGCTTCGTGCACGAGGCCGGCGAAAGGGTAAGGGCACACGGCAAAATGCTTTCGGCGGCGGTCTTCCCCGATTATCCGGCCATAGCCGACATCTGCGGCCAGGACTGGGCGAGATGGCTCAGGGAAGGCTGGCTCGATTTCGCGGTGACGATGAACTACACGGATTCGCGTGCGACCTTTCTACGAAGGGCAGCGGAACATAGGGCGCTCGGGCTTCCCGAGGGAAGGCTTTTCGAAGGCATTGCAAAGCGGACGGAAAAGGTGCTGCTCGACCCGAAGGAGCTGTGCGCGCAAGTCGAAAAGGCGAAGGGAATGAAAGCGGCGGGCGCGGTCTTCTTTTCCATGGGCGCGCTGGAAGAGGGCGATGTGAATGAGCTCCGGCAGGCGAACTGAATCGCCGCCTAGCTTTCTGCAGATTCCTGACGGGAGGCCGAAGCCTGAAAGATCCCATCAGCGCGGTCTTTTAGCGCCTGAGCTTTCTCATCTCCCGGCTTGTAAGCCAGAGACACTTCGGCGTAATTCGACACCGCTTCCGCCGCGATTCCCCTGTCAAGCAGAGACCTTGCCAGCTCCATGTCCAGCCCGGTTTTGCAGAAAGATGCATGGGAAGCGGAGGGAATTGCCTCCGTGAGATACTGAGCAGCGTTTTCCTCATACCCTTTCTCGAGCGCGATGCACCCGAGTCTGGTGTAGGCGACGTTACCGACGGGGCCGGTGCCTTTCAGCGAACGGGTCTCGCCGTCGGCGGCCATTGCGCATGCCAGCTCCGCTTCCTCCAACCTGCCAAGCTTTCTGAATACTTCGCCCAGTTGAATAAGGAGCTGCGGCTGCGGCGATGAGACCTTAGAAAGCTCCTCCGCCGCCTTTTCCAGCTCACCCTTGTGCTGCAAAAAAACTGCGTGCGACCACAGAGCGTCAGTACTGCCGGGGGAGAGTTCAAGTATCCGGGCGAAGAGCGATTCGGCCTCCGTCATAAGCTCAGAGCACTCCTCGGAGGCGCAGTGCAGTATTCTGCCGAAGAGGAAGTTGACGTAGCGAAGGAGCAAAGTGACGTCATCAGGAGTTCCCTTGACGGCGTTCTGGTAGATGTCCCGCGCCTGAGGGAAGAAGTCATCCTCTCGCGCCAAGGCGAACGCGGTTGAGCAGGCAAGCTCATCACCTGGGTTGTGGACCAGCATTGCAAGTGTGTGCTTTTTCAGCGGCTCCACGTTCGGCTCAGCGCAGTAGAGTTTCATCAAGGTGGCGCGGACTTCGGTTTCATCAGGGTGCGCATCCAGGAGCTCTTCGAGAAGCTGAGCCCGAGCGAGGTGCCTTTTCCTGCGAATCAGTCGGCGGCGTTCAGCCCTCTCGTAGGCCTTCCGGTAAGAGGCGGCGAGGAGGGCCTGCGCAGAACCGGTCCTCGTCAGTCGCTTGAGGAATACCTCGAACAGCAGATAAGCGGCAAGCGCCAACGCGAAGAGAATCGCGAATACCAGGCCCCAGCTCATCCTTCCCCCCAAACGATCTTATGCACGCCGAATGCGGCGAAAAAGCAGGCAAAGCCGATCAGAAACGCGCCGCAAGCCGCGATAACAAAGCGGAAGTGCCTGTCACGAAGCCACCTTCCTCCCGCCGTTACGACCGTGGATATGCCGCTGTAAACGAGAAAGTCAGCGAAGACGTGGCCGAAGTAGAAAGGGACGATCGCGAGCAGCCCGATGTCTTTCACCATGGCCATGTACGCAAAACCGACCGTCGGCCACCACACCCACCACATTGGATTCCCCGCGGTCGTAGTGATGCCCGCAAGAATTGGATTCAAGATGAACTTCGAAGCGGGGCGTTCCATCGCGCCCTGGAGGCTGGCGCTTCTGGAGTATCTGATGGCCGCTATTCCCATCCACGCGAGAACCGCAGCGCCGGCAAAGCTAACGCCTCCTATAAGATGGTCGTTTACCAGCAATCTGCTCGCGCCGAACACAAGAGCCACCACCATAATCAGCTCCTGAACCGCGTGAGCGGCCGAGATGAGCGGACCGGCAACATAGCCGTGCTTTCGCGAAGAGGTCACGGTGGCAAGCATCATCGGGCCGGGAATGAGCGCTCCGGAAAGACCGATCAGGAAGGAGAATACTGCAATGCCGCCGTAACCACCCACCTCACTTCCTCACCTTCTTCGGAGCTTGCATGCGAACCTTGCGACAATTAGGGCAAACCCATTTTCGCTTTTTGTGATAGGTGCGCTTCCGCTCGACCATCGGGGCGTGGCACTTCGGGCAGCGCATCCGTCAGACCTCCGGCACCATCCTCTCAAGGCCGTGCATGTATGGAATAAGTGCCTCGGGAACCGCTACGGTGCCGTCCTTGTTCTGGCAGGTCTCGACAATGGCAGCAACGGTTCTGGCTAACGCAACCCCAGAGCCGTTAAGCGTGTGGACGAAGCGAACTTTGCCCTTTTTAGTCCGGTACCGAATATTGCAGCGGCGCGCCTGGAAATCGGTAGTCGTGCTGCAAGAAGACACCTCCAGGTAGCGCTTAATCCCCGGCGCCCAAACCTCTATATCATAGCAAAGCGCCGCGGCAAAGCTCAGATCGCCCGCCGCCAGCCTGACGACACGGTACTCGAGGCCAAGCTTCTGTAGCACTTCCTCAGCGTTCTGGAGCATCTTTTCCAGCTCCTCGCGGGAAGTCTCAGGCGTTGTGAACTTGACCATCTCCACCTTGTTGAATTGATGAACGCGCAGCAGGCCGCGAGTGTCCTTCCCGTAGGAACCGGCCTCGCGCCGGAAGCAGGCGCTGTAGGCAGTGAGGCATATGGGAAGGTCGTCTTCGGAGAGGATCTCGTCGCGATAGATGTTGGTGACGGGAACTTCGGCCGTGGGATTCAGGAAGAGATCATCACGAGGGAGATGGTACATGTCGTCTTCGAGCTTGGGGAGCTGGCCCGTGCCCGTCAGCGCGGTACGGTTGACAAGGAAAGGGGGAAAGACTTCCGTGTAACCGTGCTTGCGCGTATGAAGGTCGAGCATGAAGTTGATGAGCGCCCTGACGAGCAAAGCGCCCTGCCCTCTGAAGAGGGAGAAGAAGCTGCCGGCGATTTTCGCCGCCGCTTCGAAGTCGAATATCCCAAGCGACTTGCCCAGGTCCCAGTGCGCCTGCGGCTCGAACGGAAACTCGCGCCTTTCGCCCCAGCGTCTGATCTCCACCGCCGCTTCATCCCCCACGCCCGGCTGGACCTCCTCGTACGGCACGTTTGGAACCCACATCATCAGGTCTTCGATCTGGCGACTGAGAATGTCCTTCTCCGCCTCCAGGTGCTTTATCCTCTCGTTGACTTCGCGGACCCTGGCGACCAGCTCGGAGGCGTCTTTCTTCTCCTTCTTCAGCGCGCCGACCAGCTTGGACGATCGGTTCCGCTCCTCGCGAAGCTCCTGAACGTCCGAGATGAGCTGACGGTGCTGAGTGTCGAGAAGAAGTATGTTGTCCACGTCAACCTTCTCGCCCTTGAGCGCGACGGCGCGTTTTACCGCGTCCGGATTCTCGCGAACAAAATTGATGTCAAGCAATCTGTTCCTCCGTTTTCTGCAGCCGCATGAGTCTCTTCGGGAACGACCCCTCCTCGTGGTGAGCGCAAAACGCCAGAGCTTAAATTCTAGTCGCTTCCCCGCAGGCGGTCAAAGCATATCATCACTCGCCCGCGTCCGAAACCGATCTCAGCCAGCGGCCTTTCGCAAATAGCGCTTCGGGCGAAAGAGCGAGCGGATACGAAGGCGCAGGGCCATCGTAATATTGTCCCACATGGCGCGGAAGTTGAACTTGCTCCGCCCGTGCCCACGTTCACGGAAGATTATCGGCACCTCTTTTATCCTCGCCCCTTTGCACCGAAACAGCACCTCACCGACGATAGAAGGGCCGCGGGAGCGAAGCGTTTCAAGCTCGATGCTAGCCAGTAATTCACTTCTGAAACAGCGAAAGCCCGAGGTGCAGTCGCTGATCCCGAAGAAACCCAGCATGATGCGGAGATAGAGGTTGGCAAGGAAGCTTACTGCGACCCTGGAAAAAGACCGCCCCTCCTGCCCTCCGCCCGGGACGAAGCGCGAACCGATTACCAGGTCACAATCTGCCGCCGCCTCAATCAGTGCGGGGATGAAGCGCGGGTCGTGGGACCAGTCGGCGTCCATCTCTACGACCAGCTCGTAGCCCATGGCTACGGAGCGGCGGAAGCCCTCGGCGCCGGCGTAGCCGCGGCCTCGCGGGCCCTCGCGGACAACCAGGTGAACGCGAGGATCGCGCTGCACAATTTCACGCACAGTCTCGGCGGTTCCGTCCGGCGAGCTGTCGTCAACCACCAGAACTTCGATGTCGTCGCGGCGAGCGAGTATCTCGGAGATGAGTTCAGAGATATTATCCCGCTCGTTGTAGGTCGGGAGCATCGCGACCACTCGCATCGGGGCGGCACCTCCTTCGGGCAAGGATGCATTCTATTAGCCCACGAGGCAGGGTTCAAGCGATTGGGATTGACGCGTCGGCGGTGCGCTGATATATTGCGACAGGTTCAACGGTGCTATCTTTATTTCCCAGGAGGCAGGACGATGTTCAAGGGATGTTTTACGGCAATCGTTACGCCCATGACGGAAGAGGGCGGCGTGGATTTCGACGGTCTGGGACGGCTTGTTGAATTCCAGCTATCCCAGGGCGTGAGCGGAATTCTGGCCGTCGGGACCACCGGCGAGAGCCCCACGCTCGATTGGGACGAACACATTAAGGTCATCGAATGCGTGGCGAAGGGGGTCTCCGACAAGGCCGTCTCCATTGCGGGCACGGGAAGCAACTGCACAGATGAGACTTTGCGGGCGACGAAATGCGCCGCCGATGCCGGTTCGAAGGCGATCTTGCTGGTCGATCCGTACTACAACGGGCCGAGCTCGCTGGAGATAAGGCGCGAATACGTCGAGCCGGTTGCGCGGGAGTTCCCTAACCTGGAGGTCATACCGTACGTCATTCCCGGCCGCACGGGCACCCAGTTGCTTCCAGAGGATCTGGGAATCCTGGACGAGGCATTTTCCAACGTCAACGCAGTCAAGGAGGCGACGGGCAACATCGAGAACATGCGCAGAACGCGGCAGTGCTGCGGCGAGGATTTCGCAATACTCTCGGGCGATGACGACAAGACGCTTTCGATGATGAAAGACCCGCAGATTCGCGCGAGCGGAGTCATATCCGTCGCGTCGAACATTGCTCCCGGCGCTGTCCAGAAGATGGTGAAGCTGGCGCTGGAGGGAAAATCCAATGAGGCGGCAGGCGCTGAGGAAGCTCTAAGACCCCTTTTCTCCATCGTCACGGTAAAGACGCAGGAGGACAGCACCTACGGGGAAGTGCTCTGCAAGGCGCGGAACCCGCTGGCTACCAAAACCCTCATGAGAATCCTGGGGATGCCGTCAGGGCCGTGTCGGCAGCCACTGGGAAAGATGACGCAGAAAGGCTTGCAGATCGTGCTGAACACGGCTAGGGAAGTGCTCCGCGATAACCCCTGGGTGCTTCAGCCCGTCGCTGAATTCTTCAACGTAGATATTGAAAGCCGCCTCGCCGACGACGGGCGGTGGAAAGAACTTGCATACGAGAAATACTAACCACGACGGAGGTCTAACATGCAGAAGTCCATGGAGAAATACGCAGCCCGCATCGAAAGCGGCGAGATAAGCCCTCTCGTCCGATACGACGGCAAATCGAGTGGGATGATCTTCGACCCGGAAGACCAGAACGTGCCGATAGACGTGCTCGGTTTCGGCGTCTATCAACTTGGCGATGGTCCCTTCAGTGAGGAGACGGGGGAAAGAGAATGGGTTTTTGTTCCGCAGTACGGGTCATTCCGGGTAGAGGTGGAGGGAGAAGTGTTCGAGGGGCGAAGAGACGATCCCTTCGGCGCCCCGTTCGGCAACTGCAATGCGGGAGCCGTTTACGTGCCCAGAGACTCCTCCTTCACGATCCAGGGCACAGGCGAGGCGATTTTCTACACGGCCACCGCCTCCGAAAAGAAAATCCCCGCCTTCGTTGAGCCCAAGGAGCGGCCTTACCTGAGCACCGGTTCAGCCGTGTGGTGGAGAGGGGTCATTGTGTTCGTCTCCCCGGAGAACCACAGCTGCAACCTCGTAATCGGTGAAACGTACAGCCCGCCGGGGCTGTGGTCCGGCAGCCCGCTGCACATCCACGATGAAGACAATCCCGCAGCCGGCCAGTCCGACCACGAGGAGGTTTATTACCACGTATCGCGTTTGAAAGAGAAGGACATCATAGGCCCGTACGCGGCGCAGCTACTTATGGACGGCGGCAGGCTGATGAAAGCCTTCCTCTTGACCGATAAATGCGCTTTCGCGATCCCTGGCGGCGCGCACCCGGTCGTCGCGGGGCCCATGAGCGACCTCATCTACACCTGGGGACTCGCGGGCAAGGAAGGGCCTCTGGGAATGTGGGACCTGCCAGAGTTCAAGTATCTGAGGACCATCGGCGCAATAGTTGACAAGCTAAAGGAAGAGCGGCGGATGACGCACGCAACGTGGAAGAAGCTCGAGGAGATGGGGGCTGGCGACCTGGACGACTTCCAGCGAAAGATGCTTGAGCTGATCTTGAAGGAGCAGGGATTCGAAGCGAGGCATTAACTGCTCGGGTCTGCGGATTCGGGAAAGGAAGCTGCCGGGCAGGCGCGATTAGGGGGCTTGGTCGGGAGCCTCGGCGCTTTGCTGTCTCTCGGCGCGCAGCCTGAGGTCGGCCGGAAGAGGGCCGGCTTCGATTATGGCGCCGATGAGTCTGGCCTGCTCCTTTGTGGCGACACCGCGAAGTTCAACGCGGCCCCCCTCGATTCGTTCCTTTACCACGGCCGCCGTTTTCGCTTCGCCGTCAATAAGAAGGGCGAGCATCGCGTCATCCGCAGCCGCCGCAATACCGCCCGTCAGTTCCGCAAAGTCCTCCGCTTGGCCGCCGTCAAACTCTATGGAGATGACGGGGTCCCGCGTCAGCTTTTTCATGAGCCATACGTTTACGCTTTTCACGCGGCGCATCACCATTCCCGGTGAGTCGCTGAGAAATATCGGCTTTTCGTGGAAGGTGCACTCAGGGAGGTTGTCGAGGTTGTATTCGGGGATTTTAAGCACGGATGCGCAGAACCCTTCCGGCGGCTCGGCCCCCTCCGGGGCGTTTCTCGCCTCGCGCAGCTCGACGACGTTGGGGCTCAGCAAGGCAGAGATGAAATCCGACGGCTCGAAACGGCTCCGCGCGGAGACCACGTACGTTCCGTCCTCCAATACACCGAAAGTGGCCCTGCGAACGCGAAAATGGGGAGTGAAGAGCCTGACCCGCTCGGCCAGCAAATCGCGCAGCCGCTCCAGTGATTCAATGGAGGGCTCGCCTTCGACCTCGATGTGGTAAATCCAGACGTCAAAAAGCGAATTCATGTAAATGGCCGCAGCGAGTCCGAGCACAAGGATCACTGCGACGGGCAATATGGCTCTACGCAGGAAGATGCTTGGTCCGGACGAAATCATTCTACCGCTGCGGAAGCCCCTGATGTTGTGGGGGCACTGGCCAGCGCTTCCACGAACACATCCTTTAACTGGGGTTCTTCTTTCGCCCAGTCGAGGATTTCTTGCGCCTCGGGTGTACCGAACTCGAGGAGAAGCAGGATGGCCTCCCGCTTTGCGCGGAGGTCTCGGTCATGGAGCTGGGCCTCGCGCTCCTCCTCTTTATACTCATCCGTCTCCTGTGCCAGAATCGGATTCGGCGTTCGTTCGAGAAGTTTCTTCAGCCATTTGTAGGAATCAGCTCCCAGCTCCGTCAGTATCTCTCTTACCCCTTCACGGAGCGACGGGCTTTCGCGCTCAAGCAGCCGGCTTATCTCGCCGATCTGAACGGGCGGGATCCCCTTGCCGCTATCAAGCCGACGGCGGACGAGCATCTTAAGCGCATCCATGGCACGGGAGAGGGTTGCGTCGTAGCCCATCCTTATCATCTCGCAGGCTCTTTCCATCACCTGCTCTTCTTCCAGGTCAAAGATGACCGTTTCCCCCTCGAGGAACTCCTCCAGCTTCGGATACAGGCTGGACAGATCCAGTCCCTCCGGCATCTTCAACTTGCCCCTCATCATCGCCTTTACGGCACGCTTCTGGCGCTTGCTTATCCTGTCAGGGTACCCAGTGACCAACCGCTCGAAAGACTGGCAAACCCGCATCGTCTTGTCGTGGTGAGCAGGCATGTCGAGATAGGTTATGAGATATATGAGGACGTCCCGGCGCACAAGGTCCTCCTGAGCAGAGCTGACTTCGGCTTCCGACCTGCCTGCGCGCAGGATCGCCAAGTCCCTGTTGATCTGATACTGCTCGTACAGCTCGAGGCCGATATGGATAAGGCCGAAGAAAACGAAGGCGCCGCCGACAACGTATCCCACCGTCACAAGCTGCTTCGAGGTCAATCGCATTGCCCAGCTCCGATGCAAGTCAATTATGGGTTACGGAAAGCGCCACACCTTTCCTTCGAGCAATTCGCCGAGCTCTTCCTGAACCGTCCGGCGTTCGCGCTTCCAGTGTTCTATCCTTGCCGGCATCCCCAGCCCCCGCCTGCTGAAGTAGACGTGAAAGCGGAGGATGTCTCCCGGGTAACGAAGCACGACCTCGCGCTGCCGCTCCATGGCCTCTATGCCCTTGTCGAGATTGTCGAGGCATTCCTGCGCCAGTTTTCTTTCGACTTCTACCGGGGCGCCGCTAGTCGCGCCGGAATAAAGGAGCCTGGCGCGAAGGAAATGCACCCACTGCATACCCGTAAGGTACGCTATCTCGGCGCTCAGGGCAAGGAGGCGGAATTCCTTTTGCGACTCCTCCGGTATCCGCGGAGACAGTCGCTCGAGCCTGTCCAGGCCCGTTTTCGCCTGCTTAGTTTTCTCTTCCAGAAATGAGAAGGGGTCGGGTTTTCCCTCCGCAACTTTCTCAATCACATCATCCGCCCACGGATTGCGCCTCAGGTAGTCAACGTAGTCGCGCAGGGTCGCCATCTCGCCGCGCACCCATTTCGGCGGTGTCAGCGTGATGCCCAGGGCGCCCGGCCAGCCGCGCAGTTCCTTGAAGTGGTAAGCGAAATTCCACATGAAGCCCTCGTCGCCCTCCCACATTACCTTGTTGATGTTGAGGACGATGCCGCTGTAGAGCTTCACGGCATCGAGCACCTCTTTCCCAATTTCGCCGAATATCTGCTGGAAGTTCTTCACCCAGCGCGTCTCATCGTATTCCTCGTCCTGCGTTATGTAGTAAACGAGCTGCTCGAGCTGCGCAAACTGGACCCTGTACCGAAGCGCGAAGAGGCCGTGGTCCGTGTTGTGTATTCCCATGACCCCTGGCACGCCGATTCGCCTCAGTTCGTCAGCCCACCGCCAGAATTGCCAGGGCTCGTTCCAGATAATGGGGCCGCCGTTCTCCCCGCCGACAAATTCCTTCGAGACCCAAACGGTGTGACCGGCCTTGTGCCATGCAGCGATTGCCGGATTCGGCGGGCAATCCACGGCATCGAATCCGCTGTACTTGAATACGTACGGAACCCCCTTGGGCACGGCGTCAAGCCAGCGCTTCGTGGCGGGAAGCGTCCAGATCCTGACGAGTGGGGTTTTTCCCGCCTCTCTATGCGTCGCGACAAAGGTCTTCACGAAATCCACCGTCATGTTAAGGTTCTCCGCGCGCCGCCTTCTCTCGTTCCAGCCTTTTCGGCCGCCCGCGCACTTCTCGCACGAACAGTTAGCCGCCTCGCCCGGCGTCACCATCACCCCTTCGGCTTCGGGCATCTTTTCAAAAAACTCTCGCCAGCAGGCGATCATGTAGTCCTTGTAAACCTGCTCGCTCCAGCACACATTCCCCCGTATGAGCATCATGGAGTCCATCGTGCGCATAGGGCTGGGCCACTCGGGATGAGAGTATTTCTGCGCGAGCTCCTCGTGCGCTTCGACGAACGCAATGGGAGCGCCGAAATTGTAGTGATGAACGTAAGGCGCGATGCCTTTCGACCTCGCGTAGGAGAATATCTCGCGGAGCATTTCCCGATTGGTTCTTACGAATTCAGCGCCGAGAACCCGGCTCTCAGGGTGCTCCGGAAAATCTAGTACGTAATGGAACGCCCAGTCGTGATAGATCACGTCCTTCGACTGCGGTGCTATTCCCGCGACGACAAAGTTGAGGCCGCGGTCAGCCATCCAATCCAGGGCCAGTTTCCACAGCGCCACAGGGTCGTCGCCGTACTTCTCGTAGCCTCCCCACGGCCCTATGGCCGGGTCGAGAAAGCATGGATGAAACCACCAAGTCCCGCGGTGTTCAAAGTCCGCCAAGCTTATCTCCTCTCCCTGTCGCCCCTTTCCGCGCGCTCGCGGCGGACGAACTCGTCGAGCAGCTCATCGTATTCGGCCCGGTCTATTGGAAAGCGGACCGCCTTGTGCCTTGCCGAAGAGAGGATGATCGCGTTCGTCAACTCAAGTGAACGAAGCGCATCCTCCGCCGTCGCCAGGGGCGCTCGCTTGTTCAGCACTGCCTCGACGAAGTCGTCGAAAATCCCGTCGTGATTGCCCCACCCCACGTCTCCGAGCTCCACTTCCTCCCAGTCAATGCGCGACGGCTTCCAGTTTTTCTCGTCGTCTATGTGCTCGCGCACGCCGATATCGAACCTGCCGCTCCTCAGCCTCGAGCCGTCGAAAACGACCTGGCCCTTCTCGGCGAATATCTCGAATCTGAACGTCTGAGGAAACTCGCAGGTGGAAAGGTGAATGTGCCCGTGGGCGCCGTTCTCGAATCGCACCATCGCGCTCGCGTAATCTTCGACCGCAATATCGTGCATGTAGACATCGGCCCACGACTGGAGTTCTACCGGCAGGCCGAATACCCACTGAAAAACGTCGAGCGGGTGCGTGCCTTGATTGAGCGTCACTCCGCCGCCCTCCCCCGCCCAGGTTCCTCGCCACTCGCCCATCCGGAAGTACGACATCGGCCTCAAGCTCGTATAGACCATATGAACCCGGTGAACCTCTCCCAGCGAACCGGACTGGACGAACTCGCGGAACTTCTGGATCGACGCGGAGGCCCGCATCTGATAATCCACGCCGAAAACGACCTCGCTTTTCTTCACCGCCTCCACCATCCTGTCGCCCTGGCT
Source organism: uncultured Planctomycetota bacterium (assembly GCA_964622675.1). GTDB lineage: Bacteria > Planctomycetota > DG-23 > CAZBND01 > CAZBND01 > CAZUUK01. The sequence goes on along the minus strand of CAZUUK010000016.1, from coordinate 5,493 downwards.
GACGGTAACCGCCAGAGGCTTTTCGCAGAATACGTGCTTGCCGTTTTCCACGGCCGCGATCGCCATGTCGGGGTGGTCGTAGTGCGGGACAACTATGATGACAGCGTCCACATCGTCGCGGGAGGTAACAGCCATTGCGTCGGTCGAGAACCTGCAGGCGAATTCCTCAGCGGCCTTTCGAGCCTTTTCCTCGACAGTATCAACGACTTCTACGAGTTCCGACTTCGGATGTTTCACAGCCCGCGTGCACTGCTGTCTCCCCATCATCCCCAGTCCCACAATTGCAAATCGCACCTTGTCCATAGCTATCCCTTATTCCTTCAGCGCAGCCTCACGAATGCGGCGGAAAGGGACCAACCGAGGAGAAATTCAGCCAGACCGGACCCTTCCCGCCCTCGGAAACCGAACCCCAAGGATAACCTGACCCGCCTCCGCTGTCAACGTCGCAGCGCGCTGAGACGTCCACGCTGGTAACCCGACAGCGCGTCTACTCGCCCCTGGTTGTGAATGTCACCGGGAAAGGCTCGAGCGCGACGCCTTGCACGCTTTTGAACGCGCGGTAGCTGGGGCAATTGAGCGAAAACCGGTACGTCCAGTTGGGCTTCAGGCGAACGCGGACGGTCAGCACTTTACCCTCTCTATCGTAGTAAGGCTTGCCCAGGATCTCCGGGAAATCCGGCCCGCCTCCGCATATCGAGTAGTTGCCCTTGATCATCGGCCGGTCGAAAGTCACGACGATGGCTTTCAGATTCGGGTCAACGTCAGTGGCGCCGTTGGCGGGAACGATGGAGACGACCTTCGGAGCTCCTGTCATCTCCTGCCCCGGCCCGGTCCCGGTTGTGAACGTCAAAGGATAGGGCTCGAGCTCGACGCGTTGCTTGCTCCTGAAGTACCGGTAGCTGGGCGAATTCAGCGAAAGGCGGTACGTGCGATTGGGCTCCAGCCGGACACGTATGGTCAGCACCTTCCCTTCCCTATCATAACTGGGCTTGCCCACGGATTCCGGCATCTCCTTGGGATCGCCGCACACGGAAAACGAACCTTTCATCATCGGCCGATCGAAAGTCACGACGATGGCTTTCAGGTTCGGGGCAACGCCGGCCGCCCCGTCGGCGGGAACGGTTGAGACAACCTGGGGCGGCCCCGTCGTTATGTCCTTCAGACTGTCCGCGTACGCGTTGAAGAAAGCGGCGATCTGCGGCATGAATGATTCCAGCGTCGGGTAGGCGCGGCGGTCGCATTCGTATTCCTCCAGCAATTTCGAGAGATCGCCGACCCATCTGAAGCCCCGGCCATGCTCGGACTTGATGGCCTTCTCGGCGGCCGCTTCGCCTTCCGTTGCAAGCGCGTACCTGACGCAGGCGGCCCGCACCAGCGATTCATGCATCATCGTCGTCCAGTTGCTGTAAGCCTGGCTTTTCATCGTGCGTTCACAAGTCCGGTAGATCCGCTCCCCCGCATCTTTCAACTCGGCGGCGTGTTTGTAAACGATGGGGTTGACGTAGGAGTGGGACAGCTCGTGCACGACCGTAGCGACTATCCATTCGCGGAACGCCGGGACGCCTTCGCTGTCCCATTCCGAGGCCCCGATAACCGCGCTGATCTCCTCCGTTCCGTTTTCGAGCTTGACGGTGCAGCCGTAGCAATTGGGGCCCGTCAACATTCCCGGCATGGCGACGAACCGCGCTCCCGGCCGGGAGCCGTAGAAGGAGTCGAACCAATCCAGTCGCGCGTGCTCCTGAAGCGTTTTCCGCATCCTCGCGGCCGTTTCCTCGTACAGTTGCTTGTGACTCGCCACGAATGCCGGGAAGCCGGTGTCTTTCGCGAACTGACGCGCCTTCACCAGGAAGTCGCGGGCTTCGGCCGGCCGCCAGCGGCTCTCGAGACTCCGCGGCGTTTTGTCGAAAGGAACCCGCTCCTTCAGCTCGACGGCGTCCGTGACGTGCAGCGCGATGCTTATGACGGCGTCATAAGAAACGCCGCGCTTCGATCGCAGCTCCCGCGCGGTCAAAACGACGGGATGGTCCTTGAACTTCCCGAAATGCTCTGCCACCTCGTCTGCGTAAGCCGAGCGTGAGCCGGGGTGGTTATACTCCGTGCTACCGGCCAGCCGGAAGATTATTGACATCAACTCGACCCGCGGATCCACGCGGACTTCAATCGGGCTTTCCTCGACCGCCTCTCTCGCGACGGCAACCGCGAAAGCAAGCAGAGCGAGCGATAGCAACAGGACGACTGCTTTGTGTTTCATGTTTCATTCCTTCCCGAGCGGATGGAGGGTCTCAGGCGATGGGGTTGACTTCACTGCCGCAGAAGCGGCACTTGTTTGCTTCCTTGCGAATCGGCTCCGCGCAGAAAGGGCATTTGCGATAGTCGCCGGAGACACCGTACTTCTGCGCCGCTTTCATGTCTACTTGAGAAGCCGCGGGCAGGAGAGCGACGATTATGAGACCCAGCGGAGCAAGGAAGAAACCCAGGACGGACCAGATGAGCCAGCTTCGAGCTTTGGAAGACGCCACCGCAGCGGCGGCTATTGCACATGCCAGCATCACGACCGTACTGGCTGTGACCAGGCTCATTTGCCTCTCCTTTCCGCAGGAACCTGAATGGCACTCGCAGGCACCCAGACGAACTACGCACCAACGTCTGAATCAACCGGAAACATTCTACGCGCCGGCTCATGAAAAATCCAGGATGGCAACTCTCCGAGAGCCGGTCTATGCGATCAGCTAACCCTCAGTTTTCTTCTCAGCAGGTGGCTTCCATGTGGGAGCCTTGGAGTCCCTTCCCAGAAGCTTGAGCTCGTCCTGACCGAGTTTCAGGAGCGTGGTTGCTCCGCCGGTCTCGAGGCTGATGCTGTCAACCTTCAGCTCGCCCGTTTCCCCCTCGAAGGTCACACAGATCGCTTCGTCCTCCGACATGGCCGCGAGGGCAAGTGCGCGTTCGTCAGAGATGTCAAACGGGAACTGCTTCAGAGCGCGGCCCTCCTTAGAGAAAGTTCCGATCCGCGTCTGCCCCTGGCCTGCCTCCGCAGTCCACAGCACAAGGAAGGACTTGCCGCTTGCAAGCCAGACAGAATCAATAAGGCCAA
>CAZUUK010000016.1:0-2302 GCA_964622675.1 uncultured Planctomycetota bacterium | reverse complement strand
CACAGCACAAGGAAGGACTTGCCGCTTGCAAGCCAGACAGAATCAATAAGGCCAAACCCCGACACCCAGTTCGCCTCGGAATCCTCGACGGGCACGCTTTTCCAGCCGGACTCGCCTCGGCGCAATATCTCCAGATGAGGATTGAACGTTCGCGTCCCTCTCTTCCCCATGTCAAGGTAGAAAAATGCATCTCCCTGCGGCGAAGCGGCAGCCGGCGAGCTCATCATGTGCCCGCCCACAAGCTTGTCTTTCGCCCCGGTCTTCACGTCGACGGTCCATATGGCGTCCTCTTCACCAAACATGCAAAACATCATCCCGCTGTCCGCGCCCCAGGCCCAACTATCCCAGACGGGAAGCGGCGTCTCCGGCACCAGTGATACCGAACCACTTGCCACGTCAACCACCCTCACCAATTTAATGAGGTCCTTAGTCGGAGACGAAGGGGGCGTCCTTCTTGAAACGTAGGCAAGCAGCTTCCCGTCAGGAGACCAGAGAGGAAGGGTTGCCCATAGCGCGGGATCTTCATCCTTTGTGTAGACTATGTACGCTCCCGACTCGACATCAACACCGTTGATCCAGGTCCCTGGCTCGCTCGCGATGGAGCGATAGGTATGGAAAGCCAGCTTTCTTCCTGTCGAGTCCCAGTCGATAGTCGGACCGAAAGCGTAGGGCGCTTTCGTTTGCAGAATAGCACGCGGCGGCGTGTGCGCGTCTCGCCGGCGCCAGTCCCGGAAACCCCAGACACACAGGAATTCGGACTCAGGCATGTTCCAATCGCTCTCGACTTGGAAGACCTTAGGCCCATCGAGCACAAGCGCCACGTCTCCCGTCGGCGCAACGTCCGCGCCTCTGACCGTCCACTTATCGTCAACTTCGCCAGTCTCGTCAGCGACCGAGAGGCTGGTGGAAACGCAAGCGAACAGAACCAGCAAGGGGAGTGATGCGAGAACGTGCATTCCCCCTCTCATGAACGGCATCCGACCACTTTCTCCAATGAAACGTTTCATATTCCGCCTCCCTTGCTCGCGTTGCGGCTATGAACGTCTTCCCGGTTTCGACGACAGCCCGAACGGGCCGCGCTACGCCGCCGAAGGTCCGGAGAGCTTGTAAACCAGCTCCCTTAGGAAGAAATGGGCCATGCCAAAATAGAGGACGAAAATTGGAGCTATTCGCACCCTGTCAGCGAAGAACGCAGCGAGCCCCAGCAAATTCGCAAGGAGAAACAACGCTACGAGAGAGCCGACGGCTGGCCAGATCGCCTCAACAAGCTGTCGTGAAAGCCCGACCCGAGTCAAGCTCAGAAGCAGAGACGCTTCCCCCAGCGCAAGCGTCAGTAGAACCGATACCGTTTGCCCTAATTCTCCTGAGCTGGCGCAAACTAAAACCCCCACGACCACCAAACTCGATAACAGGCCGCTCAGCAGCCACCTCCTTGCCTTGCTCAGCCCGGTAGTTTCGCGGCGCGCCGTGCTGTCTCCCATCCCAACAACACCGAGCTCTGTTCCAAGGGCAAGTTGGAACACATGAACATACGCTAGGAATGTCAGTAGACCTATGGACCACGAATATTCGGGTCCCTCAGGCGAAAACAGCGCCGGGGCGCTACAGAAGAAACAAGCGCCGGCTATCACCGCTGTAAAAGCAGCTAAATAGAAAGGCCGCCACCATTTGGGAGAGGGGCCTGCCCACCTCGATCGCCTGCCACGCATGCCCGTTACCAGTTCTTCGCGGCCGAGAATCGCCAGGAATACGTACGCCGAGACGAGGCCAAGCAGCAACCCTCCCCCGATCCGATTTGATATCTTCTCCGGGAGAAAAATCGATCCCGCCGCCGCGGACGCGACGAAGAACACCCCCATTCCACATCTCACCTGCGCAGGCAACTCGATTCGTTCTGATCTGTACTCGGTGATAGCCCTGGGACCGAGAACCGCATACAGCCACGAGAAAACCACCACCCAGGCAACGAATAGCTCTGCGACACCTAAAGCACTCACCAAGTACATCATCCCGGCCCATGCAGCCACGGCTAGAACCCCAATAGAGAGGGTCAGATTCCCGAAGATGGGCCGCTGTTGTTCTTCGGTTCCAGAAGCTTCTTCCGCCATGATCAGAACCCCCTTCGCGGCATGCCGGCGTGCGGGCAGCGCCCAATCCGTGGAATTGCGCAGCCCAGCCCCTTCGTCAAGCAAACACACCCCGACCGTAGCCACGAGAAGAAAAGCTTTGCAATGATCGGCGAAAGCCCAGCCGAACAGTCAGAAGCCATCGGCTCTCGTACGTCCCACAGCCATATATATAC
>CAZUUK010000015.1:0-52413 GCA_964622675.1 uncultured Planctomycetota bacterium | reverse complement strand
GAGCAGGAAGAGGAGATCCTTGTCGGCGAGTTTCGCATAGTAGAGTTCGCCGTCGCCCTTGGCGCCAATCAAGAGGTCAACGGGGGGCGGTTTTTCCTGTTCCTCTTTCCCCTTCAGTTGGAGAACGACGCGTAACGGGGGCTCGGTCAAGGCGTAGGCGGTCCAGTCGCGGGGGAAATCGGAGATGAAGCGCTCAGCCTTCAGGCTTGAGAGGGTGTTAAGTAAGGCGCGAACGGAGACACTGTCGGCGGATGCCTCGAAGGGCTCGAGTAGGCGCCAGTTGGTTGCGCCTTCGCCCTCACAGACGAAGGTTTTGCCGTCGCGGCGCAGGGTGAGCTTAGTGACGTCAGCCGTGCTGAAATCGAGAACTCTTTTGTGCCTGAAGGCGAGATAGGATGTGAGGAGATGGGGGAGTTCATCGGCGTCTATAGCATAGACTGAGGGCTCGTCGCTGTGTTTTGCGTAGGCGAACTTTCCGGTCGGGTCCAGCTTGCCGAAATAGATTTTTTTCTGCAGCGTTTTCTCCTCGGACGTGCTGACTTCGAGCTCGATACTCGCTTTCGGCTTTTCAAGGCCATACGGTGAGAGGTCGGCCGGGGAGTCGGCGACAAAATCCTCGACCTGGACGCGGCCCAGCTCTTCCAGGTAATCAACCACCTCTTCGTCGTCTGCGTCTATGTTAAGGGGCAGGTCTATGTCCCAGTTTTCGGCGGCGACGGTGCCGCGGTTGTTAAGAGCCAGGAGAGCGCTATCGCTGATTATGGAGAGACGCTTCATCTGCTCGGGCTTTATGTGAACCAGCGTTCGGTCCCTGAGATCTTGATAAGGCTTTTCGAGCGCGGGCGCGATACTTTCCCTTACCGAAAAAACTATGGGAGAGGCCGCTGTTTTGGCGTACCTTTCGTCTGACTTGGCGAGGAGCGTCTTGCCCAGAAAAAGCGTCGGTTGCTCATCAGTTCCGGCATCAACATTTGCGACGACCACGGGGCTGTCAAGCCCGTAGGTGGCGAGGTCAGTGGGTGAGTCATCGGTCCATTGTTTTACCTTCAGCGCTGCGAGTTGGTTCACGAGGCTTTCGACTTCGATCTTGCTGGCGCGGAATCTCGTCGGCTCTGCGATGAACCACTGCTCGCCCTCCAACTCACACTTCAGCGTGCCGTCTTTTCGGTCGATCTTGAGCGCCTTAACCTTGTCGGTTTTGAATTCAAGGACCGTCTTGTCCCGGAATTCGGCGAGGGGTACTTTGGCCCGAGAAAGCGCGTCCGGGGAGAGAACGAGGACCTCGTCGGTGTTGTCCACGCGAGCGTAGACTTTGCCGTCAATCCCTTTCCTGGATCCTAGGGCAATCTTGTGCTCGACTCCTTTTTCGGTGAGGGACAGGCTGATCTCCGGGGAGTCGAGTCCGTACGAGGCCAAGTCCAAGGATTTGCCGGCGGATGGCTTTAGACGACCTTCGGATTCGAGGAACTCCAAATCCGAGAGTATGCTGCCGATGGTTGATTCATCGGCCTGCCATTTGACGGGGCTTTCGAGGATCCACTGGCGGTCGCCGGTTTTGCGCATGGCGATCTCGGTGCTGCCGGTGAGGATGGACAGGGAGGTGACGTCTTCAGATCGGAGGTCGAATACCTGTTTACTCTTTTCGGCGGCCTCCTCAGTTGTGGGCATCTTTGGTTCGTAGAAGGCGACGTAGGCGATAACAGCGGCAAGAACGACGACGAGAATAATCGTGGTTCGGAGTTTCACGGAGCAGCTCTCCCGTTAGAGTCTTCTGACGGTCCAGACGAGGGCACCCATGAATATGCAGAGGCCGGGCAATCCGGCGACGACAATCCAGTAAATCATTTTGAGATTCCGCGGGGTGAGATTGGCGAACCGGTGCTCAGGTTCTTTTGGGCCGATGCCGAGGTGGGTTTCCTTTCCGGTGAGCCAGTTGACGGCATTGAGAAAGAGCGGGACGTTGCCGGAGCCCTTGTATATGAGGGCGTTGGAGATGAAGTCAACGTCGCCGAAGACGACGAGCTTTGGCCCCTTTGGTTTAGACTGGTCGGGTTGGGCCCCCTCGATGGTGCTGGAAAGCGGCATGCCCGCGTCTTCCGGTTTTGGCTCCACGGCCACGGCCAGTGAGATGGGTCCTCTTATATCCACGTCCGTGTCAAATCGGATATTCCTGTCGGTATAGTTTGCTTCCGCCCAGCCGCCGGGCGTGGATCTGAACAGGACCGAGACGCGGTGGCCCTGGGGCTGGGAAGCAGGCTCAGCGTCGACCAAGCAGGCGCCCGCCAAGAACGACGCGCGCGTCCGGAGCCCTTCGGTGACCTTGTGCGGGGCGTAGGAATCTATGATGAGTTCGTAGGAGAAAAGCCGGCCGAGCAACGGTACCGCGCCCATGTAATTGCCTACCTGGAGGTCGTTTCTAATTTTGACCCCGTAGTCGTAAAGAAGTTCGCGAAGCCTTGAGTTTCTGGTCCTGGCCGTGAGCGGCTCGAGCATTACTAAGAGGCTTCCATTGCTGTTGAGGTAAGTTCGCAAAGCATCGAGGATCTCGTCGGCGAGAGGAGTGCCGGGTGCGGGAACGACAAGGAGTTCGCAGTCCTCGGGGACCTGTTTTTGTTGGAGCAGGTTGAGGTTTTCGATTTTGAAGTTTTCGCGGCGAAGCTCCTTGGCGAGGTCGGAAAGGCCGGGACGTTCGTATTCCTGGATGTCCCTCTCGCCCTGGCCGGTGAGGAAGTAGATTTGGGTTTGCACGGGTTCGGAGACGGTTATGAGGGCAGTGGTGAACGCGGATTCGGCGTTGAGCTTGGGCGGCGCACGTTGATAGCCGTAAGGGTACTCAGGCGGCTCCTGGACGACCATGTCGTCATACAGGACGTCTTTTCGCCGGTCACCGGATTCGAAGATGACGGAGTTGAGGCGGAGGGCGGAAAGGTCCGTATTAAGCCGGGAAGCAATTTGCTGCACCTTGTCGGTTTCGTAGTAGGCATCTATGTGCTCGAGCTCGATCTTTCCGCTTCCGTATTTGTACTCCTCGAGGAGGTCCATTATCTCCCCGTAGAGAACGGGGGGCTCGTACTGGGTGAAGAGGGTGGTTATGCGGATGGGTTCCTTTAGTCCTTTCAGGATGTTGCGAGACTTTTCGCTGAGCGAGTACCGGCGGAGTTGTGTTATGTCGAATCTCTTGTAGTGCCTGGCGTTGAGGTAACTTGCGAAGCCGAGGATGGCAGTCGCCGCCAGGATCATGATGATGACGTTCGTGCCGATGAGAGCTTTTTTGGCGCTGATGCCTTGCAGGATGGCCGGGAAGTTGGCTGCGAGGGCGATGAGGACAAAGGCGCCGCCAATAATGACGGGGAGGAGGGCCGACACGCCCCACTGGTTCTGGGATATGCTACGGACGAGGCCGGCCAGGAGAGGGATCGCACCCGCAAGGCCGAGAAGCCCGGCAAGCGCTCTGAGCACCCTGAACCTTTGCCCGGCCACGGCTACCTCCATTTCCTTGTTTCGAGAGATCTGACCGAGAGGAAAAGGAAGAAAACGGTGAGGCTGAGGTAGTAAATGAGGTCGCGTGTATCAATTACGCCTTTGCGGAAGGAGTCGAGGTGGTGAAATGCGCCGATATACTTGAGGAAATGACTGAAAGGGCCGGCGGTTCTCATTGCAAGGAAGCCGGCTATCCAGAGGCAGATGAGTGAAATGAAGGTTACTATCGCGGCGATTATCTGGTTGGAGGTGAGCGAAGATACGAAGAGCCCCACAGAGATGAAAAGCGCTCCCATGAGAAGCAGGCCGATGTAACCGGAGATTATCGGGCCATAGTCGGGCTCGCCGACGACTGCGAGAAAGACGACATATGCGCCGGTGGGAACGAGCATAGCGAGGTAGAAGCCGGCCGCGCCGAAGAACTTGGCGAGGACGACCTGGAGGTCCGTGACGGGAGCCGTCATGAGGACTTCCATGGTGCCGGACTTTTTTTCCTCGGCGAGAAGACGCATAGTGACAAGGGGGGTAACGCACATGAGGAAGAAGCTGATGCTTTCGAGAGTGTAGCGGAGTTCCACTTCGCGCGTGTAGATCAGGATGTTGTAAAAATAAACGCCTGATATGAATAGGAAGAAGGTGGCGGCGACATAGGCCATGGGCGAGAGGAAGCAGGCATTGAGCTCTCGACGGGTGAGAGCGATGACGTTACGCATTGCCGCCCCCTTTGGCCGGCCGCGACTTTTTCGGAGGGGCAGAATCGCGGTAGTCTGCGTCGGACGTAGTGACGCGAAGGAAGACATCCTCCAGGGTGGTAGCTTCGGAACTGATTTCCAGGACCGGCCAGCCGCCGGCGGCGAGACAGCGGAAGATGCCTTCGCGGGGATCGATTTGAGGGTCGGCAACGAGTCTAAAGCGGCAGGAGCCGTTTTTTTCGAGCAGGCTTACGGAGCGGACGCCGCGAACCGTGTTGAGGGCGTTGTGAATTTTCGGAGCTTCGCCCTTTACTTCGACGATTACGGCAGCACCTTTCCTGAACCCGGCCTTAAGGTTGTCCATCGTATCGGAAGCGACAATCCTGCCCTCGTTGATGATGATGACGCGATTGCATATCATCTCGACCTCGGGAAGGATGTGCGTAGAGAGGAGGACGGTGTGGTCGCGGCCGAGCTCAGCGATGAGCCGGCGCACTTGGCGGATCTGGTTGGGATCAAGGCCTATTGTCGGCTCATCGAGGAGTAGGATCTGGGGGTTGCTGAGCAAGCAGTCGGCGAGGCCGACCCTCTGGCGATAGCCTTTAGAGAGCTGGTCTATGATGCGCCGGCGGACCTCGGTGACGCCGCAGCGGTCGATGACATATTCCATGCGTGTGCGCACGCTCCGGCGCGGAACGCCCTTTATACGGGCTCGAAAAGCGAGGTACTCGTTGACGCGCATCTCCGGGTAGAGAGGAACGTTTTCAGGGAGGTAACCGATGCGCTTTTTGACCTCGAGTGAATTTCTGAAAACGTCGAATCCGGCGACCCTGGCGCTCCCAGAAGTCGGTGGGATGAAGCAGGAGAGGATGCGGAGGGTGGTGGTCTTGCCAGCGCCGTTGGGGCCAAGGAAGCCGACGACCTCGCGCTCGGCGACCTGGAAAGAGATGTCGTCAACCGCGACGGTGCCGGGATAAGCCTTAGTTACGTGTTCGACCTCTATCAAGCAAACCCCCGCAGGAACGAAATATATTTTCCTAACAATACGCGCAGCCGGTCAATTTGTTTGGGGTCGCCCTTGCTGCGGCTGGGAGCGCCCTGGTCATGGGGCGGCCTCCCTCGGCAGAAATAATAGGGTACTGCAGCCGGGGCTGCGTTTCAAGATGGAGAAAGCCTCAGTAGTAGAAACGACGGAGGAAGTGCTCTACGGCAAACCAGACTACCTGGGGACTGAGCGGCTTGGAAAGAATGGTGGCTGCATCGGCGGAAAGGGCCTTCAGCTTGATCTCTTTTGACGGATGAGCGGTCATGAAGATGCAGGGAGGACACCGCCGGAGAAGTGCTTTCATAAGCTCCCAGGCTTCCAGTCCGGTAAGCCCGGGCATCTCGATGTCCATAAGAACCAGATGTATGGAGTGATTCTGAACGATCTCCACGGCTTCGCGTCCCGAGCCAGCGAGATAGGTCTGAAAGCCGCGGGGCTGGAGAACATCCCTCAACGCGAAGCGGGAGGAATCGCTGTCGTCAGCTATCAGGAGCGGATGTTTTTGGGGTTCCAGCTCAATAGCTACCATGGAAGTTTTTCCTTGCTGGAGTGCCGGAATTTATTCGCGCAAAAGGCGTGCCGAAAGGTGCAAAGACCAGGCGTTGTGCATTAAGTCCCGCGGTCCTGCTGAATTGCAGCGAACACCCGCATCCGCCAAGGCAGGCCGCCGCGCCGAGGCGACTGCCAGAACGGCACCCGACAGGTAAAGGATCGAGTGCGATAAGAGCTACGGTTGGCCGAGGACAATTATGCGGCATATGCTGTCCTGAAACGCCTTTGCGCGCGCATTGTAGCCAGCCTTGAGGCCGTTTATGAGTATGCTAAACGCCAATGGCGGGCCATTTTCGGGGAATACGTACCCGGAAAGAGCGCTTGCGCCAGCGACATAACCGGTTTTTGCAAGTACTTCCCCCTGTAGGCCCGGGCCGGTAAGGCGCTCGGCGAGCGTCCCGTCGGTGCCGCTGACGGGAAGTGATTTGAGATAAACAAGTTTGTGCGGAGAGCGATACATGAACTCAAGCACTGCCACAATTTGCCTGGTGGTAAGTCTTCCGTCTCGGGAGAGGCCTGAGCCATCGGAAATGCAGCAGCCGGGGTCGGACGCGCCTATGTCGGCGAGGAATGATTCGATTACCTGCTTTCCCGCGTGGAAGCTGCCTTGGCCAAGGACTTCGTGGCCAAGAGTTTTCAGAAGCTGCTCGGCGTAGAAATTCTGGCTCCTCTTATTGGTCACGAAGACGGTGTCGGCAAGGTCGGAGCTGTGCACCAGTATGGGTGGGTCATTTGATGTATATGAGGATTCATTGTCGGAGACGAGACGGGGCTTGCCGATTACCTTTACACCGCAGCGATGGAGGGTCTCCCAAAGAACGTGAACGAAATAACGGGAGGGGTTCTCTACGGTGACAGAGCCGTTCCACGGTGAGGTGCCGAGGCGGACTTGGCCTCCGATCGTGATGTCATTGGTTGAAGGGGGGCGATAAAGGATGAGTGGCTTGGTGGGTTTCTCGACGGTTTCGCAGAGGTTCTTTGTTGCGACGTAGGATGTGCGCGGCGATAGGCGAATAGCGGGGGGCCGGCCAGTTTGAGAAGCGGGTGCTACGAGAAGGTCAACGCAGTTGTCGTTAAAGGAAAGAGCGGAGACCGGGGCGGTGTACCAGAAGGTGAGCTGGTCGGCCGGCCACGAGGGGTGAACGAACTGGCGATCGAAGATGGTGTCGTCGCCGACGATGTCTCCGGCAATCTGGCTGATGCCGCTCTCTTTGAGCAGGCGCGCCCAGGTTTCAAAGAGGGCCGTGGGACGACCGGTGAACCTGCCGGAGATGTTCGGGTCGCCGCTTCCTTTAACCAGGAGGTCACCTTTGAGTGTCCCGCGGGAGTCGGTGGGGCCGAGCGCGAAAAGCTTTGTCTCGTAGCTGTACTCAGAGCCCAGCTTGGTAAGGGCAGCGGCTGTCGTAATGAGCTTTACGTTGGAGGCTACGACCATGGGAACGGATTCGTTGAATGAGAAAACGGATTGACCATCGGGGAGAGTTACGACTGAAACGGCAATTCGCGTTCCGGCGATTTTGTGCCGCTGGACGAGGTCTTCAATCGCATTCCGGTCCAGTTGAGCTGGAGCTGCGAGGGCGGACGGCAGGAAGAGGCAGGTGAGAGCAAGGAGGAGCGAGGTCTTTGACTTGCGCAGACGAGGCATGATTCTCTCCGAGGTTTTCAACTCATCTTACGAATATGAGGGCGTATGGCAAGCGGAAACGCGGAAGTTGTTTGTGCTTGACCGGTCCACGGCTCAGAACTAGAATCGCGCCGAAAGGGAAGTGTTATGAAGGCGATCGAAGTGAAAGCGTTGAGGATGGTGTATTCGACCGGCGTCATCGGGGGGAGGAAAGTGGCGCTGGACGGTTTAGATCTCGATGTGAAGGAAGGAGAGATATTCGGCTACCTGGGCCCTAACGGTGCGGGGAAGACGACGACGATAAAGATATTGGTGGGGATTACGAGGGCGCGAAGCGGGGTGGCGAAGGTTTTCGGGAAGGCGGCTGGAAGCGCGGATGTGAGGAGGCTTACGGGGTTTCTGCCGGAGGAGCCGTATTTCTATGAGCATCTCCGGGCGGAAGAAGCGCTGAGGTTTTACGCGAGGCTAGACGGGTTGAGCGGGCAGGAGTCGAGACGACGCGCGGGGGAGGTCCTGGAAGAGGTCGGACTTGGAGGCGAAGGGAAGAGGCGACTGGGTGAGTTCTCGCGAGGTATGAGGCAGCGATTCGGCTTCGCACAGGCGATAGTCCACCGGCCGAGATTGGTTTTTCTCGACGAGCCGCTTTCCGGCCTGGATCCTCTTGGAAGAAGAGATATTCGGGAACTGATAGTGGACCTTAGCGAGAAAGGAACGACGGTGTTCTTCAGCTCGCACATTCTTCCGGACGTGGAGATGATCTGCAACCGTGTGGGGATAATAGATCGGGGGAAGCTGCAGGCGGTGGGAAGCCTGGAGGAGCTGCTACCGGAGGAGACGAAATATGTGGAAGTGACGGCGGAGGGTCTGAAGGGGGAAGGTCTCAGCCGACTGGAGGAACTCTCGTCCGCCGTCAGGAAGGAGGGAAGGATGGTGCGGGCAAGGATAGAGGATGAGGGGGATGTGGAGAAAGCGATCAATATCATCAGGGAGGCGGGAGGAAAGGTGAAAGCGATAGTGCCGCAACGGATGACGCTGGAGGAGGCGTTCATGAGAACGTCTAGCGAAGGCCGTGAGGGCCAAGAAGGAGGCACACGTGAGAGTCCTCCTAGTAGCGATTAACACGCTGAAGGAACTCATCCGCGACCGGGCGCTTTTGGGGCTGTTGATATTCGCGCTGGTCGTGATAGTGGCGTCGGAGGCATTCGGGATGATTTCAGCGGGGGAGGACGTGAAGTTCGTGATAGACATATCGTTGGCGGGTATGCTTCTGTTCGGTGTGTTGATCTCGGTAATGGGCGGGACGAGTTTGGTGTATAGAGAGATGGAGCGGAAGACGATATATACGATCGTGTCGAGGCCGGTGCACAGGTGGGAGTTCGTGGTTGGGAAGTACCTGGGGCTGTTGATGCTTCTGGCGGTGAATCTTGCTGCGATGGGATTTTTGTTCTTGGGGTATTTGTGGCTGATGGGGGGTCCTATTCGGATGGCTCTGCTGCAGGCGATCGTTATGACATTCCTGGAGGTGATGGTGTTAACGGCGGTTGCGCTGCTGCTTTCGACGCTTACATCGCCGATGCTCGGTGCGATCGTGACGTTGATGCTGTTTCTGGTGGGACACGGGACGGAGGAACTGAAGTTGCTTTCGGAAGGAGCGGGGAATCGGTTCCTGAGGCTGGTTTTCGGGGGGGCATATTACGTGCTGCCGAATCTGGAGAACTTCAACATCAGGGCGGAGGCAGCGCATTACGCGACGGTGGAATGGTCCAGGGTTGGAATTGCCGGGCTGTGGGCGGTGGCTTACAGCACGCTGGCGGTTCTTATTGCGATAGCGGTTTTCGGACGTAGAAATTTCTAGGGTTATGATGCGACCGGTCGGAAAAGCGGCTTTTTGGTGCGCAGTGTTGTTCCTTGCGGCGACGTGCTATGCGCTGCAAAGAGGACTTGATTCCATCAAGGCGGCGGGAGGCAAGGAATTTGCATGGGATGTTCCGGAGGCAAGGACGGTGAAGATAATGGCGTTTGGATTCGAGCCTCTTGTTGCCGATTATTACTGGGTCAAGTCGCTTATCTATATCGCGGGGCAGTTCGACAGGGAACATAGAGATTACAGCCCACTGCGGGAGGTGTACGACGTTATAACGGATCTGGACGGGAGCTTTGCCGCTGCCTACCATTACGGATCGCTTCTCCTGTCGGCGCTGGCGAAGGAGCCGGAGAGGGCGATTGAGTTACTGAGCAAAGGTTTGAACCGCAATGCGAAAGACTGGCGGTTCAGGTGGCTCTTGAACTATGATGTCGGTACGATGTACTCTTTCAGGTTGGGGGATAGGGAGGCTGCGCGGGTGTATCTGGATGCGGCAGCGCGCGATCCCAACTGCCCTCCAGGTATAACGGGGCTCATAGCCAAGGTGCTTTCAGCGCGAGCCGCGGAAAGACATAAGGTTGCCTTCGAGATATGGAAGGAGAGACGGGACAAGGCGCGAGGCGCGATTATGCGCGAGATCGCCGAGGACGAGATGCGGAGGGCCCAGAGTAACATTTACCTGGAGGAGCTTCGCGATGCGGCCGGGGAGTTCGAGGAGCGCCAGGGAAGGAAGCCTGGCTCCATTTCCGAATTGGTGGAGGCGGGGATGATTTCAGCGGCTCCTGAAGACCCCCTGGGCGGAGGATTCGAGATAGATGACGATGGTGAAGTAGTCAGGCTGAATGTTCGTTAGGAAGGGTCAGATGGAAGAATTTTCTGTTGAGAAGGCTGTAGGCGAGCTGCAGAAGGAAAAGTTCGTCATCCTGCTGGACGATGCTAGAAGAGAGAACGAAGGCGATCTGGTTTTGGCGGCGCAGTTCGCGACCCCGGAAAGTCTGAACCAGATGATAACGCTGGCACGAGGAATAATGTGCGTGCCGATTGTGGGGAGCAGGTTGGATGAGCTGAAGATACCCCTGATGGTGGAGACGAGCACGGACAGGTTCAAGACTCCGTTTACTGTAACTATTGACGCGCGGGAAGAGATTGCGACGGGAACTTCTGTTTTCGATAGGGCGAGAACCATCTCGCTGTTGATTGGCCCGGAGACCAGGCCGGAGGATCTGGCAAGCCCGGGACACGTGTTTCCGCTGCGCGCGCACGAGAAGGGGGCACTGGGGAGGCCTGGACACACGGAGGCGGCGGTCGATCTGATGAGGATAGCCGAGCTTTATCCGGCGGCGGTTATAGCGGAGATAATGAACGAGCAAGGGGACATGGCAAAGTTCGGGGAACTGCGAGAGTTGTCGAGGAACGAGGGGCTGCGTATGGTACGCGTGATGGACGTGGTGCGATACTTGCGGGCAAGGCGTGAATAAGGGGATGAGCCGGGAGGGTGATTTTTCGATTTGAGCCGTCGGTCTTTGCTAGTAGGCCTTGGCGAAGAGCACGCGCTGACTGGAACTTTTTCCGCAGTAGACGCACGTGCCCTGTTCAGGCTGCGCGTTCAGAGGGAGACATCTGATAGTAGCGGAGGTTTGCTCCTTCACGCTCGACTCGCAGGCGGCGTCGCCACACCAGTGAGCGTGGACAAAGCCGCCCGAGTCGTTGATCGTTGATTTGAACTCCTCGTAGGAGTCAACGCGGTGGGTGTTCTGGTCCATGAACTCCCTGGCTCGGCGGAATAGCTCGGCCTGGATATCCTGGAGGAGTTGGGCAAGCGCCTCTTTCAGGGCTTGGTGAGCGACGGTGGATTTTTCCTGGGAGTCGCGCCGGGCGAGGACGACCTGGTTTTTCCTGATGTCCCTGGGACCGATTTCGATTCTGACGGGGACGCCGCGCAGTTCCCATTCGTTGAACTTCCAGCCGGGGCTGTACTCCTCGCGGTCGTCGATTTCGACGGCAAACTTCGAGTCGAGTTTCTTTTTCAGTTCTGCCGCCGTTTGCAGCACCGTGCGGCGCTCCTCGCCCGTCTTCCAGATGGGCACGATGACGATCTGGATGGGAGCGATGCGAGGCGGCAAGACCAGTCCCTGATCGTCGCTGTGAACCATTATGAGCGCTCCGACCAGGCGGCTGCTGACGCCCCAGCTTGTGGTGTTGCCGAAGCTCAACTGGCCGTTTTTGTCCTGGAACCTGACGTCGAAAGCCTTTGCGAAGCGCTGGCCGAAATAGTGTACGGTGCCGGCCTGGATGGCGCGTTTGTCCTGCGTCATTGCCTCCATCGTGTACGTATTTTCAGCGCCGGGGAACTTTTCCGCTTCCGATTTTCGGCCCATGCACAGGGGCATGGCAAGATGATCCTCGACGAATTCCCTGTACATGGCCAGGATTTTGGAGCACTCCTCCTGCGCCTCCTCGGCGGTGGCGTGGGCGGTATGGCCTTCCTGCCAGAGGAATTCGTTGGTTCTAAGGAAGAGGCGCGTGCGCATCTCCCACCGGAATATGTTGGCCCACTGGTTGATGAGGAAGGGGAGGTCGCGGTATGAGCTTATCCACTTGGAGGCCATGGTCCAGATTATGGTCTCGGAGGTGGGACGAAGGTAGAGGGGCTCTTCGAGCTTTTTGCCGCCGCCGTGAGTGACGACGAAGCAATCAGGAGCAAAGCCTTCCACGTGCTGTGCCTCTTTCTCGAAGAGACTCTCCGGGATGAGAAGCGGGAAGTAAGCGTTTTTGTGGCCGGTGGCCTTGATCATCCGGTCAAGCACGGCCTTCATGTTCTCCCAAAGGGCGAAGCCGTAGGGGCGGATGACCATGCATCCTTTTACGGGTGTGTAGTCGGCGAGTTCTGCGCGCTGGACGATCTCCGTGTACCACTTTGAGTAGTCCTCGGTCCGTTTGGTGAGCCTTTCTGCCACCTACTGTGCCCCCTCTCTGCGACCTGCTTTCATGCTTTGCCGGATGATCCGAAGAGCTGCATCTTGCCCCTGACGACCTCGCGTATGGAGTCGCGGGCGGGCCCGACGACTTTGCGAGGGTCAAAATCAGTCGGCTTGGTGTAAAGAACTTCACGCACGGCCGACGTGAACGCCAGGCGCATGTCGGTGTCGATATTTATTTTGTTAACGCCGTAGGAGATGGCCTCCTTTATGCTTTCCTCCGGGACGCCGCGGACGCCTTCGAGTTTAGCGCCGTACTTGTTTGCCTTTTCGATGAGGGATGGGAGGACACCGGAAGCGCCGTGAAGGACGAGAGCGGCACCCGTGAGCCGCTTTATCTCCTTGATGCGGCCGAGGTCAAGTTTGGCGTCGCCCTTGAACTTGTAGGCGCCGTGAGAGGTGCCGACGGCGACGGCGAGGGCATCAACGCCGGTCTGCTCGATGAATTGCTTGGCCTCCTGCGGGTCGGTGAGCATGGCGTCCTTTTCGTCAACGGCGACGCTGTCCTCGATACCCCCCAGCCTTCCGAGTTCAGCCTCTACCGAAACGCCGACGACATGAGCGATGTCCACCACTTGCTTGGTGGTGGTGACGTTCCCTTCGAATGGCAAGTGGGAGCCGTCTATCATGACGGATGTAAAGCCGTGGCGGATGCAGGTTATGCAGGCTTCGAGGGATTTGCCATGGTCGAGGTGGAGTGCTACGGGGACCGGAGCCTTCGAGGCGCCAACCTTGACAATGTTACTGAGGAAGTCGAAGCCGGCGTACTTGGCGGCGTTCTCAGAGCACTGAAGTATGACGGGCGAGTGTTCGTCCTCAGCGGCCCAAAATATTGCCTGGGCCATTTCCAGGTTGTTCACATTGAAGGCGCCGACGGCGTAGCCGCGCTGGTTGGCGTCTTTCAATATTTCAGCCATTGAGACAAGGGGCATGACTATCTCCTTTCAATCATCCGAGCCTAGATGCCTCCTGAACCAATCAGGTGGATATTCATCGCGTTAGTGGTGCCTGGAAGGAGCGTGGAGCCGACGAGTATGACTACCACATCACCCTTTTTGGCGAGACGCTGGCGGAGGAGCGCCGACTCGCCTTCCCTCAGCAGGCGCTGAACAGTTTTGCAGCCGGGTATTTTAGCAGGAGCCACGCCCCAGTAAAGGGCCATTCTGCGAAGAGTCTCCTCCCGCGCGGACAGACCGACTATGGGGACGGGAGGACGGTAGTTGGCGACGGTGAGGGCAGAGCGGCCAGACCAGGTGAAAACTACAATTGCCCTGGCGGAGATGTCCCTAGCGGCAGCGCAGGCCGAATGTGCCGCTGCTCGGGTGAAATCACAACGGGTGGGCGGAGCGTATCCGTAGCCGGATTCGCCCCCGGGGGTGAGATTCGACTCAGTTTTGGCGATGATGTCGGACATAGTCCGGAGGGTTTCGACGGGGAACCTGCCGATGGCTGTTTCGCCGGAAAGCATTAGAGCGTCGGAGCCATCCATGACTGCGTTAGCCACGTCAGAGGCTTCGGCGCGGGTGGGTGTGGGTGCTTCGATCATTGAGTCGAGCATCTGGGTGGCGGTTATGGCAAGCTTTCCTTTTTTTCTCGCGAGTGCGAGGATGCGTTTCTGATATATGGGGACGTCGCCGGCAGATGTTTCAATGGCGAGGTCGCCTCTGGCGACCATGACGCCGTCGGCGGCATCGAGGATGGCGTCGAGGTGCTCGAGCGCCTCGGGCTTTTCGATCTTTGCGATGAGGGGGACTTGGGCACGCAGCTTGCGAAGATGCTTGGCCGTAATGCGGACCTCTCGGGCATTCCTAACGAAAGAAAGGGCGATGTAGTCAACCGCGTGCTGAACGCCGAATCGGAGGAAGGCGAGATCCTGGCGCGTTGGGTTACGAGCGGTCAGATCCACGCCAGGAAGATTTATCCCCTTGTGCTCGCCGAGGCAGCCCCCGAATATCACCTCGCAGCGGACATCCGGCCCGCTGACGGAGAGTACCCGAAGGTGTATGCATCCGTCGTCTACGACTATTCTGTCGCCGCGCTTAACGTCCGCCGGGAGGTGAGGGTAGTTTGTGGAGATCAGTCCAGGCTGAGTGTGGACGCGGCGGGTTGTGATGGTGACTCGCTGCCCATCCTCGAGCTGTATGGGCTGGCCGAGTTTGTTCGGGCCGGTGCGGATCTTTGGGCCCGGCAGGTCCTGTAAGACAGCGACCTGCACGCCGACGGAGTTAGCAGCTTGGCGGATTCGGCGAATGGTTCGCTCGTGTTGGGGGAGCGACCCATGGGAGAAGTTGACGCGAAGTACGGTGGCGCCTGCTCGAATGATGCGCTTGAGAGTGTCCACGTCCCAGGAAGCGGGCCCGACTGTGGCGATTATTCTAACCCGATTGTGCATGGGACTGCCTCCGAACTGGTTGCAATTTGTGGTCAGCGCAGGCCGTATTTGCTAAGTTTTCTGTAGAGGGTTCTTTCCCCAATGCCGAGGAGCTTGGCGGCTTCCTCGCGGTTGCCGCCGACTTTTTCCAGGACGCTTTTTATCAATTCCCTTTCCATATCTTCGAGACTGACGCCGCTGAGCTTTTCCGCTGCGGGCGGGGGAGGAAGAGCGATGCTCTTGATGTAGACGGGGACGTCATCGGTGCCGAGGGCTTCGTCACTTGAAATGGCGACCATGCTTTCGATGCAGTTCATAAGCTCCCTGACGTTGCCCGGCCAATGATACTTGATGAGCATATTGCGGGCGGCTTTGGTTATGCCCGTGGTTTTCTTGCGATACTTTGTTGAGAACTGCTTTACGAAGGCGTCGATCATGAGGGGAATGTCACTTATGCGGTCGCGTAGGGGGGGCAGGTCAATGGTGACGACGCGAAGGCGGAAGTAAAGGTCTTCGCGGAATTTCCCTTTTTGGATGGCGTTTTCGAGGTCACGATTGGTGGCGGTGAGGATGCGGACGTTGACTTTGACGGGGACGTTGCTTCCGACGCGGACGATTTCGCTTTCCTCGATGACGCGGAGGAGTTTGATCTGGGTGCTGATGGGCATATCTCCGACTTCGTCGAGGAAGATGGTGCCGCCGTCGGCGTACTCGAAGCGCCCCTTTCTCTGGGAGAGAGCGCCCGTAAACGCGCCTTTTTCGTGGCCGAAGAGCTCGCTTTCGAGTATGCCCTCTGAGAGAGCGGCGCAATTGAGGGCGACGAACGGACGTTCGCGGCGAGGGCTGTTGAGGTGAATGACCTTGGCGACCAAGTCCTTGCCGGTGCCGCTTTCTCCGGTAATGAGAACGCGGGCCTCAGTAGGGGCGACCTGCTTAATGATGTCGAATACGTTTTTCATTTGAGGACTTGCGCCGATGATGCCGGAGAAGCCGGGCACGTCGGCGATGCGTTGATGCATCTCGAGCTCATCGCGCGAGATGTATCCCCTTTGGAGAGCCTGGGACACGACGGTGCGAAGTTCTTCGACGTCAATGGGCTTGGTTATGTAGGTGAAGGCGCCCTCGTGCATTGCTTCTACGGCGCTCTTAATGGTTCCCTTGCCGGAGATCATTATGACCTGAGCCTGCGGCATGAGGTCTTTGGCTGTCCGAAGTATTTTCATCCCGTCCACGGACTTCATCACGAGGTCGCTGACGACGAGTTCGTATTCGTGCTTTCTGAGGAACTCCAGTCCTTGCTTGCCGCTCGTGGCGACGGTGCAACGATATCCGGCGCGCTCCAGAGCTTCTGCAAGCACTTGGGCGTGATCGACTTCGTCGTCAACGACAAGAATTCTGGGTTTTTCCGCCATGAACGATTACCTGCCCCGGCCGGAAGGAGGGAGATAGATGGAAACCCTCGTCCCTTTGCCCGGCTCAGAATAGACGGATATCCGGCCGTTGTGTTCCTCTATTATGGCCTTAGTCGTAGCAAGTCCAAGTCCTGAACCGTCTTTTTTTGTGGAAAAGTAAGCGTCGAAGATGCGGCTGAGAGCCTCCGGCGGGATACCTTTTCCGGTGTCTATTACGTCAATTCTTACGGAGTCTTTGTCGCTGAGCGTGCGAACCATGAGTTCGCCGCCCGAGGGCATAGCTTCCTGGGCGTTCAAGAAGATGTTGAGTAAGGCTTGCCGGAGTGCGTCGCGGTCAAGGCTGCATTTAGGAAGGTCGGGGGAACAGGTTTTGAGGAGGCGGATGTTTGCCCGAATGGCGTCAGGGGATATGAACTCGAGTACCTCATTGACGATTTGGTTGATGTCTTCCTCGGCGAGAGTAAGCTCGGCGGGGCGTGCGAAGCGGAGGAAGTCGTCCAGTATGTCAGACAGGCGGTGGACCTCCCGCTGAACGGTGCGGACCCTGGCCTGAAGCTTATCATGTGAAGGCGGGGTAGGCGCGCTGAGGTCTTCGGCAAGGAGCTGGAGGTTCATGTTCATGCTGGATAGGGGGTTCCTGATCTCATGTGCGAGGCCGCCCGCAAGCTGCCCCATGTCCCTTCTTTTGCCGAGAGCGTCGCGAGGCCGGGCTGACTGGGCAGCGTTCTTCCGGGAACGCAGAGCCAGCAACAGGAAGGCTCCAGCGGTGAGCGCCGAAGATGCTAATGCAGCAATTACAATCGAGATGACCATTTCGAGGTGCCGACCAAATGTGCTCAAACAGCCCGACGTAACCGATCGGGCTCCGCCGGGCCGCGATCCGGAGCAAATAGCAGTTACCCGAGTGTAACGTTTCGCTTTTGCAGTCCGTCGCGGCGACAAGAAGCGGCAAAGATACTTTCTTCGGCTACCACAACGATCCGATCACGATTTTCGAGAAACGAACCGAGAACGAAATCGGAGCGGGGGGAGGTAACATGACCTCGCCCCCGCGAATCGCGTTGGAGAAGAACTATCCCTCGTCTCGGAGCACGGCCTTGCGGCTGAGCCTGATCCTGTCCTGATCGTCTATGCCGATCACCTTGACGGTGATATCCTCGCCGACATGGACGACGTCCGAGGTGTTGCGTACGTAACTGTCGGAGAGTTCCGAGACGTGAACCAGCCCTTCCTGCCCCGGGAGGATTTCGACGAAGGCACCGAAATCTTTGACGGAGGTGACGCGGCCATTGTAAGTTTTTCCGACCTCTACCTCTTCGGTGAGCCCCTGAACGCTGGCCTTAGCCTTCTCAACGGAGTCGAGATCAGTGCCGGAGATCAAGACGGTGCCGTCGTCGTCTATTTCGATCTTGGTGCCGGTTTCTTCCTGCAGGCGGCGAACGGTCTTGCCACCCGGGCCTATGAGGCGACCGATTTTCTCGGGGTTGATGAGGATTCTGGCGATCTTTGGAGCGTAAACGGAAATGGCTTCCCTGGGCCTCTTTATGGCGGCAAGCATTGCGCGGAGTACTTCCATTCTCCCTGCGCGGGCCTGCTCGAGGGCGACCTGGAGTATTTCACGCGTGACGCCAGGTATTTTGACATCCATCTGGAGGCCGGTAATGCCGCGCTGAGTTCCGGCAACTTTGAAGTCCATGTCGCCGTAGTGATCTTCTTTTCCCATTATGTCGGAGAGGACTCTGAGCTCGTCTCCTTCAATGACAAGCCCCATTCCGATGCCGGCTACGGGGTGCTTGATAGGCACTCCGGCATCCATCATGGCGAGCGTGCCGCCGCAGACGGTAGCCATGGAGGAAGAGGAGTTGGACTCCAGGACATCGGACACGAGCCTTATTGTGTATGGGAAGGTATCTTCGGTGGGGGCGACGGGGTTGAGGGCTGCCTCGGCGAGGGCACCATGTCCGAGATCCCTGCGTGAAGGTGCGCCTATCCGCCGCACCTCGCCAACTGAGAAAGGTGGGAAGTTATAGTGGACCATGAACCTTTTTGTGAACTCGTCCGCGAGGTCGTCTATTCCGATGCGCTGCTCGTCCATTGCCGTTCCGAGGGTAGCGACGACGAGGACCTGTGTTTCGCCGCGGGTGAAGAGGGCGGAACCGTGAACCCGCGGGAGGACGTCGACTTCGCAGGTGATGGGCCTAATGTCGGTCAGGCCGCGCCCATCCGGTCTCTTACCGGAGAGGATCATCTGTCGGATTGCTTCCTTTTCGAGCTTCTGGAACGCGGCTTTGACTTCATCAGGTGTGTATGGCGCGGTTTCGTCAGGTGCGAATTCGCTGACGAGTGCATCTCGGAGCTCGTGAAGGGAGTCAGCCTGCGCTTCCTTCGCGTCGATCTGACAGCGAGTAACGATATCGTCGTAGGCGCGAGACTTGATGAGACCATAGAGGTTCTCATTGACGGAAGGGAGCTCGAATGGGGTCTTCGGCTTTCCTGCGAGTTGAACCAATTTGTCCTGAAGCGCTACGATCTTTTTGATTTCCTTATGCGCATATAGCGTAGCGTCGAGGATGACGCTTTCCTCGACCTCGGCGGCGCCAGCGCTGACCATGGTAACGGAGTTCATGGTAGCGGCGACGACAAGGTCGAGCTTGCTCTGCTCCATCTGAGCAATGGTTGGGTTGATGATGAAGTCACCCTCGACCAAGCCCACGCGAACCGCGCCGACGGGACCGTGGAAAGGGATGCCCGAGATGGCGAGCGCGGCCGACGCGCCGTTCATTGAAAGGATGTCGGGGTCGTTTTCCTTGTCAAAGGCAAGGACTATGCCCATGACCTGGAGTTCGTTGCGGAAACCGGACGGGATGAGGGGCCGGATGGGACGGTCAATGATGCGCATGGTAAGGGTTTCTTTGGTGGTGGGCCGCCCCTCACGTTTGAAGACGCTGCCAGGTATCTTCCCTGCAGCGTAAGTCTTTTCGCGGTAATCTACGGTTAGTGGAATGAAATCTGCGCCCGGGATCTCACTGCCGACAACTGCCGTGACAAGAACTACCGTGTCTGCATATTGAACAAGTACTGCGCCGTCCGCCTGCTTGGCGATCTTTCCAGTCTCTAGAGATAGGGTTCTGTCCCCAATTCGTTCTTCTAAACGATGTGCCACTTCTTCCCCCTGCTTCTTTGTACAAGTTGAGGCTGTTATTGAATAGTAACATTAGCCTTCGCGCTTTCACTTACCCGGAAACGATTTTTCGAGTACACGCTTGCTAAAGCCGCTACGCTGAAATCATTTTTGCGCTTTCTGTCCTCCTTTTACTTTCTTACACCGAGTCTTTTGATTATGGCCTGGTACCGCTTTACATCCACCTTGCCCAAGTACTTGAGCAGGGCGCTTCTTCTTCCCACCATTTTCAGGAGACCGCGGCGGGAAGTGTGATCTTTTTTGTGAGCCTTGAGGTGCTCGGTGAGGTGATTCATGCGCTCGGTGAGAAGCGCTATCTGCACCTCGGGTGAGCCGGTGTCGTTCTCATGGGTTCTGTACTCTGCGATAATGGTCTTCTTGGTTTCTTCGTCCATGCCCACCTTCCTTCCCCCTGGCTTTTTAATGAAGTATCAATTGCTTGCGCTAAGAGACAGGGAGGACAACGTTCCAAGGTCACCTCTTACTGGTATTATACCCCGTGTGAGGAATGATGCAATGGCGGAGGAGATGATCAACCGAACAAGGCATCCACGAATTTTTCGACGTCAAAGAGCTCTATGTCATCTTTCTTTTCGCCGACGCCGATGAACTTCAGGGGCACTGGAATCTCCTGCTGAAGGCCGAGGACTATGCCGCCTTTGGCCGTGCCGTCAAGCTTGGCGAGGAAGAGGCCTGTGACTCCGACGAATTCATTGAAGCGTTCTGCCTGGGAGATGGCGTTCTGGCCGGTAGTTGCATCGAGGACGAGAAGGACTTCGTGGGGTGCGCCCTCGGCCCTGCCCGCCAGGACGCGTTTTATTTTTGCCAGCTCACGCATAAGCGGGTCGGAAGTGTGGAGTCTGCCTGCGGTATCAACTATGAGTACATCGGCGCCTCGGGCTTTGGCTGCCTCCGCGGCATCGTATGCGACGGCTCCCGGGTCGGCGCCTCGCTGGTGCTTGACTATATCGACGCTGGTACGTTTGCTCCAGATTTCGAGCTGTTCGACCGCGGCGGCGCGGAACGTATCGCTTGCGGCGAGAAGTACTTTTTTGCCCTCGCGGTTGGAGAGATACCAGGCGAGTTTCGCTATCGAGGTGGTCTTGCCCACACCATTTACTCCGACTACCATTATTACGGTAGGAGACAGGGGGGCAAGATTCAGGCGAGGCGCTTGGATCGCGAGGACGCTTCTGAATTCTTGCTTGAGAAATCCGATTATCTCGTCCGGGTGAGCGATCTCCCTGGCGCGGTATTTCTCGCGAACATCATCCATAATGCGCAGGGCTGCGCTGACGCCTATGTCCATGGAGATAAGGGTTTCCTCCAGTTCGTCAAGGCTTGCGGGGTCGAGCTTTCGGCCGACTCTGAGGACGGCCTGAAGGCGGTCTCGGATGGTCCGGCGGGTCTTAGCGAGTCCCTGCTTGAGTTTTGAGATAGCTGAGGAGGGCTTGAACGGTGTCATCTGTACTTTTCAGCTCTTTCCCGCAAAGCAGCGACGCAGCTATAGGGGACGGTAACGGAACCAATATTGGCGGCGTTGTTTGCACGTCCGTGAGCGTCGGAGCCTCCGGTGACGAGCAGGCTGTGCTTGGACGCTATGGATGAGTAGAAGTTGGCGACAACGTGATCGTGTTTGGGATGGAAAGCCTCAATGCCATCGAGCCCTGCTCGCACAAGGCGGGGGATCAGCTCATCCCGACCTTTCGCGCCGGGGTGAGCCAGGACAGCCACGCCGCCAGCATCATGAGCGAGGGCGATGGTTTGGGGGTAAGAAAGGTTAGGAGCGGGAATGTAGGCGGAAGAATCCTCTCCCAGGTATCGCGCGAAGGCGTGGCCGATGGACGAAGTGTAACCCTTTCTGCAGAGGTAGTCGGCAAGATGAAGGCGGCCGACCGAGTCGTAGCCTGCGAGTTGGATAACTTCGTCGGTGTTCACAGGGATGCCGGTTGTCTTCAAGCGACTGATCATTTTGTGAAGTCGCTCGATGCGCTCCCTTCGCAAGCACTGAAGTGAGGAAAGAAGAGACTCGTCAGATGGGTCTATGAAATAGGCAAGCATGTGGACCTCTGCGGAATCCACCTCTGCGGAGAGTTCGACGGCCGGCACCAATTCGATCCCTGCAGCGGCAGCGGCATCGGCGGCGAGAGGTACACCGGAAACCGTATCGTGGTCGCTTATGGCGATGGCAGATAATCCGGCGTCGCGGGCCAGGTCAACAATTTTCTCCGGCGAGTGGACGCCGTCAGAATAAAAAGAGTGAATGTGAAGGTCTGCTGGGGACCTGTAATGTGCTCCGTCAGGCATTGCTGGCCTGTACTTCCTTCCAGATGCGGTCAAGAATTCCGTTTACGAAAGCTGGGGAGTCTTTGTTGGCGTATTTTTTGGCAAGCTCGACGGCTTCGTTGATGGAGACTTTGGGAGGAATGTCGTCGAGGAAGTACAGCTCGTACAATGCGATCCGAAGGATGTTACGCTCGACTATACCCATTCGGTCGAGCTGCCAATGGTCGGCGGCTGAGGAGATTCTGCTGTTGAGGAAATCCCAGTTGGCGCGGACCCCCCTTACCAGGGCTGCGGAGAATGCGATGATGCTTTCATCGCGGGTCTGCTGACGCAGCCGGGGGGCCAGCTCGGAGGGAGGTATAGAGCCGGAGACTTCAGCCTCGTAGAGTAACTTCATGGCTATTTTTCTTGCCTGGGATCTCTTGCGCACGGTTTCTCCGAGTAGAGAAGCTCTAGAAGAGGGATTCGTGACGGGGCGCCATGGGGAAGCAGCTACTCATGGGTTTTGCGAGGCAACTGCTTCAGGAGATTCGCCATCTCGATAGCGCTCATGGCAGCTTCGGCACCGCGGTTTCCGGCGCGCGTGCCGGCACGGTCAATCGCCTGCTCGATGTCATCCGTGGTGACGACGCCGAATATGGCGGGGGTGCCAGTCGTCAGGGTGACGTGAGCGATGCCTTTTGCAGTTTCGGAGGCGACGAAATCGAAGTGGGGGGTGCCGCCGCGTATTACTGCCCCGAGACAGACTATGGCGTCGTATTGGCCCGACTCGGCCAGCCGCTTTGCTGCAAGCGGCAATTCGAACGAGCCCGGCGTCCAGACCACTAGAGTGTCTTTGTCGGCCACCCCGTGACGCGACAGGCAGTCCAGAGCGCCGTCGAGGAGTTTGCTGCTTATGAAGTTGTTGAATCGGCTCACCACGACGGCCACTTTCAGCCCAGCCCCCAGCAGTTTGCCTTGTATGTTCTTTGGCATTTTCCTCTCCTTATGGCCAAGAGCTTTGTTCAGCCATTGTATCGCTCCGCTAACCGGAATCAAGAAGAACGTTTGAATCCACGTAGGCAAGAAGCCTGAACTGTGAGGTGGGGAAGGAGTTCCTCGGGCTCCGGATGTGCCGGGAGCGGCTCTGGAGATGAAGCGGGCGGAAAAGCGCTAGAACAGGGGCGACCCAGGGCGGGTTCTGAGGCCAGGATCAGCTAGCGCTGGAGGTCATCTCCTCGATAATAGAGTTCACGTCCTCCGGTTTGGTCTGCAGGCGCGAAGGCGCATTGGACGAATCTATGCTGCGGAGGCGGCAGTATTCGGCGCGGTCACTTTGATAGATCAGGCCGATGGGGATCTTCTCGCCCCACTGCCTGGCCAGCTCAAGCGCCGCGGCACGGTCGGACGGGTCATGTGCTTCGAGCTTGTAAACTCGCTCCTTATACCATGCGAAGGTATTGACCTTGTTGAACGAGACGCACGGCTGGAGCACGTCTACGAGAGCAAAGCCCTCGTGCTGGATTGCCCCGGAGATTAGCTGCGCCAGGTGCTCAATCTCGCCGGCGAATCCCCTGGCCACGTACCCTGTATCCAAGGCTATCGCGAATTCAAGGACCGGCATGGCCGGAAGGAGGGCGCCCGCGGGACTCATGCCGCTTTTGAAGCCCTTTTCGCTCGTCGGGGAGGGCTGGCCCTTGGTCAGCCCGAAGACCTGGTTGTCGTGGACGATGTAGGTGATATCCACGTTCCTTCGCATCGCGTGGATGAAATGATTTCCTCCTTCGGCGTAGCCGTCGCCGTCACCTGCCTCGCTAATTACGCGGAGGGAGGGATTGGCGAGTTTGAGCCCCGCGGCAACAGGGAGCACTCTGCCGTGAATGCTGTTGAAGCAGTTACATTTGAGGTAGTGAGGGAGCTTGCTCGCCTGTCCGATGCCTGAGACGAATGCGACCTGATGCGGCTGGAGGTCCAGGGAGACGAGCGCGGTCTTTACGGCCTGAAGGATGCCGAAGTTTCCGCACCCGGGACACCATGCGGTCTCCGGGCCTTCGTAGTCTTTCAGTGTAACCATTTACTGGACCGCCTTTCTCAGCTCTCTCTGGAGCAGCTCCGGGCTGAAGGGTCTGCCGTCGTACTTGTTTATCGCGCGGTGAGCGGCAAGACCCGCTTCGGAGCGGATAAGGCTGGCGAGCTGGCCGGTGGCGTTGTTCTCGACAACTATCATCCGCCGGACGCCGCGGAGGGCTTCGGCGAAGGCTTCTTTGGGGAAAGGCCAAAGGCCGCTCAAATGGATGCCGCGCAGTTTGATGCCGCCGTATGAGAGTATCTCCTGCGCTTCTTTCAGGGCTCCGAGGGTTGAGCCCCATCCGACTGCGGCGACGTCTGCGTCGGCATGTCCGTAAACCATTGGCGGAGGGATGTCGCGGGCGATGAGGCTCATCTTCCCGAGGCGCTTTTTCATCTGCTGGTTCCTGATCTCAGCCGATTCAATTAAGTGACCGTACTCATCGTGCTCGTCGCCGCTCGTGACGACAAGGGCCTTGCTTTCGCCGGGGAAAGCTCGGGGAGAGATGCCGTCCTCGGTGAGAAGATGGCGCTTGTAATCAGCCCCCTCCCCTTCCCAGAGACGCCCGCGGTCTATGGTCACCCTGCCCGGATCGGGGCGGTGCACCGTCTGGTACGCATCGGAGAGGTGCTGGTCCAGGAGGACGATGACAGGGATCTGATAGCGGTCGGCGATGTTGAAAGCTTCAGCGGTGAGATAGAAGGTTTCCTCTACCGTGGACGGCGCAAGGACAGCTCTGGGGAACTCGCCGTGGGAAGCGTGGATGACAAAGAGTAGGTCCGCTTGCTCGGTGCGGGTGGGGAGTCCGGTGCTGGGCCCGGGGCGCTGGGCATCTATGACGACGATGGGGGTTTCGGTGGCTCCGGCCAGGCCCAGTGCCTCGGCCATGAGGCAAAAGCCGCCACCGGAGGTGGGCACTAAGGCCCTGGCGCCGGCGTAGGATGCGCCCAGCGCCATGTGGACTGCGGCGATTTCGTCCTCCGCCTGCTCGAATACGACGCCCAGCTTTCGGCCTTGGGTGGCCATGAATTCGCTTATGGCGGTGGAGGGAGTCATGGGATATGCCGAGGCGAATCTGCAGCCGGCGGCAAGCGCTCCCAGGGCGGCGGCATAGTTGCCGCGGAGGAGCATTTTTTGAGACGTGGCCTCGGGTAGGATGCTGAAGGCGAATTTCTTGGAGCCTTCTCGCTTGGCGTATTCGTATCCGGCCTTTGCGGCGCTTTTGTTGGCGGCGATTACATCGGGGCCCTTTTTGCTGAACGTCTTTTCGAGCAGCTTCCAGATAAGCTCAAGCCTGCCGCCCAATAGCCCCCAGGTGGCGGCGGCGGCGGCGGTGTTGCTCATGACACGACCACCGGATTCGGTTGCAAGCCTTTCGAGAGGGACGGAGAAGCAGTGGACGCCCGCGCAGGAGAAACCCTTCTTTTCGCCGTCATAGATTATGGCGCCGCGTTCGTTGACTTCGGCGGCGTGCTCTTCGATGGAAGTCTGGTCCAGCGCGATGAGGATGTCCGTCTCTTCGCGGGAGGCGGCGACGGGTCTTTCGGAGGCGCGTATCTGGTAGAAATTGTGCCCGCCACGGACGCGCGACATGTAGTCCTGATGGGCGAATACCTCCATGCCGGCCAGGGCAAAGGCACCGGAAAGCAGCCCGCCTACGGACTGTATGCCCTGGCCTGCTTCGCCGCCTACCTTAACGGTGTAGTCGACCGGCATTTGCGCTCGTCCGAAAATGAGATTGAAAAGATGCGGTTACGATGATTTGCGTCTGCGGCGTCAGTCGAGGATCCAGGGTTCGTTTTCGAAGAACCAGCGCTCCGGCTGCTCGAGGTAAAGCCTGCTTTGGGTTACGACGTCAATGTGCGCGCTCTCCATTTTGGCGAGCGCCCGGAGAAGTGATCTCATCTGGTCGGACTGCACCTTTTCCGCGGCCTCAGTGTAGAACGCGTATCCTTTTTTTTCCATTCCGAGAGCGACGTCGAAAGGCTTGAGAGATTCGCTCGACGCGGCGGAGCGCTTGCCCTTCTCTTCGCCGACCTCTGAGAATATGGTTTTGATGACTTCCTTTGGATCTTCAGCTTTCAGCTTGGAAAGAAGATCCGGCGCATCCTGAAGGCCGCCGGATCTCAAGACGGCCTCGAGCGCAGCGATGTGCTTTTCCTCATCCTTCGCGAGCGATTGGAAGAGGGACTGCTCATAATCGTCTTCAGCGACGGTAGCACGCTCAGTGTAAAACTTTATGCCGTCTTTCTCCAACTCGAGGGCGTAGCGGGCGATCTCCTCTAGAGAGTCGGGAACTTGCATTATGCTTCCTCCTTGCACGTCACTTCACTGACAGGGGCCAAAGTTGATTATATTTTCCCGCTATTTGCTGCGTCAAGCCAGAAGGGAGGACTAAACGTGCTGCCTCGGACGTAATATGAAGAAAGTCGAGACTGACTGAGGTCGGAAATGCACAAGCTGCGGTGCCGAAGGGCGGGAGCGCTGAAGCCGCGATGCTGCCGACTAGGATGGAGGTCATCCCTATGCCCGCCTCCGCAGCGGCTGGGCTTGCAGGTGCAGACGCCGCGCCTGCTGGCCTGCAAGGACAACCTGGGACAAATCGCACTGAGGATTCGGCTGCACGAGGAAACTGGCGGGGCCGTCCTCCGGCGCTGCGCGTCCTGAGCGAATCGGAGTGCGAAGGTGAGTTATTTCATGTGCCTCAGGATCGTTTGTCCCGGCTGAGTACATGTCCTGCTTGCCGGTTCAGCGAACACTACGAGCCTGCGTTTCCAGGGCCTTACGGGTACGTTTGCCGCCCACCAGAGGCGCTGGACGGGACGACGCCGATCCCATGGTACACCCGCCCGCATGTGATCCGGAGGGGAATTCTCAGGTTCCTGAAGAAGGGACGAAGAAACGTGCTTTACGGGGATGGGTCGGTCCGGACATTTACGGATGAAGAATTCCAGGAGCTCGGGCTTCCCGAGGAGGCATGGTACGAGCCGCCAGAAGGGAGGAACAAGGACGCGACGTCGGGGCAGGCAGAGCCTCAGGCGATTCCGTAGCGTTTGAGGTCTTCTCTGAGCATCATCTCCACGAGTTGCTCGAAAGATACCTTTGGCTCCCACCCGAGGACCTTTTTTGCCTTAGAGGCGTCGGCGCGTAGGCGGTTGACCTCAGCTGGTCTGATAAATCTTTCGTCACGTTCGTAGTATTCATCAACGTTGCCCTTGAGCCCCGCCGCCTGAAGCGACAGTTCAAAGAACTCCCTTACGGAATGCGTTTCGCCTGTCCCGACGACGAAGTCGTCTCCTTCGTCTTGCTGGAGCATGAGCCACATAGCGACGACGTAATCGCCGGCGAAGCCCCAGTCGCGCTTGGTATCGAGCGTGCCGAGTTGGATTTTCTTCTGGAGCCCAGCTTTGATTCTGGCCACCCCGTCGGTAATCTTGCGAGTGACGAACTCGATGCCGCGTCGTGGCGATTCGTGGTTGAAGAGGATGCCGCAGCTTGTGAATATACCGTGGCTTTCACGGTAGTTCTTCACCATCCAGTGAGCGTAGAGCTTGGCGACGCCGTAGGGAGAGCGCGGATAGAAGGGCGTGTTCTCGCTCTGAGGCTCCTCGCGAACCTTACCGAACATTTCCGAGCTGGACGCCTGGTAGAATTTGGCGTCCTTTCTAGCGAGCCGCACAGCCTCCAGCAGCCGCGTTGCGCCGACGCCGGTGATGTTGCTTGTCAGCTCAGGCTGCCTCCAGGAAGCCCCGACATAGGACATAGCGCCGAGGTTGTAGACCTCTTCAGGTTCCGAGTCGGAAACAGCACGAAGAAGAGATCCCTGGTCGGCAAGGTCACCGTCAAGAAACTTGACCTTATCCATGAGATGTGCGATTCTGGCGTAGTTCTCCTCGGATTTGCGCCTTACAAGGCCGAAGACCTCGTATCCCTTGGAGAGGAGTAGATCTCCCAGATAGGATCCGTCCTGCCCGGTTATCCCCGTAATCAGCGCTCGTTTCATTGCTTCCTCCAGCAAGTGCAACGAACCGCAGCCGAAGCCATGGGAACTCTACCAGAAGGAAACGCGCGGGTCAAGCCTCGCAGCGGGCGGGGAGGTGTTGACCAAACCCGGCATGGCAAGGAGAATGTATCTGGGAACAAAGCGAATGTGAGGAGCGCAAGCCGAGGAGATGCATGATGCCGAGGATAGACGTGGTGCGGGATGTTATCAGCTTCTACAACATCGTCGGAAGGATCCGGTGCGATTACTGCGGTGCGTACAAGGGGCCGGCGCACATAGCGGGGCCGAGGCCGGGGGCTACGACAGACGCGATGAATTGCTTCTCCAGCCCCGACGGCCTGTTTGTCGTCGGCGGCCGGAAGAAGCGGGTGCTCCGGGTATGCGATACCCACGAATGGGAGAAGGACGAGGAGCGCTGGCTGGTGAGGGTGAGGGGGCCAAAGGGAGAGAGTACGTTTCCTGTGGTCAAGCGGTAGGAAGGGGGATCAGGGCCGCTGGGGCGGCTAGCCGCCGAGGTCCTTGAGGAGTTCGGAAACGGCGACGCGCATCTTCGCCGGGGTAAGGTATGTTCCCTGGGATATCTCCCGTTTGATCCGTTTGACGAGATCGTGGCGGACGTCCGGGAGTTTTGCCAGTTCGGCTGTAACCTTTGCCAGAAAGCTCAATTCCACTGTCTCCCCCCTGAGCGACAACGGCTCTGAGCGATACGCGTGCGGCAGACTGCGGGGACCCTTCGTGGGAAACCAGTTGGCACCGAACGCCGAGCTCGGACCCTGAATCTCCATCGCGGCACCTCCCTGACAGCGCACTGATACCGCAGCGAGCTCGAGCCTAAGTTCCCCGAAAAAGGGCTCCCCAGCCCCCTTCGTTTAATCTATCGGCGTGAGAAGGAAACAACTTTAGGGCGAAATCCGCGACAGGGGGAGTGATCGCGACATGAGGGAGTGGATGTTTTTGAACACGGTTTACTGGGGTTGGAGCGGGAGTGAGACGGGGCCGCCCTGGGCGCTGGAACGATAGATGGCCAGGATGATTTCGAGGGATTTCATGCCCTCTCGGCCATCAACGAGAGGGGAGCGGTCGCTGGCTATGGCATCAAGGAAGTCTTCAAACTGCCTGCGGTGTCCCACATGGGAGATGCCGGCAGGGTCGGATGCCCCGCCCTGGGTCGAGGCAGCCTTCCCGTGGCGCTTAAGAATCGCGCGGTCTTCGGCAGCGGGAGGGTCGAAGTGCCAGAAGGTTATGTTGTCCTCCTCGAGAATGGCCGAGCCGCGGGAGCCGGATATCTCGATTCTCTTGAGGAAGCCGGGGTAGGCGCTGGTGGCACCGACGATGACGCCCAGGCTGCCGTTGGCGAAGCGAAGGGCGGCGACGGCGGTATCCTCGACGTCTATGCGCTCGTGGGCGAGTGTGGAGCAGAGGGCTGTAACTTCCTCGACCGGGCCCATGAACCACTGGAGGAGGTCAACGGCGTGAATGGCCTGATTGATGAGAGCGCCGCCGCCGTCCATTCGCCGGGTTCCCTTCCAGCCGCCCTCGTCGTAGTAAGCCTGGTTCCGGTACCACTTGACGTAGGCATCCCCGAGGGTCAAACGTCCGAAGCGCCCCTGGTCAACGGCCTTTTTGAGAACGCCGCTTGCGTCGGCGAATCTGGATTGAAAAATCACACCCAGCTTAACGCCCGCCTCCTCGCAGGCGTCAACGATCGCGCGCGCCCTTGGGAGGGTTATCTCGATGGGCTTTTCAACGATGACGTGCTTGCCAGCGCGGGCGGAGGGGACTGCATAATCGGCGTGGGATCCGCTGGGGCTCGAGACGTAAACGACGTCCAGGCCGTCGGCGCCAAGGAAGGCTTCGAGATCGGTGTAGGGAGCTGCATCGTAGGGGTCGGCTGTGCGTCTGGCGTTGGACTCTGATCTGGAGAGCGTGGCGACGAGTCCGGCGCCGGGAATCTCGCTTATGGCCCTCGCCGCAAAGGAGGCGATCATTCCGCATCCAACGATGCCGAAGCCTCTCTTCATCACCCTTTCCTTCGTCGGAAGCGACGGAGGTGACCCGCGGGCCCACGATGCCGCACCTGCAGGCCAAAAGGTCGCACATAAATCTGACGCGCGGTAGCGGCGTCTAGAGCGATCTCCGATTCGCCCACGCTGACGACGAAAGAAGGCCGGCGCTGTTCAAGTCTTACGCTGGCACCGGGAAGAAGCCCGAGTGAGGCCAGTCTTTCGAGACTCTGGTGTCGGTGATGTATGTAGGCTACGCGGCCGCGCTCGCCGATCTGGAAGTCGCTCAGGCGAGCCACAACGGGCGCGAGGGATTTTTCGTTGTTAAGACAGCAAGGCCCCGGGGGGATCGGCTTGCCGTGCGGGCAGGTACGGGGATGGCCGAGGAGCGTACATATGCTGTCGGTCACCTCCTCGCTGAGGATGTGCTCGAAGCGGCAGGCAGAACTTTCAGATTCCGCTGCCCCCAGGTCGAGGACGTCGGTGAGGAGCCTTTCTGCGAGGCGATGCCGGCGCGTTATCTGCTCAGCGAGCTGCTTGCCTTTCGGGGTGAGGGTGACGCGGTTACCTTCCATTTCGACGAGCCCTGAAGCAACCATCTGCCTGAGTGTTTGATTAAGAATGGACGGGGAGAGGACCGAAGAGAGCGCCTCGGTAGTGACGGGGGCGCCATCTTCGTCAATTCCCCATATCCTCTCCAAGAGTTCCTCTACCGGTTGCTCCAAAGCCACATCCTCCGGTCATGGATGCAAGTTGACAAGATGAACCAGTGTTCTAGTCACCGCCCCGACGGCAAAGGCGTAGGGGATTATGAACCCCATTATGAGGAAAGCTGTCCTGACTCCTCGCTCCTTAATTATCACGAGAAAGGCCGGGAGGCAAGGCACAAAAAGGGTGATGACGACAAGTGCGACGATAATCTGCCCGGGTGCTACGGTGCCCTCGCGAAACATGTCGAATAGGGCCACAGCTCCGTAGTCGCGCCTGAGGAAACCGAGAAGGAACCCTCTCGCAGTTTCGGCTGGAAGGCCGAGCACGCCGACGGTCGCCGGGCTGAGCAATCGCTCGACCAGGCGGAGCAATCCCATCTCGGTGGATAGAAATAGTGCCAGGGTTCCAACCAGGAAGAGAGGTACGGCTTCGGTCACGAACCACCGGAGCCGCAGAAGTGTTTTCAGCAACACGTTGCGGATCTGAGGGCGCCTGATGGGCGGAAGTTCAATGAGGAAGCTGGATGTACGACCCGGGATGACCCTGGAGGCGATGGACCCTACGATAAAAAGTTGGGAGACGACAACGCACAGGTAAATGATGACAGCGAGCCAGGATACCTGCGAGAGGACGGCTGCGATTATTCCCAACTGTGCGGAGCATGGGATGGCGAGTGCGAGTAGGAGCGTGGCAATGATGCGCTCCTTGCGGGTATCGAGAATTCGCGTGCTCAACGTGGCCATGGCGCCGCAGCCCAGGCCGAGGACCATGGGCAAGACCGCCTTGCCGTTCATTCCCATGGCGCGGAACAGGCGATCGACGAGCAAGGACAGCCGGGGCAGATATCCACTGTCCTCCATTACGGCGAAGGCGAGGAAGAAGAAAAAGACGATGGGAAAGACGATGGCGATAGAGTAGCGAATACCGACGCTTATAAGGCCGGCGTCGGGATCCATGAATACCCGGTAGACGAAGCCATCGGGTTCGAGCACGCGGGACATGGCGTTGGCGAGGTAGTAGTTGAGTCCATCAAAGGGAACTTTAAGGAAGTGGATGGAGCGCTCGGCGAAAGGGACCGGTAGGGATATGTCGAACCCGCCTGAAGCTTCGATGGGGGAACCGAAGAGCTTTCCCTCGACGAAATCGACTACGACGCCTGCGCCGAATCGCCCGACGATGATGTAGATCAGCCACAACGCGACGATTACGATGGGGATAGCGGATACCGGCCAGAGGGTAAGCCTTCCGAGCAGTTGACCGGGCGTCGAGGCGCGGTCGTCAGGTTTTTTCAAGCGGGCCAGGAGGCAAAGGAGAAGCATTCCCGCGCCGCCGGCCCACGTGAGCCAGGAAAGCGGCAGTGGACGGCGGGCGGCGGCCTGAATGAGCGAAACCACGAGGGCCGCGGCCCTGTGGCCGATCAAGAACATGGCGAGAAGCAGCAAGGCCCAAGGCAGGAAACGAGCAACAGGGTTGCGCGGCTGAGCGCGTGCGCCAGTCCGGCGCACGACTTTTCCGGAGATCTCCCTCACAGCGCGAGCCCGCCGCTGCGTGAGAAAATAACCAGACGGGACGGGGAGCTTCTTCTGCAACCCCGCGGTGACCTGTTCTATCTCAGAAATGGATTTTGGAGGAAGGCCGGGGGCGATTTTTCTCAGGATCAGTTGGTCGCCGGCCAGGAGCATCAGCGAGACACCAAGGGCTTTTTCGCCGAGCGGCGCGATATGCGGTTCGAGCTGGGCCAGGGCTTCGGTGACGTAGTCGCCATAGGGAGCGCGTATCGAAGGCACTCTTGCCCGAGGGATGGCTTCGCGAAGGTGGTGCATACCAAATCCCTCGGTGGCAATGGTTCTGACAACGGGGATGTCGAGAACCCGCCTGAGTTCCGGGACGTCTACATAAAGGGAACGCGAAGAAAGTTCGTCCCACATGTTGAGAGCCAAGACGGTGGGCGTGCCGAGTTCGCCGAGTTCGCATGTCAGCATCAAAGCGCGGTCAAGATTCTTTGAGTCTGCGATCTGAACGACAACTGTGTCCTGCCGATCGAAGAGGATGTCACGCGCGACGCGCTCATCTTCGGAGCTGGGAGTGAGACTATTTGCTCCCGGGGTATCAATGACTTCATAGCGGATGCTGTGAATAGTGGTGTTGCCTATGGCCAGCTCGACGGTAGTACCAGGGTAATTTGAGACTACGGCGTACCTGCCGGTGAGCCCGCGAAATATGACGCTCTTGCCGACATTGGGATTGCCGACTAGCGCTATCAATGGCAACTTGCCTGTCCAGCCGGCCTTTTTGGGGTCTCCGTGGCGAAGCACTACTTTGTCCCCCGGCCGGAGGACCTGCGCGCGCATTCGCTGCAGTATCCGGCTATTTGGAGTCTGTATTCAACGGGTACGAATTTGTAGCGGGAGCAGACCCTCTGCTGGTGCGATTCGATGGTGGGACTGCGAAATTCAATCACCTTGCCGCAGGAAAGACAGACGAGGTGGTCGTGGTGAACGTTGCCGAGGGTGAGTTCGAAGCGGGTCTCGGCATTGGTGCTCACTGTTTCGCTGAGCAATCGGGCGTCCGACAGAAGGGCGAGCGTCCGGTAGACGGTTGCGCGCGACACGCGGGCTTTCCGCCTTGCCAGCTCGGTGTGAATCTCCTCCGCGGTGAAGTGACCCGGGCGTGAGAGTATGTAGTTGACTATTTGTGCCCGCTGGCGCGTGGCGCGAAGGCCTTTCTTTCTCAGGTAGGTATTGAAGGCGCTTTCGTAAGACCCCAAGTCGCGCTCCTGCATTTGAGACGCAATATCATTAAAGTATATCACCTTGTCAAGTCCATGCAAGGGTCTACAAGAAAATCTGCGCCGAAGAAGTCCCCCAACGGCGACCACGTCAAGATCACTGGACACACATGGCGATGCGTTACTTATTTCATGCCAGGGTGTGGTTGTGGGTAAGCCGTCCCCGGCCAGGTGGACGGCGGGAAACGAATTGTGAGAAACGGGAAAGGGGGTCCCGGACCTCCTCCCCTGCCCTTACGCAGGGCGACGAGGCACCCGGATGGCACTGTCAGCCAGCGATGAGGCGGGGGATAGACAGGTTTAGGCGGGTTGCCCGGGCTGCCAGCTAGGGAAGGCTCCGACAAGCTGAGGCCAGTTATGTGGAAGAAGGGATCAGGAGCTCATTTCGTCTATGAGCTTTTTTATGACCGCGACCGCCTTGGGATGACGCATGCGGATTATATCTACGCCGGACTGGAGGAGCGTTATGGCGGTGGCGATTTCCCACGTCGGGCCACGTTTGGCGGCAGCCCCCCATTCAGGAAACTCTTCGTCGGGGGATTTTGCCTCTTTGCTGCGCCAGGATTCGTAGCCGACATCGGCGATGACCGGCATGGACATCATTTTGTCACCGGTTAGCGCGGCGAGGCGCTCGCGTTCCTGGATTGAATAAGCATACTCTATCCCATATCCCAGGGCACCCGTCGCCTGGAACATGACGATGCGCGAGAGGGGGAAGTCCATGTCGGATACGAGTATGTTGACCTGCTTCGCGATATTTATGTCGATTGGCGCGAGTGTAATCAGCGCATGGCCGTCGGCCAGACAAACCGCGGTTATGGTCTTGTAGTTGTCCTGGGTGACGGGGCCGAGCAGCGCTTTTTCACCTTTAAGGACCTCGCTTACCTTGGGAAAGACCTGGTTGTCCTTCTGGTCGTCGCCGCAACCCCAGACGATTAGGGGGACGCCGACAGATTCAAGCACGGACTTAACGACGGCCACTGCGTGGTCAGCGTCTTTGTCTCCGGAGTCGGGATGAATTCCGTCAAGTTTTATGCAGATGAGGTCGGCACCGAATTCGTCGACACATTTCTTTGCCCAGGCGGCGGGGTCCTCCGCCACGTCGCGATACGGCTCAAGCAGAGATTCGGGCCACTCTGCGGGGGGGACGTCCAGGATGTCCATGGCGATGAGAATTCTTCGGCCGGGGTCACCCTCGAAATTGAGGAAGGGGAGGGTTTTGGCTCCTCCGATGGTGACGGTATGGGTTCTGGTACCGCCTTGTTCCTTCGTAGCGCCAAGGGTGAGTTCACCGACCTGGGTGCTCCAAGTCTCCTTAATGTCAGGCACTTGCATGGAGTATGCTCCTGTTTTTCAGCCTATGCCGAGTAGTTCGCGAGCTTTTTCGACGGCCGATGCTGCGTCGGGGGCGTAGCCATCAGCGCCGATCTCGTCAGCGTATTCCTGTGTAAGCGGCGCTCCGCCAACCATAGTCTTGATATTGTCGACGCCAGCGGCGTTGAGGGCCTTTATGACCTCAGCCATCTGGGGCATCGTTGTGGTAAGGAGGGCGGACATGCAGATGAGCTGGCATTGATCTTCCTTAGCGGCCTTTATGAAGACGCCGGCTTCCGTATCGATTCCCAGGTCGAGTATCTCAAATCCGCCGCCGCGAAGCATCATGGCGACGAGGTTTTTGCCGATATCGTGGAGGTCACCCTTGACGGTAGCTATGGCGATCTTGGCGATGGGTTTGATGCCGGTCTCTTCGAGTTTCGGCTGCAACACCTCCATGCCGAACTTCATGGCGCGTGCGGCTATGAGGACTTCCGGCACGTAGAACTCATTGGCTTTGAATTTTCGGCCGACGATGCCCATTGCGGTGATGAGACCTTCGTTGAGAATCCTTTTCGGCGGGACGCCCCCGTTGATTGCCTCTCGAACAAGTTCCTGGACCTCGTTGGCCTTTCCCTTGATGAGGTTGTCCGCTATTGCTTGTAGGTCGGCCATTCTTCCTCCTGCCAAATGATGATAAGACGGTTTCTAAAGGTGACAATAGTAAAATATTAGCAGCGGCGGCGTGTCGGGTCAAGGCCAAAGGGGGAAGCGGAGGTTTGATATGCTTGCGGCAGGTCTTTGGCCAAAATATAATCGCGGGGTGACGGCTTTCCCCGGAGGAATCCTATGCTATGTATTCCAGTTACCGCGGCTGATACCGAGGCGGCGATACTCCAGATGCACCGGGCAAAGAGTCTTGCCGACGCGATAGAGATTCGGCTGGACTATATTCGCGAGCCTGTTTTGGAAAGGCTGTTCCGGCACCGTCCTCCTCTGCCAGTAATAGCTACGTGCCGGCCGGAAAGAGAGGGAGGACAATTTCGCGGGTCGGAGGAGAAGCGGTTGGGGATTCTGCGTAAGGCGGAAGAGCTGGGCGCCGATTACGTTGATGTGGAAATGAGCGCAGTGGGAAGGTATCGGCGGGGGAAGGCGAAGCTGATCGTGTCGTTCCACGACTTCTCAGAGACGCCTGAAGACCTTGAAGAGATACTGGAAAGGCTTGCGTCAGCGGGGGGAGACATTGTGAAGGTGGTGACGACGGCGAGGTCCATCACGGACAACGTGCGGGTTCTTAGGCTGCTGAGGGAAGCAGAGGTGCCCATGGTGGCGTTTTGCATGGGGAGACTGGGGCAGGTGAGCAGGGTGCTGGCTGAGAAGTTCGGTTCGGTGTTCACGCTCTGCTCGCTGGAATCGGGGAAGGAGTCGGCCCCAGGTCAGTTGCCAGCGAGGGAGATGCGGGAAACCTATCGAGCCGGAAAGCTCGGTGAGGGAACAGCAGTGTACGGGCTCATCGGGAATCCTGTGGAGCACAGCGGGAGCCCCTGCGTGCACAACGCGGCGTTCGACGAAACAGGGTTCGACGCGGTCTACGTTCCGTTCGAGGTTACTGACTTGGGAAGATTTCTGGGCGAGTTCAGGGAGCTTGGGGCGAGGGGCTACAGCGTCACCGTGCCGCACAAGGAAGGGATAATCGCGGAGCTGGATTCCGTGGACGAAATGGCCAGGGCAATCGGGGCGGTCAATACGGTTTTCGAAAGGAACGGAAGACTAGTCGGGACGAACACCGACTGGAAAGCGGCAATGGAGCCGCTGGAGAAAGCGGCGAGGGAGAAGCTCGGGAAGGAGGACGGACTGCGCGGCCTACGGGTGGCGGTGGTTGGGGCGGGGGGGGCGGCCAGGGCAATTGTGTTTGGGCTGAAGGAGAGGGATGCCCGGGTAGTGATTCTCAATAGGACGGCAACAAGGGCGAGGAGTCTGGCTGAGGAGATCGGTGCAAGTTGGGGGGGACTGGATATGCTGGAGGGGGTGGAGGCGGAGGTTATGGTGAATGCGACGTCGGTTGGAATGTATCCGAAGGTTGAAGAGACGCCGGTGCCCGCGTCGATACTCAGGCCGGGCATGCTGGTGTTCGACGTGGTTTACAACCCGGCTGAGACGAGGCTTCTCCGGGAGGCCAGAGAGCGCGGATGCGCGACGCTTGGCGGTATGGAGATGTTTGTCGGACAGGCGGCGATGCAATTCGAGATCTGGACTGGAAAAGCGGCGCCGCGTGAAGTTATGCAAAGAGCCGCTGAGGGATTTGTTTTCGGCGAGAAGCGCGAGGAAAGCATTTTCCTGATCGGCTACAGATGCACGGGGAAGAGCGTGGTAGGCCAAGCGCTGGCGCGGGCGCTGGGCCGCGGATTCGTGGATACGGATGAAGTGATCGAGAAAGCGGCGGGCAAGTCAGCGAGGGAGGTGTTTTCGAGCGACGGTGAAGAATTCTTTCGCGATTTAGAAACGGCCGCTTTGGGGGGGGGGTGCGAGGGAAAAGGACGCGTTGTGGCAGTCGGTGGCGGCGCCGTCCTGAGACAAGCGAATATCGAGGCGATGAAGGAGGCGGGCAAGGTTATTCTTCTCAAGGCGAGGGCGGAGACGATCCGGAGGCGGATGGCCGCGGATCCCAGGACGAAGGGATTGAGACCTTCGCTGACCGCGGGCGATGCGCTGTCGGAAGTGGAAGAGGTGCTGGAGGCAAGAAGGGAGGCTTACGAGCGGGCGGCGGATTGGGAGGTCGAGACGGATGGGGTGAGCGTGAAGGAAGTTGTGGGGCGCATCGCGCAGTTGCTTTCGAGCCGAAAATATTGAAGGGAACCAATGGGTTCTTCCCTTGAACGCGGCGAGCTCTTCTCGGGAGAATATCGGAAGCTCGTGTCGTTTGGAGGGAAGATCGCGGAGGGCAGGAGACGTAAAGCCGGACGGGTTCC
The DNA here is from genome assembly GCA_964622675.1 of uncultured Planctomycetota bacterium. Taxonomy (GTDB): domain Bacteria; phylum Planctomycetota; class DG-23; order CAZBND01; family CAZBND01; genus CAZUUK01. The sequence goes on along the minus strand of CAZUUK010000015.1, from coordinate 15,093 downwards.
CGAGAAGGTGATTCATTCAATATGGTCGGGGGGCTATTTCAACACGAAGGAGGCGTTCACGGAAGACGGGCAGCGGGTGACGGTGGTGGCACCGGGGCGTTGGAACTCGCTGGACGGGCCGGATTTTATCGGGGCACAGCTTACGATATCGGGCCAGCAGAAGCGTGGTGACGTCGAAATCCATTTCGCCGCCTCCGAGTGGCTGCGGCACAACCATAACGAGGACCCCAGCTATAACGAGGTAATACTACACGTCGTTGTGAAGAACGATCTTGGTGATCCGTTCGTTCAGAGCGCGAATGGGAAGAACGTGGCACAGTTGGTTCTGGAGAGGCTGCTCGATGTTGAGCTGGGGGTACTCTCGGAGGTTGTGGATTCGGAATTGCAGCCGAAAACAAACCTGCCGAGAGAGCCCAAGTGCCGGCTGCACATTCGGAGGAGATGGGACGCGTGGGAGCGGATAGGCCGCATTCTGGACAAGGCAGGGGACGAAAGAATGCTCAGCAAGGCGGGCAAGGCGCAGAGAACCGTGGCTGCGCAGGGGATAGACCAAGCAGCATACGAGCTGGTTATGGAATGCCTGGGCTACGAAAGGAACAAGGTGCAGTTTTTGGTGCTGGCGAAAAGAGCTTCGAGCAGGGAATTGAAACGGGTGACGAGAGGACTGCCCCCAAACGAGAGTGCTCGCAGCATTTGTGCACTGCTGCTGGGGGTAGCGGGGCTGTTGGAGTTAGGAAATGACAGCTACTCCGACGACCTGCGAGAGAGATGGAGGGCGTTGGAGGCGGAATTCGCAAACCGGATTATGTCCGCATACAAGTGGCACTTCGTCGGGGCGAGGCCAGCCAATTTCCCGCCCAAAAGGATGGCAGCGGCGAGTCAGTTCCTCGCAAGACATCAAGATAAGGGATTGTTAAGTAGCCTGCTCAAGCCTGTAAGGACGTTGGGAGAGCCTCCTTACTCCAGAGCAGCGCTGCGGGCGACGATCGGCCGGATAGGTAAGCTTTTTACGTCCCTGGAAGATGACTACTGGAGCTACCGAACTTCGATGCGAGGAAAGAGGTTGGCCAAGCCGCAGCGGCTAATTGGAGGACAGCGTTTCAAGGTCATATTCATCAACGCGGTGATCCCGCTGTTTTTGCTTTACTCGCGCAATACAGGTAACGTTTCTCTCGAAAGGACGACGCACTCACTTTTCTGCACGGCTGGGAGGTTGGCTCCTAACAGGATAACCAGGCAGGTGTCAGAGCTGATCTTCGGAAAGGAGGACGAGCCCGAGGTGGTTTTTAACGCGCGGAGACAGCAAGGGCTGCACCAGGTATATCGGGATTTTTGCGCGTTCGGGGACGACGGATGCCGAAACTGCGCAGTGGTGGACGCCTTATCATTCTGAAACCAGATTCTGATTGAAATACCCCAGCGCGACCATAAAATAGCGCTGAGGAATAGGGGTGGCTGCATGGCATGGATAATCGGTGTGCTGTTTGTCATGGGGGCATGCGTAGGCAGCCTGCTAAACGTGTGCATCTACAGGATTCCACGCGGCCTTTCAATCGTGCGGCCCGGCTCTCACTGTCCGCAGTGCGGAAGCCCGATTCGATGGTATGATAACATTCCGATTCTGAGCTATTTCTTGCTGAGGGGGCAGTGTAGAAGGTGCAAAGGGGTAATCTCACCAAGGTATGCACTGGTTGAGGGTTTAACGGGATTGCTCTTTGCGCTTCTGGGCTACAAATTCAGGGTGATGGGTCATGCGCCCTACGGCTTGGTTTTGGCATACATTCTGCTGGCGGCAGGGCTGGTGGTGGCGACGTTCACGGATTTGGAGCTTCGAATAATTCCGGACGCGATTACGCTGGGTGGGATAGCGATAGCTCCGATCGTTAGCTTGCTGGTGCCGGAGTTGCATAGAAAGTTCAAGCTCCTGGACAACGGGAGGTTAGAGGCGCTGATAGCGTGTGCGATAGGCATGGGAGCCGGTGCGGGAATGCTATATGCAGTGGGATATTTGGGCAAGATGGTATTGCAGCAGGAAGCGATGGGCGGAGGAGACATCAAGCTGATGGGGATGGTGGGGGGGTTTTTGGGGTGGCAAGGGGCGGTTATGACGTTTTTCCTGGGGGCGATTATAGCTGCCTTCGTGGGCGTAGGATTGCTAATAAGGAAGCGGCAAAGGATAATACCGTTCGGGCCGTTTCTATCGGCGGCGGCTGTGGCGGTGACTTTTTTCGGAAATGAAATCTGGAGGTTCCTCACGGCTATTTACGGCGGAGGAGTCTAAGAACAGAAGGCGCCCTAGAAAGGAGATGGCGAGAGATGCGACTGAAAGCAGGAGTGCAGGTGGTGGGTCTTGGTGCGGTGGTGGTCGCGCTTGTCCTTGCAGGCTGCGAGACGCCGGGAAAGCTGCGGTCGAAGAATCGGCAGTATGAAGCGATGCTCCAGGAGGCGAAGGCGGAGAAGTACGAGCTGGAGAGCAAGGTTGCGTCGCTCCAGGGCGAAAACGCCGAGCTACGGGGCCAAATGACAAAGATGGCGGAGCGGGAAAGCGAACTGGAAAGCACCAGGCAACGGCTGGAGGAACAGTTAAAGGGGATGCAGGTGGATGTGACTATTAGGGAAGGCCGCTTGATCATGACGCTTCTATCGAAGGTCTTCTTCGACACCGGCAAGGCGGTGATAAAGCCGGATGCGAAGAAGACGCTGGACAAGATAAGCGAGGTGATCAAAGCGGAGTTCGGCGGGAACACGATAGGGATCGAAGGGCACACGGATAACGTTCCGATAAAGAGACCGGAGACGAAGAAGAAGTTCAAGACAAACTGGGAACTGTCAACGGCACGCGCGCTGGCGGTGCTGCATTATCTGGTGGACGAGCGGAAGCTGCCGCCGCAGCAGTTTTACGCGGTCGGGAATAGCGAATACAGGCCGGTCGCCAGCAACAAGTCGGCCGACGGGCGAAGCCAGAACAGGCGGGTGGAGATTGCCATCGTGCCCTCACCGGAAGAAATAAGGTGAAGGGAGGAGAATGGGGATCGTCGTTGTTGACTACGGGATGGGAAATCTCCGAAGCGTCCACAAGGCACTGGAGCACGTTGGATTCGACGCGATAGTGAGCGGCAGTCCAAATGACGTGAGGAAGGCCGAAAAGCTGGTGCTGCCGGGTGTGGGCGCTTTTGGGGACGCTATGCGGGAACTTCGAGGGAGGGAGTTGGTCGAGCCACTTCTCGAGGGTATGGAAGGGGGCGTCCCTTTTCTGGGAATATGCCTTGGGCTCCAGCTTTTGCTGGGGTTGAGCTACGAAGGCGGGGAGCAAGAGGGATTGGGGATTTTCGCCGGGGCGGTGAGAAGATTCGACGCGAGCGGGCTGAAGGTGCCGCATATGGGATGGAACGAGGCGGAGGTTAGGAACGACTGCCCGATCTTTGCGGGTTTGCCGAAAAGAGTACATATGTACTTCGTTCATTCATACTACGCCGACGTGGAGGACAACAAAGTCGTTGCGGCGGAGACCGAGTACGGGATACGGTTCGCGTCAGCGCTGTGGAAAGAGAACATCTTCGGGACGCAGTTCCACCCTGAAAAGAGCCAGAGATGGGGGTTGAAGCTGCTTCGGAACTTCGGGGGGTTGTGATGAACGTCGAGGTGGTGCTGCAGACCGATTTCAAGGGCCTCGGGAAGGTGAAGCGGGGGAAGGTGCGGGACATTTACGATCTCGGCGACAAGCTGCTGATCGTGGCGACGGACCGGATAAGCGCCTTCGACGTTGTGCTTGGCAATGGTATCCCGATGAAGGGGAAGGTTCTGACGAAGCTTTCGGAGTTCTGGTTCGACTTTTGCGCCAAGCTTACGCCGAATCACGTCGTGACGACTAAGGTAGAGGAGATGGGAGAAGAGGTGGCAAGGCATAGCGAGAGGCTTGCGCAGCGAACGATGCTTGTGAGGAAAAGTGAGGTGGTGCCGGTGGAGTGCGTTGTGAGGGGATATCTGGCGGGCAGCGGGTGGAAGGAGTATAGAGAGAAGGGCGAGGTGTGTGGGGTTAGGCTGCCTGGCGGACTTAGGGAGGCCGACGCTTTGCCAGAGCCGATATTCACGCCGACGACCAAGGCGGAAAGCGGCCACGATCTGAGCCTGACCTTTGATGAGGCGGCAGAGATCGCAGGGCGCGAGCATATGGCGGAGATCAGACGAAGGAACCTGGAGATATACGAACGCGCGCGAGAATACGCCCTGGAGAAGGGGATCATGATTGCCGACACGAAGACGGAATGGGGCTATCTGGACGGGGAGCTGATATTGATAGACGAGCTGCTGACGCCGGACTCGTCTCGCTTCTGGCCGTTGGACAGTTACGAACCGGGGAGGGCGCAGCGGTCGTTTGACAAGCAGTTCGTGCGCGACTATCTGGAGCAGACGGGCTGGAACAAGGAACCTCCTCCGCCCAATCTTCCCAAGGATGTGGTGCGAAAGACGAGTGAGAAGTATATGGAGGCGTACCGCAGGCTGACGGGCAAGGAACTGACTGGATAGCGGATGAGAGGGATGTTATAATGCTTTTTGAAGGATAGCGACAGAAAGTCAAGGCAAGCGGTGGTCCAGCAGAGCCCGAAGAGGGCTTTCTTTTTTCTCCGAACGGGCAGCACAGATGGGTAAAGCGGCTTCCGAGGCGGTCCGGCCTGATCAAGAACTGTTCATAAGGCGCAACTTCTATCTGGGGGTCGTGAACGGCGCTTTGTTCACGGCGGTTAAAGCCATGCTCAGGCCGACGTATTTTCTCTCGGTGCTGGTGGACCGCCTGACGGGTTCGTCTGTGGCTGTGGGAGGGATATCAGCCGTGTTGATGGTCGGGGGGCTTCTGCCGCAGGTGATCCTGGCCAAACACCTGGAGCCGCTGCCGCGGATGAAGCAGATATACTTCGCGAGCGCGGTGCTTAGGGTGCTGGCTCTAGCGTTTATGATCGCGTCGCTGGCGTTGATACCGAATCAGCATGCGCTTTTCTGGACGATCGCGGCGCTGATGCTTTTGTTGTCGTTGAGCCGGGGCCTGGCGATTATTCCGTTCACGGACCTGATAGCAAACACCATTCCTGTGAGGAGGCGAGGGGCATTCTTCGGACTAAGGGGTTTCTATGGCGGTATTCTAGCAGCGGCCGCAGGCCCCCTGATGGCTTATATCCTGAGCGAAAGGAGCGGGCTCGGCTTTCCTACCAATTATGCTTTGCTGTTCGCGATGATTCTGGTGGCTTCGGCCGTGGCCGTCAGCATGTTCCTCTTCTGCGAGGAAGCCGAGAGAACGCCGACGAAGCCGAGAAGAGAGAGCCTTATCACATATCTTCGGAGAAGCTCGCGCCGGTTACTGCGGGACAGGAATTTTGTGCTGCTCTTCCTATACAGAGCGATGTCGGGGGTAGCCGTACTGTCTTTTCCGTTCTTCGGTGTTTACGCGATCAAGGCGATGGGAATGCCGGTAAGCATGGTCGGTGTTTTCATGTCGGTACACGCGGTGAGCTACACTTTTTCCAATCTGATGTGGATGAGGGTGAGCGACCGGCGCGGTAACAGGATGCTGCTGATACTGACTGCGTGCTTCAGGTTCCTGGCACCGGCAGCCGCCGTCGTTGCAACGGTCATGCCGGAGATGCCTGTAAGGGTACCCGGAGCTGGTCAGGTTCCTTTCAATCAGATATTCTATCTGTTGGTATTTGTGGCGTACGGTTTTACGGTGAACGGCATGCGAATAGGTAGCCAGACGTATCTCTTGGAGATTGCGCCAGAGCGAAGAAGGCCGACCTATATGGGGTTCCTCTACACATTGCTGGCTCCGTTTACTTTGATGCCTCTTGTCGGTGGGGTAGTAGCGGATGTGTATTCTTACAGAGCGGTATTCGGCCTGAGTATGGCTTTTGCCGCGGCGGCTGTTCTGATTGCCTGTGTGATGGCCGAGCCCAGATACGATAACGCTAAGGCAAATGACAGGAAATAACGCTGAGCGCGAAAGTGAAGAGCGGATGTGCTACACGGCCCTGGCGTGCACGGAAGGTGTGGGGCCAGCGACTTTCCGTGAGCTGATCGAGGCTTACGGAAGTTGCTGCGAGGTGATCCGGAGGGCGCGGAAGCGGTCCCTTGTAGCTCTTCCGCGGATGTCAGCGAAGACGGCGGATGCGATACTGAGGGTGCGGGAGGAAGTGGGACGGTGGAAGACGCTGCTGAAGGAGTTGGACGAAGAGGGAATCCAAGTCGTGCTTCAAAGCGACGGCGTGTATCCGCAAGCCTTCCTGGTGCTTGATCACCCCCCTCCCCTGCTCTTTGTGCTGGGAGACCTAAGGCGGGAAGACGAGCGCGGGCTGGGCATAGTCGGGACAACGCGGCCGACGGCGAAGGGACGGCAGATCGCGAAGGAGGCGGCGAGAATGGCGGCGAGAAGAGGCTGCACTGTTGTGAGCGGCCTGGCCAAAGGGGTGGATTCCGCGGCGCATCTGGGTGCGATCAGTATGGGCGGAAGGACGGTCGCCTTTCCGGCGGCGGGCCTGAGGAAGGTGCCGCGGACGCCCGAGTTTCGCGAACCAAGGGCTATTCAGGAGCTCGGCGGGCTGGTTTCGCCATTTCCGCCCGACTCGAGCTGGCAGATAGGAAATGCGATGCTGCGGAACCGACTTATCGCCGCGATGAGCACGGCGGTTTTCGTCGTAGAGCCAGGGCCGAAGGGCGGCGCGACGTATACCGCCGACTTTGCAGGGACGCTCGGAAAGCCGGTGTACACGCTGAGTGATAGGCAGCGCGATGAGGATACAGAAGGAAACCGTAAGCTACTGGAACGAGGGGCGAAGCCGATTTCCTGCTACGCAGATGTGGAGAGAATGATAGAGGGGATAGGGGCCGGAGGAGAATAGCAGCGGCCGAGTGAGACCTGGCGTGAGTGCTGTGGGCGGCCTTGGTGCGGGAACGGACGCGGCTTCAGGCGTGCCGGCGATTTCTTTTGACAGCCGTGGGCCAAGGACCTTAACATTGCACGGGGACTCGATTCGAGGGGCCGAGCTCTAAGGAGGAGTTGCCATGGAGGATGAGAAATTCTGCCCGTTCATTCAAGCGCCGTGTCGGGAGGATTGTATGCTGCTTCGGCGAAGTGAGGAATCGATGGTCAAGAAGTGCGCTTTCGCCATAATCGCCGAACAACTGGACATCCTCGCAGTCAAATCCACTCGGAAGAATATCTAGGCCAGCGGGGCTCGGGGAAAGGTGAGCTCCGAATTAGCGGGCACAAGGGCAGGAGGAAACTCCTTCCGAGTGTGTCGTGTGCAAACTGACGTCGTGGCTCTGGGTTTTCAGCTGAACGCTGAAACGCTTAAGATGAGCTCGCGCGTGGGATATTCTTCGCGGTGGAGGGAAGCTGAGAAACGGCTGGGTGGTGTGCGAGTTAGTGTGTCCAGGGCGGGGCTTCGCGACGCCTCAGGATTATCTCGTCGGTAGTAGCTATTCCCTGCTGAGAGCATAGGTACAGGACCGCTTCAGCGACTTCGTCGGGGTGCATCCATTTGGAGAAATCCACGTCGTCGCGTTCCGTGCGGGTCAACCTAGTATCCACGCCGCCGGGAGAGACAACATGGACGCTGACGTTGTGCGGCTGCGCCTCGACGGCAAGCACCTTGGCAAAGCCTTCAAGGCCATGTTTGGATGCGCAATAGGCCGCTTGCTGAGGATAGGGTTTCTTTCCGGCGAGAGAGGAGATGATGACGATCTTTCCGCGCTTACGCTGAGCCATTCTGGCGAGGACGGCTTTGCAACACAGGAAAGCCGCCTTGAGATTGACGGCAATGGTATTGTCCCAATCCTGCTCCGAGGTCGCTAGAAGTGGAGAGTGCAGGAAGAGTCCGGCGTTATTAACGAATATGTCGATCGGCCCCAGGCCGGATTCGGTCTGTGCGACCATGCGCTCGACCTGGTCGCAGTTTGTCACGTCTGTGCGTATGGCGAGCGCCTTGGCACCAGCGCGCTTAACGTGTGCGGCGACGTCCTCCAGCTCGGCCGAGGTCCTTGAAGCTACGGCGACATTCACTCCGGCCTGGGCAAAGGCCAGTGCGACGGCCCTTCCGATTCCGCGCCCGCCACCAGTAACGAGGGCGACGTTAGCGCCGAGGCGGACCGGATCCTTCATTTCTATCCCAGATACTCGACGGCGCCGAGCTTCTCGCGGCACTCGTTCATGTACCTGCTGCAGGTTTCGACGAGGAGTTGCTTTGTGAAGCCGTCGGTGATGCGACGGAGCTGCTCCTCGGGCGCTTTCTCAAGGGCGGAGACGGCGTTCCTGTAACTCCTGAGGGCGTCCTTATAGCGGCCCTGTTCGCGGTAGACATTGGCAAGGTTGAGGTGGGCAAGGCCGAACTCGTTGTCAGAGTATATCGCCCTTTTGAAGGCTTCTATTGCCGCGTCCGGCTTGCGTTGTTCGGAGTATATGATGCCTAGATGGTAGTAGGCCTGGGCGTTCAAAGGAGAAAGAACCGTGACTTGGTGGAATTTTTCGGCGGCCTCCTCACCTCGTCCCGTGTTGGCGTATATCCTTCCTACGAGGAAAACGACATCCGGGTTGCTGGGCTCACGTTCGAGGAGGCGCAGAGCCTCTTCAAGCGCGCGGTCGTAACGTTTGGCCGAATAGTCTTCCTCGGCCTGCGCAAGCTGCGGAGCGGAGGGGGCGCGAGGGGCATTGGGAAGAGTCTGGACGGCTTGCACTCGACGCGGCCGATGGCTGGCCTTCGCGGACGGCGGCTGTTCCGGCTTGCCTTCGGCCGGGGCCGGTTTCTGGTAGACGAAGGTTGATTCGAACTCGCGAAGTTTAAAATCGTTCTGCCCGGTGCGCGAGAGCATTTCCGCATGGCCGAGGAAAAGATATCCTCCCGGGTTCAATATGTCGTAGAAATAATGGACAACGGAACGAGCGACTTCGTCTGTGAAGTATATCAGGACGTTGCGGCAGAAGATTATGTCCCAATCCGCTCCGACGAACCCGGCCTGCGGTTCGCGAGTTAGGTCGGACTGGAGGAACCTGACCATGTTCGCGATGCGCGGGGAGAGTTGGTACTTGTCCGGTACGACCTTTGTGAAATAAACATCCAGGACGCCGGAATCGATCTGCCGGAGGGAATGGGTAGAATAGAGGGCATGTTTGGCGGAGGTGAGGGCGCGCTTGACGATATCCGTGGCCAGTATGTCCACCTTCCAGGCCTCCAGGGCGGGAAAGGCTTCCATGCAGACTACTGCTACGGAATAGGGCTCCTCGCCCGTCGAGCATCCGGCGCTCCAAATTCTCACGGACCTGTCGCCGGCTCTCTTGCGGTCTATGAGTTCAGGCAGTACACCCTTTCGAAGTGCCTCGAAGTGAGGACGGTTTCTGAAAAAAGAAGTCTCACTTACGGTAACGAGGCTAAGGAGTTCCTGGAACTCCTCCTGGCGGTTTTCGGAGAATCGAAGGACGTTGTAGTACTCTCTCGAAGAAGCAAGGCCGAGCGCGGACATTCTATTCAGGATAGCGACATCCAGGGCAATTCGGCGCTGCCTGTCGAACCTGAAACCGGTGCGATTGAAGAGAAAAGTCTCGAATGGGTCAAGCTCTGCTCTTGAAAGGCCTAGTTGAGCGCCGGGATGGAAAGCCATTTGGGAAGTCGCCTCCTCAAGTTGAGAGAAGCTGTTCTCTTAGCGTGGAAGCGGGGAGGTTTAAGAGGACTCAAGATGCGGCCTCGCTAGGGGGTTGGGAACCGGGACGTTTATGCAGGTCGGTCGGCTGTTCTTGTTTTGAGGCGGAGACGGTGTTGACCAACTCACGGGGTATCTCATCAAGTGGAACGACCTTATCTGCGCAGCCAGCTTGAATAACGGCCTTGGGCATGCCGAAGATGGCGCTACTTTTCCTGTCCTGAGCTATAACGGTCCCTCCGAAAAGCTTTACGGCCCTTGCCCCTTCAACGCCGTCGTGCCCCATTCCGGTCATGACTACAGCGACCACATCACCTCCGTGGGCTCTGGCGGCGGATTTGAACAGGAGGTCCGCACAAGGTCTTACGCCGTCAATGGCTGGGTCAGTGTTAAGAGCGACGGTTCGATTGCGGCGTATTACGCCGTGGTGCCCGTCAGGAATAAGGCTGACTGTGCCGGTTTCGAGGACCTGGTTATGCTTGGCCTGGACGACGGGGAGCTTGGAGGATTTGCCCAGCCATTCGATGAGTTTGTCAGTGAAGCCCTCGGCGATGTGCTGAACCACGACGACGGGGGCGGGGAAACGTGGAGGAAGGCTGGAGAAGACCTTTTCAAGCGCGGGGGGGCCGCCCGTTGAGGATGCAATCACGACAAGTTTCTTGGAATCCTCCGTCTCGGCGGGGGGCTCCTTGGCGACCGCAGGCATAACTCGCCTGCCTCGCAGGTGAGTGATTACGTGAACTCTGGAGAGGGTTTTGACGTTCCGGACCAAGTCGGAGGCCCGGCGCGTCGTCTTGTGGAGGGCGGTCTTTTCGGGTTTTTCATTGACGTCAAGCGCACCTAGCCTGAGCGCCTTGAAGGCCAGCTCGGCATCCCTCCCGACGGGACAGCCTGTGACGACGAGTATCGGGAGGGGGTCGTAGGCCATGAGGTACTCGATGGCCTCGAAGCCGTTCATGACGGGCATGAGGAGGTCCATCGTGACGATGTCGGGTTTGAGTGTGCGGACGAGTTCGATTGCTTCGCGGCCATTCTTGCCCGCCGCAATGACTTTGATTTCGGGGTCGCGTTCCAGAACGCCCTTTATCAGCTCCGTGGCGATCGGCGAATCATCAATGACAACGACGCGAATCATAGGCTGCTAACCTGCGAATTTTGAAACGGCTTCTAGAAAGGAAGATTGGTCAAACTCGGTCTTGACTATGAACATATCGGCGCCGACGGCCATGCCCCTCTTCTTGTCGGACTCGGTGGCCCGGGATGTAATAATGATGACGGGGACGGATTTGCGGCGAGGATCGCGCTTTATGCGCTGAATCATGTCGAACCCGTCCATTCTGGGCATTGAAATATCCGTGATCACGACATCGTATTCGGTGTCGGTGACTTTTCGGAGGCCGTCAAGGCCGTCAACGGCGACATCAGCCTCGTAGCCCGCCGCCTCGAGGATGCTTCGCTGGAGCTCGCGGGTGGTCAAGGAATCCTCGACGACGAGGACGCGTCCGCGGCGTTCCTTGGGCTTGATCCTTCTGCTGACCTCTTCCAGGACTTTCCTGGCGGGAGCGGCTTTGGCGGAGGCGATGAGGTCGGGGACGTGGAGGATTATGACGACTTCGCCTGTTCCGAGTATGGCGCCACCGGCGACATTGGTTAGCTGGCGGAGATTGCCGGCGAGGTTTTTGACGACAAGTTGCTGCTCACCGAGGACTCCGTCAACCAGGAAGCCGATTTCCTCCTGGGCATGGGCGATGACGACGACAGAGAGCTTCCTTCCTTCTGAGACTACGGGCTCTCCCTGCAAGCGGAGGACATCCTTCATCGAGACGAGAGGGACGGTCCTTCCGTCACAGACCACGGCCTCGCGCCCTTCGACTGAGTGAATTTCGCCCGGGTCTACATTGGTTACCTTTTTGACGGATGCTGAAGGGATGGCGTACTTCTGGCCCAAAGATTCGACCAGGACTGTCGGGATGACGGCGAGGGTCAAGGGAAGCCTCATGGAGACGGTGGTGCCGAGCCCGATCTGGGAACGAATTGTCACTTCTCCTTTAAGATCCTCAACGTCTTTCTTTACCACGTCCATGCCCACGCCTCGGCCTGAGACGTCACTAACGACGGAGCGGGTGGTGAAGCCGGGCTGGAAGATCAGGTAAAGAGCAGCTTCGGGGGTCATCGCCTGGGCTTCGACGCTGTCTATGATGCCGCTTTCGAGTGCTTTTTGGACGAGCTGTTCGGGTTCTATGCCGCGGCCGTCGTCGCTTATCTCAATCAAGACACGGTCACCCTCTTGCCGAGCGTTTATTTGCACGAGGCCCGCCTCCGGTTTGCCTGCCTGGAGTCGTTCCTCCGGGGATTCAATGCCGTGATCAACGGCGTTCCTTATGACGTGAACTAGGGGGCCGCTAAGCCCTTCGAGCATTTTCTTGTCAAGGAGCGTCTCGCGGCCGGAAATGCTGCAGTCTATTTTCTTGGCAAACTGCCGGGCCAGGTCTCGAATCGCTCGCGGGACCTCGTCGAGCACGGTGCTGAGGGGAAGCATCCTCATGCGGGTAGCGTGCTCCTGCAAACGGGCGGCGGTTACGCCGAGACTGCTTACAACTTCTTCAAAGCGGGTCTGGAACTTGCCGATGCGATCGTTCAAGTCGCCCCTGATGCGGTCGAAGCGTTCGAGCGAGGCCTCGACGGAATCTTCTTCGGGGAGCGCAGCTCCTGTGCCAGAGGGTGCCAGCGGAGCACCTCGTTGGTGAGCGATTTCAAGAGTCTTGGTGCGCAGGGCCGAATAAGCATGCTCGGACTGCCGGACGAGCGAAAGGATCTCTTTCAGCCCTGTGCGCTGCTCCTCGGCTTTTCCCTCGTTTATGACGATTTCGCCTGCGAGGTTAACCAAGGCGTCAACGCGCGGGGTGTTCACGCGAATTGTGTCGGAGATGCCTTCGCGGAGGAGGTGCTTGGGCCTTTCCGTGCGGGCCGGTACGGTCGAAGAGGCGGCCAGTTTCTGAGACCGGGAGGAGACTTTTTTCGACGGAGCGGGTTGGGAAGACTTGCCCGTGGGGAGGGCGGCCAGACTCTCGGTCAGCTCATCCACATCAACGGGTTCGGGTGAACTGGGCTGCGCGAGCGCTGCGGCGGCGTGCAATATGATCTTCCGCCCTTCCTCAGTAGGTAATTCGTTTTTCCCGGCGGCGGTTTCGAGAGCCGTTGCGAGGGCTTCCGACAGGTCCGCGGCTTCGTCAAACTCGAGGAGAAGGGCGGTATCCTTGATCCGATAGGCATATTGCGCAATTTCCTTGAGGCCGGAGGGCGATTGGAGAGAGCTGAGGGAGTTGGCGATCCGCTCGGCGAGGGGAGCGGAGACGGTTTCAAAATGTTCAAGTAGACGCTCATCGGAGAGCGTGGCTTTGCCTTTAATCTGCGCCTTTTCCTGAGCGGGCTCTTTGCGGGAAGACGTTTCTGAAGCGCGGGCGACAGCGCGGCGAGCGGCGGCCACCTGCCCACGTTCTTCAGCCAATTCAGCCTTAGGGGGTTTTTGGTCGGCAGCCAAGTTGCGCACTTTCGTAACCATGTCCTGCCAATCCACGGAAGTCGGCTGGTCGGAGGCTGTGGCAGCGAGAAGGTCTCCTATCATATCGCGGGCGGAGAAGAGGAGGTCGAAGAACTCAGGCGCGATTTGGACCTTGCCCTCGCCGATGGCGTCAAGGAGGTCCTCCATTGCGTGTGCAACTTTGTTTATCTCTTCTAGTTCAAGGAACCCTGCGTTTCCTTTGAGTGTGTGGGCGGCACGCTTTGTCTCCGCAAGGGCTTCCTTATCCTCCGGGTCTTTCTCCAAGGTAAGAAGGCCGTCGGTAAGGCGCTGGAGAAGTTCTCTGGCTTCATCTCTGAAGCGGCTTACGAACCCGGAAAGGTCGATATCGGTCATGGTTGCAGTCTTTTCCGCAGGCTACACTTTGAATTGGCCAACGGCCGTCTGAAGCTCGCCGGAGAGCCGGCGCAGCTTTTCAGAGGAGGCCATAGTGTTCTTTGAGCCGATGGTTGATTGCTGGGTGACCTCGGTTATCTCCTTGAGAGTAGCTGAGAGCTGTTCGGAGGCACTTTGCTGCTGTTGAGTCGATACGCTTATCTGCTTGGCGGCTTCGGCGGTCTTATCAGCCATCTCGACGATCTGCTCGAGGTAGTCTGCGGCTTTTCTGGCGACTTGCTCGCCGTTATCAACCTTTCTGCGCTCATCCTGGCTGGACATGACAGCGGCGCTGGTTGAGTTTCTGATCTCATCAATGATGTCATTTATTTCTTTGGTGCGAACCATGACGCTTTCGGCAAGTCGGCGGATCTCCAGAGCAACGACTCCGAATCCCTTGCCGGCCTCGCCGGCACGCGCGGCCTCTATGCCGGCGTTCAGGGCAAGTAGGTTGGTCTGGTCGGCGACGTCGTTAATGAGTTCGATAACGTCGCCAATGCCCTGGACACGCTGTTCCACGGCGAGGATCCTGTTTGCGCCTTCCTCGGTTCCGGTACGGATGGCCTCCATTGCGTGTATGGCTTCGTCCATCCCCTCGCGCCCTCTTTGAGCCGCATCGAGGGTCTGAGCTGCAATGGCCGCTACGGCGGAGGCATTGTTAGTGATTTGCCTCGAGGTGGCGGCTATCTCCTCGGAGGTGGAGGAGGTTGCCAGAAGGGAGGTGGTCTGTTCGGTGGCGTAAGTAGCCTGCTGCTCGGCGGATTCTACTATCTCGTCGAGGGAAGCGCCGAAGCGGACGACGGTGTCGCGGATTTGTTTAACGAGCGATGCAAGGCTTCCGACCATCTGGTTGAAGGCATCAGGCAGGTTCCCCTTGGCGTCGACTGTGCGGGTGAGGTCGCCGGCGGCGATTGCGGTTGCTTCTTCAGCGATTCTGCGCATGTTTTCGGTCATTTCGCGGAAGGCATCGGCGAGCTCACCGGAGGCTGTGAGTTGGTGATAGATATCGCCTTGTGTTAGGGCCTGGGCGTGGTTACGCATGACGCGGAGGTATTCCTCCATTTCCCTGAAGGCGTCGGCGAGCTCGCCCCTGACGGTGAGATTTTCGCTGACGTTACCCTGAGATATGACCTTTGCCTGGTTTGCGATGGTCAGGAGGTTGTCCTGCATTTTTCGGAAGGCTTCGGCGAGCTCGCCCTCAGCGCGAAGCTCGCGCCTGAGGTCGCCCTGTGCCATTGCGCTGGCGTGCTCAGTTATCTCGCGAAGGTTCTGCTGCATAAGCTCGAACATCACGGCCAGTTGACCGATTTCATCCTTGGAGCCGACAACCACTTCACCGGATATCTCGCCTCTGGTCGCCGCCCGCTCGACGGCGACGGTCAAGGCGCGTACGGGCTTTAGCATTCCCTGGCTCAAGAATATCTCGGTGAAGATGATGCTGAAGATAAGAACTGCGG
>CAZUUK010000014.1:12617-52743 GCA_964622675.1 uncultured Planctomycetota bacterium | reverse complement strand
TCTACCTCGGACAGCACCTCCGGCGTCGTCAGCACCGTTATTAGCTGTCCCGGCCGCGACTTCTTCATCAGTACCGGCGTTATAAATACATCCAGCGCCCCCGCCTCCAGAAGCCTCTCCACCAGGTAGCCGCAGATCTCCGGCGACGTATCGTCAACGTTCGTCTGGACCTCCCACACCCAGTCGCGCTCGAAAAGCTCCCGCTCCTCCCCGATGAAGACCCGAAGCACGTTCGGCTGCTCTTTGATCTCCCGCTGGCCTGCTCCGTAGCCCACGCTTTCTATCTTGAACTCCGGCATTTCGCAAAAATCCTCGGCCAGTGCCGAAAGGAACGCCGCCCCCGTCGGCGTCGTAAGCTCCGACCGAATGCCGCTCTGTCGAATCGGCTTACCTCTAAGCAATTCAACCGTCGCCGGCGCCGGAATCGGAAGTCTCCCGTGCGCCGATTCGACCTCGCCAGTTCCCACCACCATCGGTGAGGAATACAACTTCTCCACCTTCAGAAGCTCAAGCGCCACGCACGCCCCCACTATATCCACTATGGAATCCACCGCTCCCACCTCGTGGAAATGGACCTCCGAAACCTCAACCCCGTGGACCCGCGATTCCGCCTCCGCCAGCCTCTGGAAAACCCGCTCCGCTCGCCGCTTCGCCCTCGCAGGAATCCCCGACCCCCCAACCAAATCAATTATTTCCCGCAGGCCCCGCCGTGGCTGTGGACTATCCCCGCCAACCCTCACGTCAAACTTGCTCGCGCGCAGAATCCCGCGCCGCACCTCGCTGACGGAAAGTTCAGCACCCTCAAGCCCCAGCTTCTCAATCTCGCGCCGGACTTCCGACAAATCAGCCCCCGCGTCAATCAGACTCGCCACAAGCATGTCGCCGCTGGCGCCGGAGAAGCAATCGAAGTAGGCAATTCTCATCTTCGCAAAACCCTTTCAACCCCTATCTTACCGGCCATTTGACAACCCTGTCAAGGAAGCCTGCCGCAGCCCCATCTCACTCCTCACGTCTCCAATGCGCTTCCCTCAGCCGATGCCTTTCCGCGGCGAATACCGGGCCTAGAATTTTGTGTTGACACACCTTTCCGCACGCTATTATAATGCCCGCGCGGGCTAAGGGTTTAGGCTGTTTAGGCCAGGGCCTAGTCCCTGTTGCGCCGGCTCACGAGTCCAAGGGGCCAGGGACCATCGGGCCGCGTGGTCTTGATGCAGGAGGAACTATATGCACCGCACGTCAGCGTCTAGACTATTTGCAGTTGCCTCTCTCGCGGTTACCCTCAACCTTCTTCTCCTCTCTCCCGAGCTGGCACAGGCCGCCGCCCCATCCCTGGATCAGACGGAAATATGGTTGGGCGTGGAGGGAGAGCCTGGAAGCCCCGTTACTGAACGAACCGTCAACATCACAGCCGGTGCGAACACAGTCAACTCCGTAGTCAGCGCCAATACAGGCGTCGCCGTCATACTCGGCTGGCTCCCCGGCGCTAACAGCTTCATCGTCCGGTCGGTGAACGACGGCGATACCACCGTCACCGTCACGAATCCCGAAGGTGAAACCTATCTCGAGGTACACGTAGGCCTTTCGGCCAGCGTGCCGGATGACGGCGAGATCTATCTTAGCCCGCCTGCCGGATGGAACCCGACCTACACGCTCACGATTAACCGTCACTACGGCGCCGTGACGGCAGAGATAACTGACATCAATGTCGCCACCATTTCAGACATGGGCGGTGGAGGCGGGCCGGACATCGTTACCTTCCCGGCCGACCCAAATCGGCCCAGCGAGACCCTCGTGATAACCGGCGTCGCCATCGGCACCACCTATCTCGATGTCTATGACCACGACTCCGGCGAAACGATGTTCTTCCGCGTGTACGTCGTAGCGGAACAGCCCCCGGCCATTGCCTTCAGCGTAACCGACG
The DNA here is from genome assembly GCA_964622675.1 of uncultured Planctomycetota bacterium. GTDB lineage: Bacteria > Planctomycetota > DG-23 > CAZBND01 > CAZBND01 > CAZUUK01. The sequence continues at coordinate 50,822 of CAZUUK010000014.1, read as the reverse complement.
TTACCTCAGGCGCCGGCTCCGCAGTTGCACAGGGAGGCAGAATACCCATCCAGCGGTTCACCATGAGCGCCACTCAACCGGGAGGAACCCTGGAATGGTTACACCTGCAATTCTGGAACGCTAATGACGGAGCCCACCTTGCAGACGGATTGGTCCAGGAGGTTGACCCCAGCCTCTACGACGGACACGACCAGGTCAGCGAGATCAGACGGGTCATCGTCCGGTGGGTCACCCCTGCGCCGCCCCCCCGAGACTGGACCAGATGGTTCTATACGCTCTATGAAGTTGAGACGGACGATCTCGTCGTTGAGTTCGGCAGGCAGGGAGCCGGCGCGATCACCATTGACTTGAGAGTCAATGCCTACATACCCAGCCCGCCGTCGCCAGCCCTGACGTGCGAGGTGCTCGTCGAGATCGGCAGCGCGGCGATGGGCTTCGAGCCCGAGCCCACCGGCAGGTTGTACGGGTTTTACCGCGATAAGTTCGTTCAGAGGTTAATGGTCCCCACCTCGCGCGACATAATCGGGCCATTTACCGGGCCCGAGAAGCCTCCTCCCCCCTATTGGCCTTCTGCCAGGGTCCACGTCGTTTCATCCATTTACGACGCTACCCCTACCGGACCCTCCCTTTCCACGGGCATATTGGGGCCTGCGGTGCCGAGCATGCAGGGTGCTGCCTACAAGGAATTCCCTCTTTTCCAATACTTCGTGCCCGCACTCACCATCAGGCCAAGGCCTGACTTCTCACCTACCACCCGGGAGAACTTCTACGCCGAAGTAGAAGCTAGGGAGATCATGCCCCAGGAACAACACCTGGCTGCCCTCGCGGTTGATTTCCAGGGACCTGCCGGGAACCGGCTGACTGGCATGTACGTGGTGTTTGAAGAGATAGATCCGACCGGACTGGAAAACACCTTCGACCCGTTCAGAGGTTTCAACATGCCCACCGGTCCGTCCCTCTACAACCCCGTCACCCTATGGCAGGATAACGGGGATGGTTTGTTCGACCCGGCCTCAGACACCCTCAATACCCAGAGTCTGTCGTGGCTCGCGAGGCCGGGTGAACTATTCGTCAATAACCCTCCCAGGCCGTACGACCTCGACGGCGACAACCAGATGGAATACATATGTTTCATCTCTACTGCCCCTTATAACCTGGACCCGGTGGATGATTATCTGCCGGACTTCTTCGTCGTGGTTCGTCTCGACTCCGGGCAGAGGGACGAAAGTGCGCAGTCAGGGGACAGGCGTCCCATCCGCTTCGGCACCGACTTCACCGCATACGCTCTCCCCTATGTGTACGACTACGATATCGAAAGCCCGATATTCTACACCCAGGACGCCGACCCAATACTCCAGGTGACCGACATCCGACCGGCCTATGTCCTGCCCGATACCGGCGAACGGCTCAACGGTGTGGTCTTCACCACGTATGGAAGCAACGCCGCCAACCCGCCCATGCAGGCGATCGCCGTCCCCGAATCCCTGGACTCTCGGAGCGATCACGGGCGCACCACTTTTAATATAGAGACCACGGGCGAGACTCGCACCTTTCTCGGAGTCTATCCCTCCGACGGCCAGGATCCTCTCCTCGGCTTCCCGGGCCGCCTGTGGAACAAGACAATCAGTATTAACGACGACCTCGTCAAACCCATATCCGCCGCGTACAACATCGAAGACACTGTCACCTTCACTCTGCGAGCCGACGAATCACACATGGTGTCGCGCGACTATTTCCACGGGCTGGGACAGGAATTCACCATGCCCCACATAGATCCGGATCCTTACACGAGCTGGGGAGTCGACTTCTTCGACCAGCACATTGACTCCGAGAGCGTACCTACATGCGCCCTCTCAGTGGAGCTCGCAGACCTCGCGGTTGACGGCGCCGTCCCCGGGGCCGTAGGCGAAGTCCTCTCCAGCATCCGAGTGAACTTGCGCGGCGGCGTTGCTGTCCTCATGGAGGACATAGATGAAAGCCAGACGGAATTCAACGTCCGCAGCACCAGCGGCTTCTCGCACCACGGCTCGCTTCAAATTGACGACGAGATCATTGCATACGCCAACATCCCCGAGATGTATCTGTCGCGCGACCTTGATGCCGACGAACGCACCATCTACGTAACCATGAACCCCGAGCTTTGCGACTACCTCTTCCCCGGCAAGATCCCGGAGGATAAGTTCAACGAGTTCCCCGCCTCCGGGTATCTCGATATCAACGGCGAGATAATCTACTATCGAGCCAAGGGCAATTGGGTAGGCATAGACCCGCTTCAGGGGGATCCCCGGATGAGTTACGGGACCTTCGTCTCGGTTCAGCGGGGTGTCTACGGCAACCGGCCCTCCAGCTACTCTGTCTTCACCCGCGTTCGCTCGCTTCAGATTCAGGGCGCCAGGCGCGGCGCCGGCGTCCGATATGACCCGTTAGAGGGCAGACTCGTCGCGGGCACCATTCCTACTTCTCACCTTGCCGACAAAATCGTCGCCTGCGCCACACCCGCCGACCTCTTCAAGCTCACCCCCGATATGCTTTCGGGCATCTCCCTGTGGATGGACAACAAGGGAGCTGGAAACGTCGGCACATTCGACCCTATCATTGATTACATGATTGATACCGACGGTACCGCGTCAACAGGCTCTAACTTCAATCCCATCGACCCTGATACCGACGACGTAGTTCCCGGTTATGGCAACATCTCCGTCCAGGGAGAGCGATTCAGCCTCATCGATGATATCTACTTCCAGGACCTGGACGGCGATAACGAGTACAGCCTGGGAGAGGTGATCTTCGAGGACCGCAACGATGATGGCGCCTTCTCCGCAGCCGCCGACGACCTAATCATATACGACCCCGGCTTTGGCATCACGTCCGGCCCGGCGTTCATAAACGCCGGGGACATAAACGTGCGCAGGATCCTCCACATAGACGGCAACGCCAACACCCGATACGACGACGGCGAGGATATCTTCTTTGACGGCGATTTCGACGGCCTCTACGAGACCCCCGTGGACATACTCGTGCGCCTCCACCCCGACGAGACGCGATGGAGGTTCGACCAGCAATACGACCATGACAACGACGGATTTCCTGAAGGCACGTTCTTCATGATACTCGACCCCACGGAGGGTCTCGAAATCAGCAATTTCGACCGCTACAACCAGGCTTTCCGCGGCCCGGACTTCTTTGTCTGCCTCAGGACCTCCGATAGCGTTACCTACAACGACAGGATTCAGATTGAGATCCCCGATTACGATCAGCTCGACGGGCGCGTCCCAATCACCACGCCAACCGTTTCGCCTATCCCGAAGAAGTACACCCGTGGATTCATGTTCGAGGATGTCCCCCGGAGCCGGTGGATTCCCATCCCACTCGAAATGGTCGACCTCGGCGAGGATCTAAACTACAACGGCATCCAGGACCCTGACGAAGATGAGGACAACGACGGACTCTGGGAGCCGGGCCAGTTCTTTGACTCCGGCGACCAGGACGACGAAGAAGAATCCTACGATTCCGGCATACAGCTCTTCTCACAGCCCAGCGCTGACGAGATCTTCTTCCCCATCGACGACTACAACGAAAGCTTCGAGTATCTCACCCATTTCCGATCCGCCCCCGGTTCCCGGAAGATGAGTTCTCCCCTGATCTGTAACGTCCCCATACAGCTGGAAGACCTCGTCAACGTCGATCCCGCCACCGACGACCTGCACGTGCCCCTTATCAGCCAGCCGCTTCCCATCATCGGCCTGAATACCTGGGACATCGAACGCGATCTCTCTTTCCCCATACAGCTCTTCCTCAACCAGGTCATAGTGGAATTCTACGACCAGGATCCGCAGATGCCGGATCCTTTCCCCGACTTCGACCCATTCAGCGGCGACCTCAGACAATTCCACAAGAACCCGCGCCGCGACTGCGACAGCGGAATCGCCCTCTACCGGGACGACAACGCTCGAACCACCCTCACACGAACAGTCTTCCCCGAGGACACGACTATCGAGGTCCAATCCACAAGCGCTTCCATCGACGACACAGGCACCGCTACAGACCCCTTCGACCCGCCCGCACCTACCCACGACGGATTCGTCGTCAACGAGATAACCTTCACCGACGACCTCGAATTCATCAGGATCGGCGGCGAGTGGATAGCTTATACCGAAATGACCGAAACCACCTTCACCGTTCTGGACGACACGAACACCTCGGAGGTCGAGGGAAGGGGGCTCTTTGGGACCAGCCCCGCGGAACACGAGGCCGACGACCTCGTCACCGCGGGCATCAACGGCTGGTTCGATTGGTTCGCCGACGATGAATGGAATATCTTCGTGGTGGACGACCCGGTACTCCTCGACTCACACCCGAAGGCCCCCACAACATCCGTCTCAACCGATCCCGCCGCCGTAGTTATGCTGTTTAGAGGAACTTCCGAGATATACACCCCAAGCGGCGCCTCTCCTGAGCCCGTCCCCGTCAACGACATCGGCATAAACGAAGGAAACGACTTCTTCGTCGTCATCCGGACGGGCGAGAAGATAAGCCACGGCGACGACTTCACCACAGGGATAGTCAGCTGGGGTTTCACTTGGCCGGTATACAACTCGGGTCATACATTCTGGTCAAGAGCACTGGGCTTCGCCGACATATCGCCGGAAACCAGCCAGCAGTCGCTCTACACCTACCTGCACCGCTGGCTTTTCCACGTTGACCTGCCTGAAGATACCAGGGCGTGCAAAACCCTTGAGACGGGCGCTCTCTTCCCCGACGAAACGATGGAGCCGCCCCGACCGACCCCCCCTCCTACCGTCACCGTGTGCCCTAGTCCGACCGCTGGTCCCGTTGCCGTGCTGTTCGCAAAACCATGGGTCGCGCTTAATGCTCAGACACTCTCGCAATACCGGCCGGTCTCGCAGCTTACTCCGCTCATCCCGAGAGACCAGATCTCTCTCGGTGTCGACCCTACCGCTTCGGCTCCCTACGACTTCGAGCTGCTCGTAAACAACTCAGGCGCCGCGTCCTTCGTGGACCTGAGCGCAGGTAACGACCCTTATCAGAGCGTCCTCTACACCGCGGGGCCCCTCGCCGGCGTAACGGACATCGTTCGCGTCACGGACAGGTTCGGGCAATACACCGACGTCGTAATAGCCGTCGTTCCCGAGGAGCCCTTGCGCGTTTATCTGGCCGACGGTGAAGGCTACGGCGGTTACGAAGTCTCCGACGGGGAACAGATCCAATGGGAGGCCGGCTCGGACCTCGTCATCTGGGCGAAAGGAGGCGAACTGCCTTACACCTTCGTCATCCTTATAAACAACTCCGACGCAGACCTCGTCACGACCGAAACCGACGGCAGCTTTGTCCTCAAGGTCACCTATACCCCGGGCAACGCCGTGGGAGCCGTTGATACCATAAGGATCACCGATGCCGACAGCATTTTGTATGACCCTGACACATTCATAACTTTCACCATCAAGGTCGTCTCACCTGGGAGTCTGCCTACGTTTATCTGGGGCGACGTCAACGGTGACGGCCAACTAACCCCGGCCGATCCCATGCTTGCCGCACGAATCGAAGCCGGCCTGGCCGAGCCCGCATCCGTTCGCCACGCCATCGCCGGCGACGTCGACGGAGACGGCCGCCTTACCATTCTCGACGCACTGTACATACGCAGGGTCGTCGAACACCAGATCCCCTCTCCTTAGCATCGGATCAGACTTACCAGCCCAAGGCAAACGAAGAGGGGGCTCAGCTACGCTAGTCGTTCAAGCCGAGAGGACCGTCTCCTCTATCCTCCATCCAGCTCCCTGAGGATGTCAAATGCCATCCCGTAGTAGTGCACCAGGTAGAACCAGAGGATGAAAATCGCAGCGAAAAGTAGCACGGCTATCCTGATGGTCCACACCACTCCCGTCACCAACCCCTCCAGCGTTGTCTGCGCCTCTTCCTGGTAATATTCCGACATCCTTCCCACCAGCTCCGTCAGCTCACCCGACACCTCTCCAACTTCGATCGCGGCAAGCAGGTCGTCGGGGATCAATTTGCTGCTGGAAAAGCTGTCGAAGAGCGTTTCCCCTCGTTCGACTGCTGGAATCATCCGCTCCACCTCAGAGCCAATCGCCTGATTGTCGCAAGCACTACCTGCCTTTCTCAGACAATCCCTGATGGGAAGCGCCGCTTGTAGACTCATCCCCAGGGCGAAGGAAAACTTCGCCAGCGCCATAGCCTTCAGCGCCTTGCCGACCAGCGGGATGCGCATGATTCCTCTCGACACCGCTTCCCGCCCGTAAACCTTGCCGGCCATCGAGTACCCGACGTAGCCTACCACCGCAATGATAAACGGCGCCGCGAGAAAAAGAACTGCAAGCGGCGTCGACCCTAAAGCAAGCTTCATGACAAGCGCTATCACCATGCACGCGAAAAAGAACTCTATCCCCGGCCAGATCAGACCTATGATCGCTCGACGCCGAATTCGCCCCCGCCATTCGTAGTGATCCGCCAAGTAAGTTAGAACGCGGTCCAGCCCCCCGGCCACTTCGCCCACTTCCACCATCTCCACAAAAAGGGCTGGGAAAAGCGGAGATTCCGCGCGGAACGCCTCCGAAAGCGCTCCACCCTGGGATACTCGAGTCAAAACTCTCCTCAACGCCAGCGTCACCGAATCCGCCCTCCCCTCAGACGCCGCCGTTCGCAGCACCCGCTCTATCGGCAGCCCCGCTTTCAGCATCGCACCCATCCGCCTGCAGACCTGTGCCAACCTCCGCGAACTCAGTGATGCGAAGGACGGTCCGCGCCTTATCCGGATGGACCTGAAGCTTTCCATCATCTCGCCACCACCGCAGCTATAACCTTCTTTGCGCCAGCTTCCTTGAGCGCTCGCGCACATTCCGCGCAGGTACTTGCCGTCGTCATCACGTCGTCAACCAGAAGCACTCTCTTGCCCCGGAAATTCCCGGGCCTCCTCGCCGCAAATGCCCCGATAAGATTCTTCCGCCTCTTGTGCGGGGGGAGCGATGCCTGAGGCCTGGCACCCCTGATCCGCACCAGCCCGCGTGCAATCAATTTCAGCCTCAGACTCCGTGCAAGCCTTCGCGCCAAAAGCTCCGCCTGATTATATCCCCTCCTCCACTCCCTTCCCCGCGAAAGCGGAACCGCAACCACCACATCAACCTCCTCGCCCAGCCCCTCACGAAGCGCCATCCCCGTAAGAAGCTCCGCCAGCGGATACAAACCCGCCGCTACGCGCCCGAACTTGAGCTTCAGTATCATTTCCCGCACCGGACCGCCATATCTAACCGCACCGATTGCGCGCGAGAAAAAAAGAGGCCTGTTCCGACAAATGTAACACCCTCTCGCGGGCTTCGCTTGATAAGGCCCAAGCGGCTTCCCGCAGCGTGGGCAGGCGTTATCGCCTATCGCCATGACCCTCGAGGCGCACTCCCCACAAAGCCAGCCTCTCTCTTGCTCCATCTCATTCCCGCAGGAAAGGCAGCGCCGCGGGTAGATGAGATCGCCCAATCCCACAAAGATCGACTTCGCCGCCTTCGCCGCTTCCCTCAGACCTGCCGACACCTCATGCCAGTTCCATTATCTTGTCAATATGAACGCTCGCGTCGTACGCAGTTTGCGACGAGCAAGTCGGATACGGCGGAAACAGTTCCGCCGTCACATATCCGTCGTAACCCACCTCTCGCAGCGCCTTCATCACAGCGACCCAGTTGACGTTTCCCTGCAGCAGATACACAAACGTCCTGCTGTCAACCCGAAAATCCTTCAGGTGAACCTTCACGATCCTCTTCCCCAGCGTCTTTATCCACTGCTCCGGGTAGCCATAAAGGAGGATGTTGCCCACGTCGAAGTATGCCCCCAGGTACTCGCTCTTGAAGCTGTCAACGTATTCGGAAAACTCAACCGGGCTCAGCAAAAACTTGTTCCACACGTTCTCCACAGCTATTTTCACCTTCACCTTCTCGGCTGTCGGGAGCAGATCCTCAATTCCTTCGCGCGAGCGCTTCAGCGCGTCCTCGTACGAGACCTCCGGGTTCACCACCGCCGGCACCAGCAGGACAGCATCCGCGCCCACCTCCGCCGCATTCTCAAGCGACGTCCGCATCCCCGCCTTGCACTTCTCCCGCGCCTCGGCGTCCGGGCTCGTCAGCGGAAATTGCCAGTGCCCCGAATTCATGACCGAATGCACTTCCAAACCGGTCGTCTTCGACAGCTTCTTCACCTTCTCGATGTCCCCCTTTTGAGGCATCGTCGGAATCTCCACGCCGTCGAACCCCGCGTCCTTTATCACCTCGAACTTCTCCTCCAGCGATGCGCCTTTCCCCATTGCACAATCAAGATAAATTGCCTTCTTCATCCATGAGCCTCCGATCTAGAACCATTCCGCCTCTTCTCAACACCAAAGCCGAATTCTACACCCGGCGTCCATTTCCTTCAACCCGTTCCTTGACCGCCGAGGCGGGAAAGGTTAATCTGGTGCGAAAAGCCCCTATGTCACCGGAGGTCGCTATGACAGGACGCAGACGAAGCAGCGAACTTTCCAGAAGGACGTTCCTGAAAACTTCTCTTCAAGCCGCAGCAATCGCCGTCGGCTCGACCGGCGTGAGCGCCTTTGCGCAGCAGGCTGCGCCCAAATCGGAGGTCAAACCGGAGGTGAAGCACGACATGATCAAGATTCCCGCCGGGGAATTCACAATGGGAACGAGTGAGGAAGAAATCGAGGCGCTCTGCAAGAAGCACCGCGTCGCGCGCGGCTGGTTCAGCACCGAAGCGCCCCGCCGAAAGGTCCACCTCGAAGCGTACAAGATCGACAAATACCCCGTCACCAACTCTCAGTACGAACAGTTCGTGACAGCCAGCGGCCACCACTCCCCTCCTCACTGGCGTGGCAGAAAGTGCCCCGATGAGATCCGCAACCATCCCGTGGTCACCGTGAGGCACAACGACGCGCTCGCCTACGCCGAGTGGGCCGGCAAGCGCCTGCCGACCGAAGAAGAATGGGAAAAGGCCGCACGCGGCCCCGACGGCCTTATATATCCCTGGGGGAACGAATGGGATCCGAAACGCTGCAACTTCAATCCCGAACCCGAAAAGCACTTCGGCCGCGGCACTTCTCCCGTTGATGCCTACCCAGACGGCGTCAGTCCCTTCGGCGTATGGGATATGGTTGGAAACGTCATGGAGTTGACCGCCACCAGGTGGGGTAATTCGGCGGTGATAAAGGGCGGAGCCTGGATGCTTACTCAGCCGCACAACATGAGATGCGCCATGAGAAGCTACACCAGGCCGATTCAGAACTCAACCAGCTACCTGGGCTTCAGGTGCGCTGAGTAACTTTGGAGGATCAGATGGACAAGGTAAAGATAACCCCGCGCAAAGATCGCGGCCAGGCCGACCTCACCGTCCCCTTCCTCGACAACCTTCGCGCCCATACCAACATCCCTGAAAACATGGGCGAGCGCCGCCGTTCCCTCTACAGGCTCCACGAAACCAGAAATAAATGGGACGACTTGGGCGAAGGAGCATGGGGTTATACCGTGCGCGAAGAGGGACTCTACTCAATGAAAGCCGAGCTCAAGCCCTACGAAGACTCGGTGGACGTTCGCGTCACGGCGAAAAACCTCAGCGAAGAAAAATGGGAATACGTCTATACCTTCACCTGCTTCAGCCTCGGAGGCGCCCTCCCCTTCGCCGACTTCGAAATGGTCAGAACTTTCGTTGACAAAAACGGCGCGCCCAAGCGCCTCATCGAAATGGACCGCACGCCATCTCAGCGCCCGCTCCTCCAGTTCTATCCCATAACGGGCACCCTACACTGCGACGAGATAAGCTTCATCAGAGGCTTTCGCGCCACCTGCAAGGAATCCGCCGATCGGGGTATCATCTATATCGTCTCACGCGACGGCAAGATGGTCTCCGGTGTCGCAACCGAAAAGCCACTCTATCTCTTCAACAACGCCGAGTTCTCCTGCATCCACGCCTGCCCCGCTCTCGGCCACGCGGCGCCCGGCGAGGAAATAACGGCGCTGAGCCGTTTCTACTTCCTTCGCGGCAACGCCGACGACTTTCTGAAGAGATTCGAAGCCGATTTCGGTACCGGGCCTAAGACCTGACGACGCATTCCCTTCCTCACATCAACGCGGGCAATTTTCTGCCGCGTCGCTATAAAAATACCCGTCTCTGTAATTTCCGCGTCCTGTCTCTTGTCTATATACTAGAAGGAGGCACGAACCGGAATGCGGTCGGATGCGGAGCTCGTTTGGCAGGTTCGTAGCGGGCACAGGGAAGCTTTCGGCGTTCTGATAGCTCGCTACGAGGCCCGCGTCTACGCCTACTGCCGTCAACTCCTCGACAATTCACACGAAGCCCAAGACGCGACGCAGGACGCCTTCCTAAGAGCCTACTCCAGCCTCCATCAGCTAGAGCGCCCTGATCGCTTCGCAGGATGGCTCCGGCAAATTACATTTTCGATCTGCATAAACCGCCTCAAGACCCGCCGCCCTCGAACCGAGGCCGACTTCGGCCACCTGGACGGAATGAGCTGGCCCGATCTTCCTGACGTTTCGCCCGGCCCTGCAGAAGAGGCCCAGAGGCGCGAACTCAAAGAAACTATCCTCAAAGCAATCGACACGCTCCCACCTGCCTATCGTGACCCAATCAGAATGTCATATCTTCAGCACGCATCGCGTGCGGAGATCGCGGAATCTCTCGGCCTGACGCCTGCCGCCGTGAGCACCCGCCTATTTCGCGCGCGCAAACTGCTGAAGGAGGAAATCCTCAGCCTTTCGCCCGTCGAACTCATGACGCGTTCAAAAGAACGCCGTCGCTGGCTGCCATCCAATCTGACCGGAAAGGAGACTGCAGTGGCACTCCAGTATCAAACAACGACCCGCCGCCTCCTTCGAGGCGACGCCGGAGTCTCGATCCGCGCGATGACGAGAGAAGACATACCCGCCCTGCGAAAATATGATCAGGAACTGACCGCCCAGCTAGACGCGGCCAACGCTCAGGTTCCGCCAGGCCGCGAGAGTCATCCGGGCGGCCCGTGGGCCGATGATGAATGGCTCGCCGAGCACTTCGACAAGTACGCAAAACGCGGCAATATCACTCTCCTCGCGGAAGACAACTCAGGAAAGATCGTCGGGTTTGCCGACCTCTGGGTCGCCCGCGAGCCCGCTCCCTTCGGAACCAGCCTCGATGTCGAGTGCATAGACTACTTCCGCGAGTACTATTACCTGGGGCTCGAAAACGTACTTCTCGAGGAGGCGGAAAAGGTCGCTCGCGCCGCCGGTCTGCCAGCTTTGGATATCGGAACGAACACGTCAAGCGGCGACTATCCTTCGCTCCGCCGACTGGGGATGAAAGTGTTCTACGAGTACGACAACGTCTGCTGCCGCTGCCAGCCGGCCGCCACTACTCCGGCCCTCAAACACCGCGTATTGAAGCCTGAAGATGTGGACCTCACCGGCTTGATAAAGGTCAGTCATTGGTCCCCAACCGACTTCACATTCCGCGATGAAGGATGGATCGCCGAACTCATCTGGGACAGCCACCGCGCCGTCCTCGAGCTGTGGTGTCATGACCCCGGCAGCATTTACGACCTTCCGGTACCCGAGCACGCTCCGACCCATAGCGAACTCTACGCTGAGCCGCAAGCCCTGAGCTCACCATCGCAGATGAGCATCATCCTGAGCAAGTGCGCATCCCTCGCTGGCGAACTGGGCGCCAGAGAGATCCCACTCCCCTGCCCCAGCGACCTCGACGTTGACCCGTCCCAGCTCGACGCAATCAGCCGCGACTTCGCCTTTGCGTGGATGCGAAAAAGGCTTTGACACCGGAATCGCAGGCCCGAGATGCTCAATCGTCCCACAACCCCAGACAGTGCTCTCTATCACTGGCTTTGTTCTTGTGCCGCCCCGTACATGTGCACCCATCTCGACTTCAGGTCGGGCAGTCGGTAGAGCCTTCGGCTGCCCCTCCTCCCGAATCGTTCGGCCAATTCGGAAACGCGCACGTTGAAGTGTGCCCACAGGGCTCTAGGCAGTTCCTTCTGGAACGCCTCGATAATGGAATCAAGACCGTCCTTCCTGAAATTCCCGAGCCGCCATCCGCCGCTCAACTCGTCGTAGTTCGGGAAAACGTCCAGCTCGGAATTAACGAAGAACCAGAGCTCGTCCGGCTCCCAGACAGCGACGCTCATGCCGTTAAGTATCTTGTCAACCAGAGCCCCCTCCGTTTCCCATCCGATTTGTCCCTCGAAGTGTCTCTCGCTCGACTCCATCAGTTCCTTCGGGACAAGGCAAAGGTCGGACTCCTCAATGCGGATATCCTCCAGCAGAAACGCCTCGCCGCCGGGGCCGGGATCATGGCAGAACACGTCGAACTCCGCTCCCATGTCCGCAACTCTTCCGCGAAGGCGCATTTCCGATACCAGGTCCATCAACTTCTCAAGGTCTGCAAGCCCGGGCTTCGTCAGGAATATCTGCCATCTAGGAATCATCCCCACCTCGAGCAGCCGCTCCGTAGCCTTCACGTTATCCCTGAAAGCCCCGCGCCGGCGGTGGAAGTAATCATTCACTTCTTCCATCCCGAAGAACGTTATCTGGCATCTCCTCGGCCCGATCCCCTTAGCCCATCGCGCGTAGTCCGGGTCGCGCGCGAGCCGCCAGATGCTCAAAAGCTCATACCGGCGCGGCTCCCGCCGGCTCAACTCCCGCTGCAGCTCATAAAGCTCCCTGTAATCGTCCCTGTAGTCCGGCTCCCGGTACCACGAACTGACATCCACCTCCTCAAAATACGACTTCTCCTCTCCTCCCTTCTTCCAGCTCCAGAACGCATCCGCCACTTCGCCCAGAACTTCCGTCGGCAGCTTCTCATTCGGCCCGCTACCCAGCGAGCAATGCCGGCAGCGATTCGGGCAACCCGCCAGATCAACCGCGACGCCTATCTTCCTGCTCTTGAACGGCGGCACGAGACTTTTCTCCCTGTTGAAGCTTTCCTCGGTCCGGGTCAAAAAGAACCGGCGCCTCAAAAAGGCGCCGGATGCCCACCCCTGATCTTCGAAGCGCTACATGCCTACGCCCACCATATCTCGCCCGTTTTCTCCCGGAGCAGAATCCCCTTCAGGAAGGCGACCGCCTTCTCGAACCCCTCCGTAACGCTCATTAGGCCGTCTTCATGCTCGATGCTTATCGTCCCGTCATAACCGATCACGCGGAGCGTGCTCACGAAGTCCCTCCAGAAGTCCTCCCCGTGACCGTACCCGACCGTACGGAAAACCCACGACCGGTTGAAGACGTCGCCGTAATGTTTCGTGTCCAGCACGCCGTTTCGCGCGGTGTTTCCGGGCTCAATGCGGCAGTCCTTCGCGTGTACGTGGAACATCGCTCCCTTTAGCTGCCTCAGCGACGCAATCGGGTCCATCCCCTGCCAGAAGAGATGGCTCGGGTCGAAATTCGCACCCAGGTTCCTACCGGCAGCCTCACGCAGCCGCAGAAGAGTCTCCGTGTTATACACGACGAACCCCGGGTGCATCTCGAAGGCGATCTTCACCCCTCGCTGCGCCGCAAACCTCGCCTCCTTCTTCCAGTAAGGGATTACCTTCCTCTCCCACTGCCACTTCACTATCTCAGAAAAATCATCCGGCCACGGACACGTCACCCAATTGGGGTATTTCGCTCTCTCGGAATCACCCGGGCAGCCGGAGAAGTTTGTGACAACGCCCACCTTCATTTTCTCGGCCAGCTTCACCGCGTTTCGGTGCGCCTCATGGTGCTCGCGGGCGATCTTCGCGTTGGGATGGAGCGGGTTGCCGTGCGCGGCAAAACCACTTATCTCAAGCCCCCGGTCTTTGATCTTCGCCGCCACCTCTTTTCTCTTTCGAGCACTCGCGAGAAGCTCACCGACATTCCAGTGCGGGCTCCCGGGGTACGCGCCGCAGCACATCTCGACTGCATCCAGCCCCTGCGACGCCACGTAATCCAGCGCCTCGTCCAGGCTCCTCCCACCGAAAAGCGCCATCATCACTCCGAGTTTCATGATTCCCGTCTCCTCAGGCAGGATTCCGACTCAGCTAATCTTCACCCAGGCCTTCTTCTCGACCGACTCCATCACCGCATCCAGGACCTTCTGGCAGGCAAGCCCGTCGCTGAAGTCCGGCTTCAGCGGCTTATTCGCGGCAATCCCGCCAAGAAGGTCGCGCGCCTGGTTCACGAAAGTATGCTCGTATCCGATAATGTGCCCCGGCGGCCACCATGCCTCCATATACGGATGCACCGGCTCCGTCGCCAGAATCGTCTTGAATCCCTGCATGTGCGCCGGCTCCGCTCTGGAGAAGAACTGCAGCTCGTTCATCTTCTCAAACAGAAAAGCCAGAGATCCCTTGCTCCCGTTTATTTCTATTCGGTTATAGTTCTTCCGGCCAGCCGCGAAGCGAGTTCCCTCGAAGCTCCCCACCGCCCCGTCAGCAAAACGGGCGAGGAAGAGCACCGTGTCGTCCACCGTCACTTTCCCCTTGCCCTTCCCTGCCATCCCCGAGAGCCCTCCGCCCGCCGATTCAACCGGCCTACTCTTGATGAACGTATTCGCCATCCCCACGACTTCCGTGATCTCTCCTGCCAGGTAACGCGCCAGGTCGATCAGATGCGCGTTGAGGTCGCCGTGCGCCCCGGAGCCGGCGACGTCTTTTTTCAGCCGCCACGCAAGCGGGAACTTCGGATCAATAATCCAGTCCTGCAGATAAACCGCCCGCACGTGGAAGACCTTCCCGATCCTCCCCTCATCGATCATCCGCTTTGCCAGAGCTATCGCCGGGCAGCGCCGGTAATTGAACCACACCATATGGCGGACGCGCGCCTTCTTCACCGCCTTCAGCATCTCAGTTGCCTCGGCCGTGTTCATCGCAAGCGGCTTCTCGCACGCAATATGCTTCCTCGCCGCCGCCGCCGCCATCGCGATCTCGTAATGGCTGCTGTTGGGCGTGCATATGTCAACAAGATCGATGTCCCTGCGCGCAACCAACTTCCTGTAATCGGTCTGATAGCTCGCCCAGCCCCACCTGCTCGCAAAAGCTTTAACCGCCATAAGATTCCTTCCGCAAACCGCCTGCATCACCGGAACGGCGTCCAGGTTGAAAAACTTCGCCACGTTCAAATAGGCGTTGCTGTGCGCCTTGCCCATGAACTGGTAACCGATCAGCCCAATCCTGATCTGTTTAGGCATTCGCGCCCCTCCTGAATCACACCCTCGTCCGGGCGGGTAAGCGGCGAACCGGCGTCAGTAGAGTATGGTGAAGTCAATATCCTCGTGCAATTCCGCGAGGTTCTGACGCCATCTCTTGAGGTGCTGCCTGTTGTGGGTCACGTTCCTCGTAAAGCAACCTGTAACCCCCAACAGTGATAGAATTAGAAGCGAACAAAGAAGCCACCTGAACATGCTGCCCTGCCTCCTTACCTTGCTCTACCAAGCGACTCCATGCCGTAACCTTTGCTCTGACGGGAGCTTATATATCACCTTAACGGCCTTCTGTCAACAAAAACATCACCACTCCCCAAGCTCCCCTACGATCTCTTCCACCAAATCCTTCACCGTAACCAATCCCAATGCTCTGCCCGCGTTGTCAGCCACTATCCCCATAGGCTGTTTGGCCTGCCTGAGTCCAAACAGCGCCGAGCCCACCGTGTCCCACGGCGAGAGCGTCGGAGCTTTTCTCAAGTAGCGCTCCAGCGAAAATTCCCCCTCCCCCAGCAGGTCCAGCACATTGAAAATCCCCACCACTTCTCTTTTATGGCCTCTGCACACCGGGAACCGTGAATACTTGTACCTCTTCACGAGTTGAAGCACGTGCTCTTTCCCCGCGCCTTCCGGGACAGCAACCACCCTCGCGATCGGAATCATCACAGATTTCACCTGGAGGTCCCGAAGCGACAGTATGTTATGAGCGATAATATTTTGATACGGTGTGAGGACGCCCTCCTCGGCGCTCTCTATGAAAAGGAATTTCAACCTCTGCCGGCTGAAGAAGTGCTCCCCCCAGTTCGTGGCCCTTCGCCCTCTCACCGAGATTAACCGTGTAAGAACTCGCGCAACGGGCCAAACCGGAAGCAGAATCCACATGGTAGCGCGCGCCGCTTTCAACAGAAGTGGAGTCGCGTTTCGTCTGAAAATGTTCTTCGGCGCCGCTTCTGCGAAAACCAAAAGCACAGGTGCCAGTACGAGCGTCGCCGCCGCGTTGGGATGCCTCCAGCCCCTCAGCGCCCCGATCTGCGCCATCGCCACCGTCGCCAGGTAAATCGAAGCATTCGTCCCGATAAGCAGCGCCACAATGAACACTTGCGGCTCCCGCAGCAGCTTCTCCAGAATCCGCGCCGCCGTGTTGCCTTCCTCCACCCTCATCCTCAGTCGGAGTTTGTTCAGCACGTACGCGCCCGTTTCCACCCCGGAAAAGTACCCGGCCAAAACAATGCCACTCAGCAACATCACAGAGTAGATTACAACACTCACCTTCGCTCCACCTTCTCCACGACCTCTACCTCGACGACTCTCCTCTTTGCAACTTTGTTGACGCGAAAGCGTAGCCCCCCATACTCAACGACATCCCCGCTCACAGGTATTCTCCCCAGTTGGTCAGCCAGCAGGCCCGCCAGCGTGTCGGCTGACTCAAAGTCAATCTCCACGTTGAGCGCCTCGCTCAACTCCCTACTCGTCAGCCTGCCTGACGCGATGTAACGCCCGGGCCCCACCATCTGCAGGGTTGCCCCGACGTCGTCGAATTCGTCGCTTATCTCGCCGACGATCACCTCGAGCACATCCTCCAGAGCAACGATCCCCGCCGTGCCGCCAAACTCGTCCACGGCCACAGCGAACTGAATTCGCCGCTCCCGGAACTGCTTCAGAAGCGCATCCAAGTTCGCCACCTCCGGCACGAAATAAACCGGGCGAACCAGATCCCGCAGCGCTGAGGCCGGAGATAGAACCGCCTCTTTCACATACACTATGCCAATAATGTTGTCCAGGCTCCCCTCGAATACCGGCAGCTTCGTCAGGCGCTTCCGGTCTGCTAGCTTCACAAACTCCGCAGTCGTCCTGTTGACATCGCAGGCCACCATATCCACCCGAGGCACCATCACCTCGCTCACCGTTATCTCCCGGAGTTGCATCGCCCCGGCGATCATCTTTCCCTCGCCTATCTCCAAAAAGCCCCGCTTCTCACTCAACTCTGCCAACTCCTGGAGTTCCTCCGTCGTTATCTCAGCATCATCATGTGACTTCCCGAACACGGCGCTGGCCAGCTCCACGATGTAGCTCAGAACGATCCTTACCGGTGCCGTCACACGGGCGAACAAGACCAGCGGCAACGCCGTGGCCTTCGCAACCTGCGTCGGAAACCGCACCGCCGCTGCCTTGGGCAATATCTCGCCGCACAGCACCAGCGCTACCAGGCTCCCTGCCCCCATAAGCACGCTTAGCCCCGCGTTGTGCGCGGCCACTTCCCGCGTAATCCTCCACGCCGTCGCGAAGTAGGCAACATTCACGACCGTGTTCCCCAGCAGAACAGTGACAAGCAGCCGGCGCGGCCTCCCCAGCAGAGACACGATCGCCCTGGCAGACGCAGAGCTGCGCCGACGCCCCCTCCTGAACTCCTCTCTGGGGAAAGAGAAAAGAGCCGTCTCTGACCCGGAAAACATCGCGGATAGAAGCAGCAAAGCTCCCGCCGCACAGACCTCTACAACTCTTCCTTCCATCTGTTAAGTCGCACCCGTCTCTTTCAGCCGCGACACTGGATGCTCACAGAATTCCTTTGCTTGACGGGATGCCCTTTATGCGCTCGCTCCTCGACAGCGCTTGCAGCAGCGACCTCGCCAGCGCCTTGAACACTGCTTCTATAATGTGATGGCCGTTCCCCCCGTACTTGACGTTCACGTGCAAAGTCATCCCTCCATTCGTCGCGAACGCCCGCAGAAACTCCTCCACCGAACTCGTTTCGAATCCCCCCACCCGCTCGGCCTCCAGCGGAGCGTTGAAAACCAGATGCCCGCGGCCGCTAAAGTCCAACGAAACCTCAGCCAGCGCCTCGTCCATCGGAATCGAAGCATACCCGAAACGGTTTATCCCAGATTTATCTCCCGCCGCCTCCCGAACCGCTTGCCCAAGGCATATCCCTACGTCCTCCACCGTGTGGTGCTGATCCACCTCCGTGTCCCCCTCCGCTTCAACGCTGACATCCATCAGCGAGTGGACCGCCAGCAGCGTCAGCATGTGATCGAAAAATCCAATCCCGGTTGACACGTCTGCCTTTCCCGTGCCGTCGATCACCAGCTCCAATTTCGCCCGGGTCTCGCGCGTTTCCCTGGATATAGCTGCCTTACGTTCAGCCATTAACTCCTCCGATCACGTCTTGACGATCTCCGCCAACTCCCCCATAAGCCTGTCCACTTCCGCATCCGTGCCGACAGTTATCCTCAGGCAATCCTTAAGCCTTCTCATATCGAAGTATCGGACGAATATCCGCTCCTCCGCCAGCCGATTGTAAATTCCCGAAGCAGCCGCCTCGGAGGTCCTCGCCAGTACGAAATTCGCCTGCGATGGGTAAACCATGAACCCCAACCCCTTCAGTCCGTCGCTCAACCTTGCCCGCGTCTTCTTTATCCTCTCGACGTTGTTCCGCATGTGCTCAAGGTCTGAAAGAGCAGCCACGCCGGCAGCAATGCTCAAACGGTCCAGATTGTAAGAGTCCTTCACCTTGGCAAGTCCCATTATAATCTCCTCATTCGCGACCGCAAAGCCACACCTCATCCCCGCCAGGGAGAAGGACTTCGAAAGCGTTCTTAGAACGACTACATTCTCGCAGCTTCCCGCAAGCCGAAGGCAGTCCTGCTCCGCAAAATCAACGTATGCCTCGTCAACCACCACTATCCCGTCGAAATTCTCCGCAAGCCGCCTTACCTCCTCCGGCGCAACCGTCGTCGCCGACGGCGAATTCGGGTTGCACAGAAAAAGCACCTTCCCCCCCGCCCCGAAAATCTCCGGCGCCAGCCCGTAGTCCTCCTCGAAGTCAACCTCGACCGGCTCGGCGTTCTGGATCCTGCATAACGTTTCGTAGAGAAGGTAAGTCGGGTACGGATAAACGGCCCTGTCGCCCTCCCCCAGAAAGCAGCGTGAGATCATCGAAAGAAGGTCATCGGAGCCGTTCCCCGCCAGCACCTCCTCCCTTTTCACACCGTAAACCTCCGCGACCTTATCCCGCAAAGGATTCGACATCGGGTCTGGATAGAGCCGCAGCGACTCACCCAGAGCCCCCCTTATCGCCTCCAAAACCTTCGGTGACGGGGGATACGGATTCTCGTTCGTATTCAGCTTGACGAACTCATCGCCGCCGGGCTGGAATCCAGGCACATACCCGCTCATGCGTTCTATGTTTCCCCGGAAATATCCCATCGCTCAGTCTCGCGCTTTTCTTACCTCGACCGCCTTCTTGTGCCCGTACAGGCGCTCAACCTCCGCCAGTGCCATCGCTACGTCCGCGAACCTGTCGAAGCCCTCCTCGGTGAGTTCCACATAGCTCACGCGCTTCAGGAACGTATAAACCGACACGCCCGAAAAGGCCCGCGCCGTAGAATCGGTCGGAAGCAGGTGCGAAGGCCCCGCCGCGTAGTCCCCTATCGGCACCGGGCTCCACCGCCCGACGAATATCGCCCCCGCATTCGTTATCTCACCTGCCGCTCCGCTGTCGGCCGTCTGAACCTCCGCATGTTCCGGCGCGATCTCGTTTACAAGCGCGATCGCCTCGACCACGCTCTCCATGACAATTGCCAGAGTCGACCGACCTACGCGCTCGGCCAGCTTCTCCCCCTCGGGCAATTCCCACATGATCGTTTCCATCCGCCTCCCCACCTCTCCCGCCAGCGACTCCGAGTCAGTTACCAGCACCGCCATGCCGGGTGCGTGCTCCGCCTGCGAGATCATGTCCGCCGCCACCAGTTCCGGATCCGCCGTATCATCAGCCAGCACCGCCAGCTCGCTCGGCCCGGCAAGCAGATCCACCCCCACGTCGCCGTACACGAGCCTCTTCGCGTACGTCACGTACGGCTTCCCCGGCCCGGCGACCATGTCCACCTTCGGAATTGTCTCAGTCCCGTAAGCCAGCGCCGCAATCGCTTGAGCCCCACCCACACCGTACGCCTCGCTTATGCCCAGCTCCTTCATGCCGGCAAGCGCCTCGATCGACTTGCGCGCCGGCGTCGCCACGGCAATTCGCTTCACCCCCGCCACTTGCGCAGGCACTACGCACATGTAAAGCGACGACGCGGAAACGCTCAGCGTCGAGTAAACTCCTGCCGACCCCATCGGTCGAAACCTTATCCCCATCTTCCCCCAAGATCCCTCCATCATCTTCTCTGCTTCGGGCAACATGCCCTTCTGGAATTCGCGCACGTTCTGCGCAGCCTGCCTGAAGGCGGCAAGGAACTTCCCGTCAGCGGCCTCGTGAGCCTTGTCAATCTCTTCCGCAGAAATCCTCAACCCCGCCGCATCCCCTTCGTACCCGTCGAAACGCCCCGCATACTCCAGAACCGCCTCGTCGCCGCGCTCCCGCACGTCCCCAACTATATTCCTCACCGATTCCTCCAGGCCGGCGATTACCGTCCCGGCCTCAAGCCGCAGCTTCCCCACCTCCTCGAGCGCGTTGACTTCCCAGGCTCTAATTATCCTCATCCATCTCGCTCCTGGCTGAAGAACTCACGACGGCGTCTGCCCACGCAAGCATATGCCGCGCGCCGCGTCCGCTCACCAGCCTCTCTGCCGACACTGCTCCGCCGCGGTCTGTTGCGAAAAGGGAAGAGCCTTCTGCTCCATGCGCTCAGGATGCAACCGAACGGACTTTGTCACCCACCACGATGGGACCTACGGACGGACCTCCCGATACCTCGGACGGGCGCACGTTCAGCTTGGCCTTTGCACCAACTTGAGCCCGCGGCATCGAGACCTCCACCATCGCCGCGCTCAGCGTTCGCGGCTTCTGGCCTTCTTCCCCCGCCTGCGGCTCCGCCACGCACACCGCCAGCCTGTCCTGAGCGTGGCTAACCACAATCCTTCCCTTTACGATCTCCCACTTCCCCAACAGATCTCCGCTGTCGGGGTCCTTGACCTCGTCGCCCTCGGCGACGATAAGGAAGCGCATCCCTCCCTTCACTCCATCCTTCGAGCCGACGTTGATCACCACCGTGGACTCATCTACAATTTTCGCCACTTTCCCCGTAATCGTCTCCGCCATCCCTTGCTCCTTTCTGATTGCCCTTCGACAAGTATAAGCCCAGCCCCCAAAGCTTGTCAAGCAGCCCGTTCAACCTGCCGGCTGCGTTGACACAGATCATCGCAGCCGCTATCATTCCCTCGGTTGCAGCCCACGAGGTGCGATTTGGCCGTTTACGCAGGAATAGATGAAGCAGGCTACGGGCCCTTGATCGGCCCGCTCGTCGTAGGCTGCGCGGCCTTCGTCTCGGAAACTCCGGAGGCCGACTTCTGGAAGCGCCTTGCCCACACCGTCCGGCCTCAGGCCGGCGGTTGGGACGGCCTGGTCGTTCAGGATAGCAAAGAACTTTTCAGCAGAAGGCTGGGCTTGACTCGATTGGAAGAAGGATGTTTGGCCTTCGCAGCATGCGGCGAACAAAGCACCCCGAACTCGATGGGAGAGCTTCTCGCCCTTATCCAGGCACCCTCCCCTTCCTCTAGCTGCCCTTGGTACGACGACACTGCCCAGCTCCCGCTGCCTGTCTCGGCGGAACAGCGTCGTCTAGACGAGCTACGCCCCCTTCTCGCGCATGCACTCGCTTCCGCCGGAGTCCGGGGCGCCTTCCTCCGAGCCTCGCCAGTCTTCAGCCCCGCTCTGAATCAGGAGTTCGCAGCCGGCAGCTCAAAGTCCGACATCGTTTTCCGACAGGTAGTCGCACATCTCCGCAGCCTTCTGAGCGCAACCGACGGCGACATTTTCCTTTCCTGTGACAAACTGGGAGGCAGGAATTTCTACGCCGCGCTACTCCAGCAAAGTCTGGGAGTCTGGGTGAGGCCGCTCTACGAAAGCCACAAACGCTCCGACTACGCGTTCGAAATTGATGGAAGGGCGGTCAGAATATCCTTCATAAAGAACGGCGAGCGGGCTTCGCGCACCGTCGCCCTGGCCTCTATGCTCAGCAAGTACCTGCGCGAGCTATTCATGACTCTTATAAACAAGTACTGGTGCGAGCGCATAGAAGGTCTCCAGCCGACCGCCGGATACGTCCAGGACGGCCGCCGCTTCATCAAAAACATCCGCCATCACCCCGACTATCCGAAATATGAGCCGCTCCTCGTTCGACTGAAGTAGAGACCCTTCCGATGGAAGAAGCAGCGCTGGAAATCCGCCCCGTCTCGACCATCCGTGGAACCGTGCGCCCGCCCGGCTCCAAAAGCTATACAAACAGGGCTCTTCTGGTCGCCGCCCTCGCCGACGGCCCCACGATCCTCAAAAACGCCCTCTTCTCCGATGACAGCAAAGTGATGACCGCAGCCCTTAGAAAACTCGGCATCGCCGTCAGCGAAGAGCCCGGTGCTTCTCGCATCACGGTCGAAGGCGCCGGCGGCCCGGCCCCGGTCAAACAAGCCATTATAGACGCAGGAAACGCCGGGACCGCGATGCGCTTCCTCACACCCTATCTCACCCTCGGCAAAGGGAATTTCACAATAGACGGAAGTCCCAGAATGCGTCAGCGTCCCATCGCCGAGCTCGAACCCGCCCTCCGCCAGCTCGGCGCAGACATCGAAAGCGCCGGTGGATTCCCTCCCGTCCGAATAAGAGCCAAAGGCCTGCGCGGCGGCACCGCCCAGGTTGACGCTTCCAGAAGCAGTCAGTTCCTTTCAGGGCTCCTCCTCGCCTCGCCGTACGCAAGCCAGCGCGTCGAAATCAAGCTCGTCAGAGATCCCGTCTCCCGGCCGTACATTGATATGACGCTGAACGTAATGGCCGCCTTCGGCGTGGCGGTGGAAAGGGAAGGCTACCGCATCTTCCGCATCGCTTCGGGCCAGCACTACCGCGCCGCGGAATACGCCGTGGAAGCGGACGCTTCCAGCGCGTCATACTTCCTCGCCGCTGCCGCGATCTCCGGAGGACAGATCCGCATCGAAGGAGTGGGCAAAGAATCCCTCCAGGCCGACGCGCGTTTCGGCCGCATTCTCGCCGAAATGGGCTGCCAGGTAGCCTATGAGCCTCACGCGACTGAGCTGAATGGAAAGCCCCTGAAGGGGATAACCGTGGACCTGTCCGACGCCCCCGACCTCGTGCCGGCGCTGGCGGTAACCTCGGTATTTGCGGCCACGCCCACAAGGATTACCAACGTCGCCAACCTCCGCATAAAGGAGTCCGACCGAATCGCCGCCCTCGCCGCCGAACTCACCAAGGCCGGTATCAGGGTCAAGGAATATCCCGACGGACTGGAGATCCATCCAGGCAAGCCGACCGGCGCCGCCTTCGACACTTACAACGACCACCGCGTTGCCATGAGCTTGAGCCTCTTGGGGTTGCGCACGAAAGGTGTTATCATAAAAGATCCGGGGTGCGTCTCCAAAACCTACCCGGGGTTCTTCGAAGATCTCGAGAGCGTTTCCATAGGTAAAGGCGAGGAAGAGTAATGGGAGTTCGAGTAGCAGTTGTGGGAGTCACCGGCGCGGTTGGCACCGAAATGCTCCACGTGCTTGAGAAGAGAAACTTCCCCGTTGATTACCTCAGGCCCCTTGCTTCCAGCCGATCCGCCGGCAAGAAACTCACATTCAAAGGCGAGGAGCTGACAATCGAGGAATTGAGAGAGGACGGCTTCGGCGGCATTGACATCGCCCTCTTCAGCATCCCCGAGGAGCAGAGCAAGCACTACGCCCCCTACGCGGCCAAAGCCGGGGCCGTCGTCGTGGATAACAGCGCCACCTTCAGAATGGACGACAACGTCCCCCTTGTCGTGCCTGAGATAAACGCCGACGCCATCGCCGAGCACAACGGAATCATCGCCAACCCCAATTGCTCCACAATCATAATGGCTGTCGCCGTCTATCCAATCCACAAGGTCTCTCGCGTCAAAAGACTTATCGCCTCCACCTACCAGGCAGTTTCGGGCACCGGAAGGGCCGCCATGGACGAACTCCGCAGCCAGACCGAGCAAGTGCTCGCCGGACAAAAGATCCAGCCCGAAGTCTACCCGCATCAGATAGCATTCAACCTCATTCCCCACATCGGCAGCTTCACCGAGAACGCTTACACCACTGAGGAAATGAAGATGCACTGGGAGACACGCAAGATCTTCCGGGACCAGGAGATCAGGGCGGTCGCCACCACTGTTCGCGTGCCGGTCTTCCGCACCCATTCCGAAGCGCTCAACCTGGAACTGGAGCGTGTTTTGAGCCCCGATGAAGTCAGGGAAATCCTCAATCAGGCCCCCGGCGTGAAGGTCGTTGACGACCCCTCTGACAATGCCTACCCCCTCCCCATAGACGCTTCCGGCCAAGATGACGTGCTCGTAGGGCGCATCAGGAACGACTACACCGTCCCCTGTGGCATTGTCATGTGGGTCTCCGGCGACCAGCTCCTCAAAGGCGCCGCGCTTAACGCCGTACAGATCGCTGAGAAGCTCCTCTGAGCAGCAGTGTTCCATGCGCAACTTCAAGATCACCATCGAGTACGACGGTACTGCCTACTGTGGCTGGCAGCGGCAGCCTAACGGCCCAACCATTCAGGAAAAACTCGAAGATGCCATCATGACTGTCACGGGGGAATCGGTCACCGTAAAAGGGGCCGGCAGAACGGACGCCGGCGTCCACGCGCTGGGGCAGGTAGCCAGTTTCACGACCTCAACGCGCCTCAGCCCTAAGGAGCTGCGACCGGCCCTCAACGCCAACCTGCCGGAAGACATATCCGTGGTGGGCGTGGAAGGGGTTGCGGACGACTTCGACGCTCAGCGCAACTCGCGCGGAAAGACCTACGTTTACAAAATTCTGAACCGCCAAACGCGCTCGCCGCTCCTTCGCCGCACTGCCCTCTTCGTGCCTTACCCGCTGGACCTACCGGCCATGGAAAAGGCGGCTGAATATCCCCGCGGCAAACACGACTTCGCCGCCTTTCGGACAACAGGCAGCTCCGCAAAAACGACAACCCGCGACCTATGGCAGCTAACCGTGGATCGAACTGACCAACTGATCACCATAACGCTTTCCGCCGACGGCTTCCTGTATAATATGGCAAGGACAATCGTCGGAACCCTGATAGAGGTTGGCCGAGGAAAGCTTTCGCCGGAGGACTTCAGAGAGATTCTTGAGTCACGGGACAGGTCTCGCGCCGGCCCTACGGCCCCGCCTCAGGGTCTCTGCCTGCTTGAGGTCCACTACTGACGTGTAAGCCTTCGGAGGCAGCAGTGAAAGAGATAATCCGAACTGAAAAAGCCCCTCCGGCCATCGGCCCCTACAGCCAGGCCGTTAGGGTTGACCCGTTCGTCTTCTGCTCCGGCCAGATTGCCCTGGACAATACTGGCAAAGCCGTCAGCGGGGACATAGCCGCACAGACGCGCCAGGTGCTCGGCAACATCTCCGCCGTTCTCACGGCCGCCGGCCTTTCCATGCAAGACGTCGTCAAAACAACCGTGTATCTTACGGACCTTTCCCTCTTCGGCGAAATGAACGCAGTCTACGCGGAATTCTTCCCCAAAAGCCCCCCGGCCAGAAGCACCGTCGAGGTCAGCAGTCTCCCAAAGGGCGCTCTGATCGAAATAGAAGCTATCGCTGCCGGATCCTCTCTTTCCAAGCCGGAGAAGCCATGATGGCTCGACAAGTCGCCATCGCCGTGGATTTGGGCGGCAGCTTCATCAAGGCGGGCGCAGTTGATGCGAATGCGAGAATCCTCCACGAACTTCGCATCGAGACAGGTCATCAGGAGGGCGTTGAGGCTGTTCTGTGGAGAATCGATACGGTCGTCCAGTCACTCCTGCGCGAACTCAATTTGGATCGGGACGGAATTACGGGGATCGGCGTCGGCTGTCCGGGCCTGACCGATACCCGCACTGGCATAGTTCGCTTCGCCCCCAACCTCAAAGGCTGGACCAATGTCGAGTTGGGCGCGCACCTCGCCCGAAAATTCAGCGTTGGCGTGGCGGTTGAGAACGACGCCAACGCCGCCGCCTGGGGCGAATACTGGGCCGGTGCAGCCAAGGGAGTCTCCTCAATTGTTCTACTTACCCTGGGCACCGGAATCGGAGGCGGAATAATACTTAACGGGGAAATCTGGCACGGCTTCACCGACACCGCCGCAGAAATCGGCCACATGGTCATTCAAGCCGACGGCGAGCCCTGTGCCTGCGGTGGCCGCGGATGCCTCGAAGCCTATGCCTCGGTAACTGCACTCCGCCGAAGAGCGAGACAGGCCACAGACGCAGGTGAACAGTCTTCCCTCGCACCGTATCTCCAAGAACAGGAACTAACCGGTGAGCAAATTTACACGGAAGCGCTCGCCGGCGACCCCCTGGCAACAAGGCTCATGCACGACGTTGGCTACTACCTGGGCGTAGCCTGTGTGAACATTATGCATGTCCTTAACCCGGAAAAGATACTCCTTGCAGGCGGGCTGTCAGCCGCCAGCGAGATGATAATGAGACCGCTCATGGAGACCGTCCAGAGAAGGGCCTTGCCCGTGCCTCTGGGAAAGGCATCCATAGATTTCGCCTCCCTGGGTGACAAAGCAGGCTTGATAGGAGTCGCCGGATGCGTCTTCCACAGATTCGCAACTTCTGCATAATCGCACACATTGACCACGGCAAGTCAACCCTTGCCGACAGGATCATCGAGCGCGTCGGCGCCGTCCCCGCCGGCAAGCACCTGGACCTCCTCCTGGACGACATGGACCTCGAACGCGAAAGAGGCATAACCATTAAGGCCAGCTTCGTCTCCCTGAAGTACAACCATGCCGGAAAAGACTACACCCTGAACCTCATAGACACCCCCGGCCACGTGGATTTCAGCTATGAGGTCTCCCGCAGCCTAGCCGCTTGCGAGGGGGCTCTTCTGCTTGTGGACGCCGCCCAAGGTGTGGAGGCTCAGACCATCGCAAACGCCTACCTCGCCGAGAACAACAACCTCACCGTCATCCCCGTCCTCAACAAGATCGACCTCCCCCAGGCCAGGGCCGACGAGGTGGCGCGGGAGATGGAAACCACCCTCGCCCTGGACCCCGCCGAAGCCCTCCACGTCAGCGCCAAAAAGAATATCGGAATAGACCAAGTCCTCGCCGCTATCGTCAACCGTATTCCCCCTCCCGAATACGAGGAGGGCCATCCACTCCAGGCGCTCATTTTCGACGCCGCCCATAACGAGTACCGAGGCGTCGTAGTCTACGTGCGAGTCTTCCAGGGCGAGATCCGCCCCAAGATGAAAGTATTGCTCTGTGGAACGCGCGCGACCCGCGAAGTCACCGAGGTCGGCGTCCTCTCCCCTACGATGGAACCCCGCGACCGACTGGGCCCCGGCCAAGTCGGCTACTTAATAGCCGGCATCCGGCACCTCGAAGACATCGGCGTCGGAGACACGGTCACCGACGCAGAAAACCCCTCCCCGCCTCTCCCCGGTTACCGCCAGCCTCAACCCATGGTCTACTGCGGGCTGTACCCGGCTGAGAACACCGAGTTCAGGTTCCTCCGTGAAGCCCTCGCCAGACTGCGGCTGAACGATTCGTCTTTCACTTTTGAACCCGAGTCTTCTGAAGCGCTGGGCCCGGGGTTTCGCTGCGGCTTTCTCGGCATGCTCCACATGGAAATCGTCCAGGAGCGCCTGGAGCGCGAAAGTCAGCTTCAACTCGTCAAAACGGCACCTAACGTCACTTACGAGGTCGTACTGAAAGACGGTGATGTCACCCAAGTCCACAGCCCCGCCGAGTTTCCCCCTCCTGACCTCATCCAGAAAATCAACGAGCCGGTCGTTCGCGCTGATATCGTCGTGCCCGTCGAATTCATCGGCAACGTCATGAAGTTGTGCGAGGAAAGGCGAGGACGATACCGCCGCACCGAATACCTGGGACCCACCAGGGCCATCCTCGTTTATGACCTGCCCCTTGCGGAGATCATCTTTGACTTTTACGATAAGCTGAAATCGGGCACGCGTGGATACGCCACCATGGACTATGAGTTCCTCGGCTTCGAACACAGCGATGTGGTCAAGGTTGACGTCGTTGTCGGTGGCAAGCGTGTTGATGCGCTCTCCACCACGGTCCACCGCACCAAAGCACAGCGTCACGGACGCGCCATCGTCCAGAGGCTCAGGCGTCAAATTGACAGACACCTCTTTGAAATTCCAATCCAGGCGGCTATCGGCGGAAGGGTTATCGCGCGCGAAACGATCAGGCCTCTCGCAAAGAACGTCACGAGCAAATGCTACGGCGGCGACGTTACCCGCAAGCGCAAACTCCTCGAGCGCCAGAAAGAAGGCAAAAAAAGAATGAAACAGGTCGGAAACGTCCGCATCCCCCAAGAGGCGTTCCTCTCCATCCTGACGGCGGAGGAATAGAGATGGGTTCAAAACCCTCGCCCTCCTCCGCGCTGTCAAACTTCGTCAAGGAAAACATCGTCCCGGCCGTCGGCGCCATCATCCTTGCCCTCATCATACGCGGTTTCGCCGTTCAGCCGTTTACCATCCCAACCGGCTCCATGGAACCCACCCTCCACGGAGACTACGCCCGCGGGGACAAGATCCTTGCCGACAAAGCCGCTTATTCATTCACCGCCCCCGAGCGCCTCGACGTCGCCGTCTTCAAGTACCCGGAAGATTTCGGCAAAAAGCGCGACTTCATCAAGAGGGTAGTCGGGCTCCCGGGCGAGAAATTCCAGATACACCGCGGCGACGTCTACATAAACGATAATATACTTCGCAAGCCTCTGGAAAAGCAAAAGGGCATCTGGATACCCGTTCACACAGCCGACCTAACCAAAGAGCCTCTCCTTCAGCCGTGGCGTCCCGTCAACGCCAAATCCACCCCGCAAGGACTCCTGCTCGACGGCCACACCGACGCCGCCCAACTCGTTTATCCCTCCGACATAGCAGACTCCTTACAGAACAGCAGGGGAATGTACAATGTCGGCGACATAATGCTCCGGCTGAAATTGGCTCTGGTCTCGGGCGATGGCGGCCGCCTTCAAATACAGCTCCGCGAGCCCGCGGGCGAATCAGCCGCCGTGCTCTCCTTCAATGCCGATGCGGTCAAATGTTCCTTGTTCCGCACCGCTTCTCAGCGGACTGAACTCGCAAGTGTTGAGACACCCGCCTGGGAGCCTTATCGCCCTCACACTCTGGAGTTCTCCAGCTACGACCGAACCGTCAATCTTCTTCTGGACGGCAGGCCCGTCGCATCGCAGGCCTATGAGCCGGAGAGCGTGCTTCTCTCACGTTCCGTTCCTGTGCGCCTGAGCGTCCAGGGCGCGAGCGTCGTTGTCGAAACGCTCGGCCTTTACCGAGACATCTACTGGACCAACGCCGAGCCCTTCGCGCGTCCCGGTAGTCCACTGTTCATCCCTGAGGGAAAATACGTTGTCTTGGGCGACAACAGCCCGAAAAGTGAGGACAGCCGCCGCTGGCGTACTTCCCCCTACGTCCCTCGCGGAAACCTCGTCGGCAGAGCCTCCGTCGTCTTCTGGCCGCCCTGGCGCTGGCGGCTTATTCGTTGAAACTCTGGCAGCTGAGAAAGAACCAATGGCTACCCCGCGGCATCTGCTTGAGGTCAAAGAACTCACCAAAAGTTACAATCGCCGCCCCGTTGTCAACGGCGTCTCATTCTTCATAGACGTCGGCGAGATCGTCGGCCTGCTCGGACCCAACGGCGCTGGCAAAACCACCACCTTCAGAATGACCGTAGGAATGATCCCTCTCGACGGCGGAAACATCTACTCTCGCGACCGCGATATCACAAGCCTCCCCATGTTCCGCCGCGCCAGATTGGGCATCGGCTACCTCTCCCAGGAACCTTCCGTATTCCAGGGCCTCAGCGTCCGGCAGAACATCCTGGCGATCCTGGAGGCCGCCAGCCTGGACCGCCGCCTTCGTTCGCAGAAAGCCGATAGCTGTCTGGACGAGTTCGGACTCGCCCACCTTTCTTCCCGGAAGGCCTCTACACTCTCCGGCGGTGAAAGGAGAAGGCTGGAAATATGCCGCGCTATGGCCACCAATCCTTCCCTCCTACTCTTGGACGAGCCCTTCTCCGGCGTTGATCCCATCGCCGTTGACGAGCTCCAGCGAATTATCCTTCACCTAAAGGCCCAGGACATCGGAATACTTCTCACCGACCACAACGTCCGCGAGACCCTCGCCGTAACAGACCGATCGTACATGATCCACGACGGAGTCATCTGGAGGCACGGCACTGCCACCGAACTCGTCAACGATGAGGAAGTAAGGCGAGCCTACCTGGGAATGGACTTCTCAATGTAGCCGCGTCGCAATCGCCGCGGACAGCCACAGCAACGCCCTGCACGAAACGTTCGCGCAAACTCCCGCCAGTACGTCATCCAGCGCGATGCCCCAGCCCCCTGCCACCTTTTCCACCCGCCTGATCGGAAACGGCTTGGCAACGTCGTACAGCCGGAAAAGCACAAACCCCAAAACCGCCCCCTCCCACACCGGCACAGTCCGGATTGCAATCAGAGAAACCACCGCTCCGCAGCCTTCATCCAGCACACACGGTCGAGGATCTTTCTCGTCGAAGTACGCCGCAGCCTCACGCCCTCCCCACACCGCCGCGAAGAACATCACCCCCGCCGCCAGCGGAATCGTCACCGCCTCCCCAGGCAGCCGGATCAGCACAAGATACACGAGCAGCCCGCCCAAGCTCCCTGCCGTTCCGGGCAGGTGAGGAAAATATCCCAAATACAGAAAGCTCCAAAGCGCCTTACGCACTTCGCGCCCGCCTAAGTATGGACTCCACCCTCACCAAATATACTCCCCCGGTCGCCAGCGTAACGAACACCGCCACCCATACCGCCCCCGTCGCCGCTCCCAGCGCCACCATGCTGCCGCGGAAGTGACTCATGATGAGCACAACGATACAAACCGCCGTGAACTGAACCACCATCTTGCTCTTCCCGAAGATCGTCGAACCTATAGGAGCCCCCCTCGCGTCCGCATAGCTCCTCAGCCCGCTCACGATAAGCTCTCTGCCGATTATCAGAGTAGGTGCCCATGGGGAAACCGCCCATCTCCCGCCCGTCACACCGCCGAACCCGGCAGCGAAAAAGACAAATGACCCGCAGATCAAAATCTTGTCCACCACAGGGTCGCCAACTTCCCCGAAGAAAGAAGTCTCCCCCATCTTCCTCGCTACTATCCCGTCCGAAATGTCCGTTGCCGCTGCCAGTACCAGAACCACCAGCCCCACGTCCAACAATATCGGACTGCCCGATGACAGCAGGACGAAGAAAACCATGCTGAGGGCAAACCTCGAAACCGTCAGCACGTTCGGGATGTTCATAGAGCCGCTTTCCCCCTATACGGCGCTCTGCTGCTTCGCATTACGGCGCTCTTCCCACTCCTCCAGGGATATAATGACCTCTCGCGCCTTGCTCCCCTTATATCCGCCCACTATCCCGTCTTCCGCCATCATGTCCACCAACCGCGCCGCCCGCGTATACCCTATCTCCAACTTCCGCTGAAGCAGAGATACCGAGCCACGCCGCGACTGGAGCACAATCCTAGCAGCATCCTCGTACAGCGGGTCCCTGCTCGACGACTCCGCCGCCGGCGGCATCATGTGCACCCCGCCGGCCTGCGCCGACGCAACCTTGGGCAGCGCCAGCTCGTACTCGGGCGATTCCTCGCTTTTCCCCGCCCTAACAACCCGCCTCATCTCTCCGTCGCTCGTATACGTTCCCTGCGCTCGAACCAGCTTCGAGGTTCCCGCACCCATGAAAAGCATGTCTCCCCGCCCCAGCAGGCGCTCCGCACCGTTCTGATCCAGAATAATCCTCGAGTCCGTCTTCGCCGACACCTGAAATGCGATCCTCCCCGGCATGTTCGCCTTTATAAGCCCTGTTATCACGTCCACCGAGGGTCGCTGCGTCGCCACTATTATGTGCACCCCCACCGCACGTGACTTCTGCGACAGCCTCGTTATCGAGTACTCCACCTCCTTGGGCGCCGACATCATAAGATCGGCCAACTCGTCAACGATGATAATTATATACGGAAGGTGCATCGGCACGTCATCCAGTTCCGCACCGTCCTCAATATCCGCCGACAGCTTCTCCCTTATCCCCTCCGGCCCCAGCTTGTTGTACTGCTTTATGTCCCTTACACGCACCAGCGCCAGCAAGTCGTACCGCCTGTCCATCTCCTTGGTCGCCCAATCCAGCGCTCGTGCAGCCTGCCGCAGGTCCGTCACAATAGGCATCAATAGGTGCGGGATCCCCTGGAACACCGCCAACTCCACCATCTTCGGGTCTACCAAAAGCAGCTTCACATCCCGCGGCGAGCGCGTCATGAGCAGCGTCACGATAATGCTATTCAGGCACACCGACTTGCCCGACCCCGTTGTCCCCGCTATGAGCAAGTGTGGCATCTCACCGAGGTCCGCAACAAGGGGATCTCCCGATATCGTCTTGCCCAAAAGCAGCGGCAGCGAATAACGATCAATCTTGTCACCGGCACGCTCCAGAACCTCCCGCAGCCTCACGATGTCCTTGTACGTGTTGGGCACCTCCACGCCAATCGTGGACTTGCCAGGTATGGGCGCTACCACCCTCACCGCAGGCGCCCTCAGCGCAATGGCAAGATCGTCCGCAAGCGACGTCACTCTGTTAACCTTTATCCCCGGCGCCAGCTCCAACTCAAACAGCGTAACCACAGGCCCCCTTTCTACCCTGACCACTCGCGCTGTTATCCCGAAATGCGCCAGCGTCGTTGCCAGCGTCCTTGCGTTTTGCTCCGCCGCCTCTTCCGTTCCTCCCCCGTCGCTTTCCTCGGCGGGATCGAGCAAATCAATTGACGGAAATTCGTAACCATCCTCGTCCTGACCCGGCTGCGTCCACAGCGAGACCGCAGCGGAAGCACTCCTCGAAGCACGGGAAACTTCCGCTCGCTCCCACGCTGCTTCAACCGTCGCCACTTCCGGCTCCGTCGTCACTTTCTCCTCTTCCACTCCCGCAGACTCCGGCGCCGCCTTCGATACGCCGGCCTCCGCCCGTGTCACTCCGGCTCGGGGAGAGCGCCCCCTCGAGCGGGAAGCTCCCGCTCTCTTCTTCGCCAACTTCCTCACCCGTCCCGCCGCGCCGACGATCACTTTGTAGAAGAACAGATCAGTCGCAAGGATCGCCGAAAGCGCCGCAACCGCCGCCAACAGAATAATGCCGCCAGGAACCGCAAAAAGGCGACTGACTATCACAGCCCCGCCAAGCCCTACTGCCCCCCCCCGGCTCGGACCGTAACCGTAACCCAGCGGAGACTTCACCATCGCCAGAAGCGTCGCCAGCGCCAAAACGAATAACGTCGCCCCAACCAGCCGCGTCCACGGGTCCGTGATCCTCCCCCGAACCAGCCATACCAAAGAAAACGTCGCGCACACACCGGCGATCGCATAAGACGACGCGCCAAACCAGAACAGCAAAAATCCCGCCCACCGGGCCCCTACCTCGCCAACCCAGTTATGCACCGGTCGGTTAGGCTGGGCGGAATAAAATGGCAAGTCCTCCGCGTCAAAGCTCACCAACGACAGTAACGACAGCAGGCTGAACGCCAGGAATACTACCGCCAGGATTGGTCTTAGAACGCTTTCCTCTCTACTCAATCGTTCCTCCCACGCGGTTCAAGCCCGGTATGACCGAACCCTCCTTCGTTTCGTTCAGTACCTGACAGCTCTTCCTTCTCCACAAGTTCTGCCCTCACCACCTCGCCTATCACCAGTTGAGCAATCCTCATGCCCCTGGCAACCCTGAAAGGCTCGCGCCCCATGTTCCCCAGAATCACGCGCACCTCTCCCCGGTAATCGCTGTCTATGGTCCCCGGCGCGTTCACCACCGTAAGACCGTGTTTCGCCGCCAGGCCGCTCCTTGGTCTTACCTGTCCCTCGTAGCCCGTCGGCAGCGCTATATGAATCCCCGTTGGTATCGTCTTCACCTCGCCTGGAGCGATCACCTCCTCGGATGAAACAGCCGCGCACAGATCCATGCCGCTTGCGCCCTTGCTCATGTATCGCGGCAGCGGAATATCCTCACAGTCAGGTAACCTCCTGATTTCCACGCACACTCGCTTCAACGCTGCCCCATCCTCTCTTTTATCGTCCTAACGAGGGCCGAAGTTGAAGCCAGACGCCCCTTCCCCACCGTTCCGCACGCCAGCCATCCTTCCTCGGGCTCGACTATCTCGTAACCAAGCTCACGCAGCTTCATAATATTCGCCTGCACCGCCTTGCTGGCGTACATCTTGTTGTTCATCGCCGGAGACACTATTACCGGCGACGTCGTTGACAGCGCCGTGCAGCAGACAATATCGTTCGCCAGCCCCGCAGCCAGCTTGCCGATAATATCCGCAGTCGCCGGAGCTACAATCATCAGATCCGCCCAGTCCCCCAGCGCAACGTGAACGGGATTGAAATCCCTCACCTCCTCGAACATATCCACCACCACCGGGTTCCCGCTCAGGCTGAAAAATGTAAGCCGGCTCA
This sequence comes from uncultured Planctomycetota bacterium, assembly GCA_964622675.1. GTDB lineage: Bacteria > Planctomycetota > DG-23 > CAZBND01 > CAZBND01 > CAZUUK01. Next base: position 16,132 of record CAZUUK010000014.1, on the reverse strand, counting down.
CAAATCTCTCTGCATCCGGAGTCATAACAACGCGAACGTCGTACCCGTCCTTCCGCAGCGTCGAGACAAGCTCTGCAGCTTTGTACGCGGCTATGCTCCCGCTCACCCCCACGAGCACGTTTTTCCCGTCACTCATCTTCCAACTCCACCCTTCCTGATTCGACCTCCTTCAGCACCCCGTCCAGTATCGTCTCGCGCCCGGGCGGGCTTGCACCTAGCCTGTACTTCACCAATTGCCTCGCCCTCTTGAGCATCAACGACGTCAATTTGATCCTATTTCCCTTCCTGCTCGTCATTTCTGTAATGCGAAGCGAGTCCACTCTCATTTACCCCCTGCACTTGTTATGATCGTCTTGACCTCTTCGACGGCCTGAGCCAGATCGTCGTTCACAACGACGTGTTCATAGTCCGCCTTCTGCTCCATTTCCGCGCGCGCGCGCGCCAGTCGCATGGCAACATCCGCTCCCGACTCCGTACCACGCCCCGAAAGCCGTTCACGGAGTACCTCATCGTTAGGAGGAGCCAGAAAGATAAGCACCGCTTGCGGGAACAGCTTCTTAACCTGCGCGCCGCCTTGCACGTCTATGTCCAGAAGTATCCGCTCCCCCCTTCTTGTCGCCTCCTCCATGGGCCCACGCGGAGTCCCGTAAAGGTTCCCCAGGTACTCCGTGTGCTCAACGTAATCGCCCCTTTCTATCCCCTTGACAAACTCCTCCCGCGAAACGAAAAAATAATCTTCCCCCTCCACCTCACCGGGCCGCACCGGCCGCGTTGTATGCGAAATGGATCTCCTTATGCCCAGTTGCCTGACCACGCGCTCCGAGACAGTGGTTTTGCCGCACCCAGAGGGCCCCGAAACAACAAATATGCTTCTCTTCGCACTCCCTCTCAGTTCTGCCTCCAGGCTTCTCTGCGACACCAACTTGCCGGCCCACGCACCCGTCTGAATCGCGGAAGACTAAATCGTTCGTCGCCCTAACCCTCTGCCCCGCACCATTCGCCCGACCTTACTCCAATCTGATCAAGCCCCTATGCCTGTCCCGCTACTTTATTCGACATTTCTAGCCTGCTCCTTTATCTTTTCAATCTCGCCCCGAAGCTCAACCGATATCTGCGACAGCTCGAAATCGTTTGCCTTCGCCGCAAGCGTTGATGCCTCGCGCAACATCTCCTGCACGACAAACTCCAACCTCCTCCCGCTGGGACCCTCCGAACCTATCGTCCGCCTCAGAAGTCCTGTGTGACCGCTCAATCTCGACAGCTCCTCAGAGATACTGGCGCGGTCAGCGAAAATCGCCACCTCCCGAATCAGGTCTTCATCAGAAATAACTCGCAGCTCAGCTCCCGCCAGGCTCCTCAGCCGTGACACCAATTTCTCTCTGTACTCCTCGACCACCTTGGGCGCCTTGCCCCGCGCCCTCTCAACCAGAGACTCTATCCGCCCCGCGATGCCTAATATCTCCTCGGCTATCGACCGACCCTCGGAGGTTCTCATCTCAACCGCCTTCCCCGCAGCCTCTTTCACCACCTTACACGCGGCCTCCCAAAGCTCCCCCCCTCCAGCCCGCTCCTCAACCCTTATCACCCCAGGAAGTCCCGAAATGAGCTGCATATCCACCTTCCCGGCAAGGCCGAGTTTCTTGCGCAGCTCCTCAAGCTTTTCTGCGTATGCCGCAGCGGCGCTCTCGTCAACGCTTGCCGCCCCGCCGCCATTTTCTCTCAGCACGTCCACCCAAATATCAATTGTACCCCTGCTGAAATGCTCCCGGACTAGTCCCTGCAGATCGGGCGCTCGCCAGTCAAGCTCCGCGGGCATATGGAAATTCAAACGAAGCGTCCGGCTGTTAAGAGTGCGAACTCGCACCCTCACGTAACACCCCGGACCAGGCGCAACCGCTTCTCCGAAACCTGTCATGCTCAGTAGCATATCATCCCCCATCCGGCAGACGGCCGGAGCCGGGTGTTTCCAGCGGCACCCCCTTCTCACACAAAGGGCACTCCTCGGCGCTGTAAGTAGCGATCTCCAGTTCCAGCAAGCTCCGGTGCGGGAAACTAAATCTCATCCCTCCCGACCTATCCAACAAACACGCCATCCCCGCCACCACCCCCCCTGACTCTTCCACAAGCTCTGCAACGTCCATCACCGAACCGCCCTTCGTTATCGTATCCTCGGCAATTAGTACCCTTTCCCCCCTCTCGACTGCAAACTGCCGCCTGAACCTCATCACACCGTCCGCCCTCTCGGCAAAGATGCTCCTCACTCCAAGTTGCCTGGCCAGCTCGTACGCCAGGACGATCCCCCCCAGCGCCGGTCCTGCCACAACCTGCGACTCCCACTCCCCTACCAAAGAGGCAAGCGCCCTGCACAGCGCTTCCCCCATCGGCGGATGCTGCAGCACCAGCGCAGACTGAAAGTACCTATCGCTGTGAAGTCCGGAATGGAGCTCAAAATGCCCCTCCAACATCGCCCCGGACTCGCCCAGAATCGCTAGAACCTCCTCCCTATTCATCGCCCGTCCCTTACCCGGTCAACTTCGTCAAGACTATGATGATCACAAAGAACAGCCCAGCCGCTACTGCCGTGACCTTGATGAGGAACGCCCCCGCCTTTGTTCCGAAGGCACTCTGCATTGACGATGCGCCGAACGCAGCCCCGATTCCCTCCCCCCTTCCCGCCTGAAGCAGGATTATCAAAATCAAAAAGAATGCGTCCAGCACCAGTATCGCCTTCAACACAACCACAAGAGCTCCTAACACCTTCCCCTCCTTATCAACGCTTGGCCGCTAAGCCCAGCTTCACTATCTCTGAAAAAGAATCCGCGTCGAGGCTCGCGCCTCCTACCAGCGCGCCGTCCACATCCTCTTGCGCCATAATCTCCGCAACGTTCCCAGGCTTAACGCTTCCCCCATATTGTATCCGCACATCCTTCGCCGTTTCATCTCCAAACTTCTCGCCAAGTATCTCCCTGATATGCTTATGCACCTCTTGCGCCTGCTCGGGCGTCGCGTTGACGCCCGTCCCGATCGCCCACACCGGCTCGTATGCGATCACTACGTTCTTCATATCCGCTTGCGCCAAACCCTTAAGACCTTCCTCCACGTGTCTCCTTACCACCTCCTTCATCTTCCCTTTCTCTCTCTCAGAAAGAAGCTCACCCACGCACAAGATCGTTTTCAGCCCTCCCTCCAGCGTCTTGCGAACCTTCCTGTTTATCAGCTCATCTCCCTCCCCTATCACATGCCGCCGCTCCGAGTGCCCCAGGATCACGTAAGTGCATCCCGCGTCCTTCAACATCGCGGGAGAGACTTCCCCCGTAAACGCCCCCTTCTCCTCGTAGAAGCAGTCCTGACCTCCAACTGCCACGTTGCTCCCCTTCACCGCCTCCGAAACAGCCGCCAGGTATACAAAGGGCGGACAGACCGCCAGGTCCGCCTCGGTCACATCCGCGACCCTCTCCGCCACCTGCCCCGCCAGTTCCGCTGCTGACCGCAAGTCCGTGTTCATCTTCCAGTTG
>CAZUUK010000014.1:0-12517 GCA_964622675.1 uncultured Planctomycetota bacterium | reverse complement strand
CACCTGCCCCGCCAGTTCCGCTGCTGACCGCAAGTCCGTGTTCATCTTCCAGTTGCCGGCGATGAAAGGCCGCCTCATAAGTTCTCCTCCAAACCGCGAAGCCTAGTTTGCCGTCCAAGTTTTCCCAAGCGCGGTCACCACCGCCTTGAGCTGCCTCATCAAATCCTCGAAAGCCTCCGGCGTAAGCGACTGCTCCCCGTCCGAAAGCGCTAGCTCCGGCGCCGGGTGAACCTCCATCATCACCCCGGAAGCCCCCGCCGCCACCGCCGCCAGCGCCATTGCCGGAACCAGTTCCGCGCGCCCCGTCGCGTGGCTCGGATCGACTATCACCGGCAGGTGGCTCAACTGCCTTATGTTCGGCACCGCGCTCAAATCCAACGTATTTCTCGTTGACTCCTCGAACGTCTTTATCCCCCGCTCGCAAAGGATCACCTGCGCGTTACCGTTGGATAGTATGTACTCGGCGGACATCAATAGCTCCTTGATCGAAGCAGACATCCCCCTCTTCAGAAGCACCGGCTTCCCCCCCTGTCCCACCTCCGTAAGCAGGTTGAAATTCTGCATGTTTCTCGCACCTACCTGCACCAGATCCGCATACCGCTCGACCAACTCCACCTGCCGCGGATCCATAACCTCCGTCACCACCGGCATCTCCAGCTCGTCCCCGCAATCGCGCAAATACTTGAGTCCCTCCTCCCCCAATCCGCGAAAGCTGTAGGGTGATGTGCGCGGCTTGAACGCCCCTCCCCTAAGCATCGACGCCCCAGCTCTCTTCAGCCTGCGCGCAAGCTCGAAAAGCATATCCTTCCCCTCCACCGCGCACGGCCCCGCGATCACGCTCACCGATTCGCCCCCCACCCGAACGCCGCCGCACTCAATCACCGAATCTTCCCGCTGAAACTCCCGGCTCGCCAGCTTGAAGGGCGTCAATATCGCCACAACCTTTTCCACCCCGGGGATCGCCTTCAGCGGCTGAATCCTCACCCGGTCCTCTTCCCCGATTACCCCCACTATCGTTCTTCGCACCCCCTTCGACACATGAGCCTGTAGCCCCAGACTTTCGATAACCGACAGCAGATGATCGTATTGTTCTTCAGTTATGTCCGGCCTCAGCACTATTATCATCGAGCAGCCCTATTCTGAATAACCATTGTCCTCGTTTGCCCTCACCGCGCCGCAGGATACGACCCCAACACCCTCACCTGCATGCAAATGCCCTCCAAATCCTCGAGCGCCCCCTTCACCCCTTCCTCCTGGCAGTGCCCTTCCATGTCCACGAAGAAGCAGTAATCCCACGCCTTGCGCTTGGACGGGCGCGACTCGATCCAGCTCAAACTTATCCCGCGCCTGCTAAGCGGCCCCAGCATCTCATACAGCGCCCCAACCTTATCCTTTATCGAACAGATAACCGACGTCTTGTCGTCGCCGCTGGGCCCCGAAAAGTTCCTCCCGATCACCCAGAACCGCGTCACGTTCCCGGGAAAATCCTCAACTGCCTCGGCGATCACTTCCAGCCCGTATTCCTCCGCCGCCTCTACGCTCCCTATCGCTGCGGCCCGCTCGTCCGAGGCAGCCTTCTTCGCCGCCTCCGCCGTGCTCGCCACAAGAATCTTCTCCGCGTTCGCAAGATTCGCCGCAATCCAGTTCCGGCACTGATCCATAACCGCCGCATGCGAGTACAGCTTCTCGACCTTCCCGTCTCGCCGTTTCGCCATCACGTTGTGATGGACCTCCAGCAGCACCTCCGCGCAAACCTTCAAGTCGTACTCCATGAACATGTCCAGCGTCGCCGGCAGCGCCCCCACCGTCGAGTTCTCCACCGGCACGACCCCATAATCCGCTCGTCCCGCCCACACTTCCTTGAAAACGTCCGCAATCTGCACCACCGGTATGCACTCCACCGACGACCCAAACTTCGTCCTCGCCGCAAGATGCGAAAACGTAAGCGGCGGGCCAAGGTACGCCACCGTCGGCTTCTTCTGAAGCGCCAGGCACGCCGACATCACCTCCCGGTATATCACCTCCAACGCTTCGTTTGGCAGCGGGCCCTCGTTTGCATCCTTCACCCGTTCGTAGACTTCCTTCTCCCTGTTGGGAGCGTAGACCCCCTTATTGTCGGCTTCCTTCAAAAGAAAAATCTTCTCAGCGACGGCGGCCCGTTCGTTGATCAGACGCACGATCTCCGCGTCTATCCTGTCAACCTGTGCCCTCAGTTGTTCCAGCGAACGAGACCCCGTCGCCACTACACCTCTCCCTTAGCCCAATACCGGCCTGACCTTACGCACAATAGTGCCATGTCTTCCGAATATACCAGCAGTCAAAAACACTGTCAACCCATACTACTCCTCCGGCCACCATTCCCGCCACGCAACTACCTCTACCGGCCGGCGCTCCTCACTCCCAACCTTTAACACCCCCTCACCCATTCGCAGCACCGTCTCCGACCGCGCCTCCAGCCTGACCTTGAACACCAAGCTGAAAAACGCTAGCTTGTCACGCAACTCCTCAGGCAGCTCCCCAATCAGGATTTCCACCTCCGAGAGTTCCCTGAACTCCGCTTGCTCTCGCCTTTCGACGATGGCCTCCGCCGCTTTCGAACCTTCCTCTCCCAAAAGTGCCCGCAGCACCTCCTCGGGCGCCGTGTTCACATTCACCTTACCATCGGACCACACCGTGATGAATCGTGCGGCTCCTCCCGATCCCCCCCCGTAAAGGATGGCCCGGTCCATACCCGGTAGCCGAAGCAGCTCTTCCAGGAGCAGAAACGGTCTGTTCGGCGCATTCGACTCATATGCCCCGGCACTATCGGCGTCCAGCCAATCGCGTGCACCTTCCACGACCTCCTTTGCCGCCTCGCTCCCCGCCTGTTCCGACAGAACAAATTCCAGCGCGCTCCGCATCACGGCGTCAACCTCACCCTCTTCGCTCACCAGACTGTTCACACACAGCTTGCCGTCCTCATCCTCCAGCGTCCCTTCCACCGACACCCCGCCGACCTCAAGTGAGAAAGAAAGTCCGCCAGGGCTCTCCTTTTGCGCAGCCAATTCCTTCGCATACAAAAGACCCGATCGCAGCGCCCACCCTATCTGTTTTTGCCTCTCCAGCGCCTCCCCCGCACGGTACTCCACACCCGCGTGGAAAGAAAGCTCCGCCACGACCGCCACCAGCACCACCAGCACAAGCAGCACGAGGATCAATATTACACCTTTCTCCTCGCGCCGTCTAACCGGCCTAATCGTCTTCGCTCTCCTGCCTCATTACCTCCCGATCATGCCCTCCGTCGGGCTCGAGGCCTTCGCGTACAGTCTCTTCGGAATACGCCCGGCCAGATAAGCCGACCGCCCCGCTTCGCAGGCAAGCTTCATCGCCCGCCCCATCAGAACCGGATCCTTCGCCTGTGCGATCCCCGTATTGATAAGCACCCCGTCGCACCCAAGCTCCATCGCCACGGCCACATCCGAAGCCGTCCCCACACCCGCATCCACAATTATCGGCACCGTCGCCCTCTCCAGAATGATCCTGATATTATTCTCATTCAGAATCCCTTGGCCCGACCCGATCGGAGCGCCTACGGGCATCACGCTTGCCACGCCCATGTCCTGCAGCCGGAGCGCCATGATCGGATCGTCCGAAACGTACGCCAGCACCGAAAAGCCCTCCTTGAGCAGAACCTCCGCCGCCTTCGCCGTCTCGATCGGGTCCGGCATGAGAGTCAGCTCGTCCCCTATCACTTCCAGCTTGATCATCTCCGACATCCCCGCCTCCCGTGCCAGGCGCGCCGTCCTCACCGCCTCTTCCGCCGTATAGCAACCCGCTGTATTCGGCAGGATCCTGTAGCGCTCCGGATCGATATAATCCAGGATCGTCTCGCCCGACTTGTCCGAAAGGTCAACGCGCCGAACCGCCACCGTCACTATCTCCGTTCCCGATTCATCCAGTGCCTTCGCCATCGTCTCCAGGTCCGCGTACTTACCCGTGCCCACGATAATCCGCGAGCTAAACTCGTAAGGCCCGATCTTCAATTTGCTATCTTCCATCGCTGCCTCCTCCAACGAACGTAACTATTTCAAGCTCGTCTCCGTCGCAAAGCTTCCTCGTCGAAAGCTCCTTCCTCGGAACGACATGCCTGTTAAGCTCCACGGCAACACGGCCCGCCACCACACCCAGCTCGCCCAGCAGCTCCTCAACGGTCAAGCCTGCCCGCACCTCCCGCCTCTCTCCGTTGATCGTTATCTGCAACCTAGCTCTCCGTCCAGCAGAGCCGAAACATGCTCGCAAACGCAATCCCCCAGCGCCCTCAAGTCGTATCCCCCCTCCAATACTGACAGCACCCTTCCCTGCGCACTCCCTCGAGCGGCCTCGCACAACTTCCCCGTCATCCAGCCGAAGTCCTCCGCCTCCAGCCCAAGCCCAGCGATAGGGTCCGCTCCGTGCGCGTCGAACCCGGCCGATACCAGGATCGCCTCGGGCCGGAACGAAACCACATTCCCCTCCATTACCTCCTCGAACCGCGCCCTGTACTGCTCCCTGGTAACGCTCCCCGGCAGCGGCACGTTGACCGTCGTCCCCTTGCCCTCTCCGGCCCCCGTTTCCAGCTCCGATCCCGTCCCCGGGTAGAAAGGATAGCGATGTAGTGACACATAAAGCACGCTCGGATCCTCATAAAATATCTCCGCCGTGCCGTTCCCATGATGACAGCCACAGTCCACTATCGCCACCTTCCCCAACCCCTCCTCTTTCCGCAGGTATCTCGCAGCGACGGCCACATGATTGAAAAGGCAAACCCCCATCCCTCGCGACGAGCTTGCATGATGCCCCGGCGGCCTCACGGCGCAGAACGCCGTCACGTCCCCCCCGTTTGCCACCTCTTCGCACGCCCGAAGCACCCCTCCCACCGCCGTCACCGCCGCGTCCCAGGATTCCTCGCACACGTACGTGTCCCAATCCAGCCACCCCACGCCACCTCCAGCGGCCCTCCGCACCTCATCGATGTATGATTCTCTGTGGACCAGTGCGAGTTCCTCCCTCGACGCCCTTCGCGCTGGAAGCAATCGCAGCTTCTCCCTCATTCCTCGCTCATCCAACGCCGACAGCACAGCCCTCAGCCGTTCAGGGTTCTCAGGATGCGGCGCTTCCTCCCTGTGCCTGAGATAAACATCATCGTATATCAAAAGCGTCATCGTTCCCCCTACCTATCAAGTTTATCAGCCCGGCATCCTCCAAGCAACGTTTCCCGGAGCCCGCCCGTTCCACACTTATCGCGGCACTTGAAGACTGCTCTTCAGCCAGCTAGAATAATCGTTGTTTCGCCACGCATGCCTGCGGAGCTCTTGTGAGACGCATGTCCGCGTGGCCCCGCGTCAATCAGGATTGAAAGGAAAATGCCTCACCTGCGCCGAAATCCGCTCGTCGCGCTCATTGTCGGTTGGCTGTTTCCCGGAGGCGGCCACTTCTACCTCGGCCACGCCGGCAAGGGCATATTCTTCTTCCTCATCCTCGCCGGAACCTTCCTCGCGGGTGTGATGATCGGCGGCTACGACGATGTCGCCTTCCCTTCCCCCAACGCCAACACTCCCTCAAGTGACGTAACCTCCCGCATAGTGATGCGCGTCATTCCCATTGCCCAGGCGCTTGACGGCGTTGTCACCTTCGCCACCGCAAAGGCGGCCGCCGCCGCCGAAAAGGATAACCAGTACCTTGGCGATTACGAGGTCGGATTGCTCTACACCTGCGTCGCCGGACTGCTGAACCTCATCGTAATGCTGGACGCCTTCTGCCTCGCCGCGCTGAAACCCTCTGGAGCCAAGCCTTGAAGCTGCTGGTACAACTGCTAGGAATATGCATCGCTATAAGCTTCGTCTACGCCGGGCTGAACAATGACCGCCCCTCGAAGCTGATCAGGGAAGGTGTTATCCTAACAACTCTGGCCTTTGGCGGAACCGTCGCCCTTTCCGCCTTCTTCCAACTGCTCTCACTCCTCGGCTGACTTCTTCTTCGGCCTGACTTCCGGCGGAATCTCCTTCGTCCACTTCACGTGAAAGTCAGCGTAGAGCATCATGAACCCCCCCCTGTGAGGCGGCGGAACCTTCTCATCAACCACACTCATCTCCATGAGAAGCCACGTCTTCGTAGGCTCCTTGATCGCGCTCAGCGGCTTCCCCGAATACTTGTCGTTCCAGATAAACGTCAGCCCCCTCTTCTGAAGCTCCTTGGGCATTGACGGACACACCAGGAACTGCCCGAACTCCTCACCAAGGATCACCCGCAGGCTCTCTGGATTCTTCAGCGGATCTTTCGGATAGAAGCCCGCATCCGGCAGCTTCCCGTGTTCCATCTCATACATCTGAAGCGCCTGCCCGATCTGCTTCAGGTTCGACATGCACTTGGCTTCGATCGCCTTGTTCTTGGCCTTCATCAGCGCGTCCGAGTAGCCCGCGTATCCGCCGGAGACCATCCCCGCCACGGCCAAAATCTCGATCGTTGTAAATCCCGCCGCCAGCTTTCTCTTCAGCCTCAAAAGCATTCTCGCTCCTCCTGCCGGAAAACCAACCGGCAATTAGCCGTCTGCCGCCATCTCATTTCCCTTATCCGCTCAAGGCATCCCCCCTCCCCGATTCAGGCGGACGCCCTGCTGCTGCGCCTCAGCGCCGGCACGCTACACACATAGGATATGACAAGAAGACCCCCCAGTAAAGCCCCCCTGCGTTCCCTTCAGGCCGAAATCGCCTCACTCAGGCCGGCCCGGACGGCCGCATAACCTTTTGATTCACCACGCCGAATAGGATATACTCCATGGAGCCCTGGATGAGCCGCTTGGCACACTAAACTTTGCCTGCGCGTGACGCCGGCTCTTTGCTTATCTTCAAATCTCTCTGGAGAAAGTCAGCCATGAAAGCCTTCGTTTGGATCATCGGGGGTCTGGCAATGATAACAGCCGCTGCCAGCGCCTTCGCCGCGGATGAAACGCACTATATCGAAACCGCCCAGGCCAAAGTCAAAAGCCTCGTGCAAAGCGAACTAAACAAGCTCTCCCACTTCACACCCAGAATATGGACCGGCCGGTACTTCACCACACGCCACACCCCCATCATCTACGCAACCGCCCCATGGGACGAAGGCGACGAGTGCTGGATTGAGGTGCCGGAATACGCCTGGGCTCACGTCCCCGGCGACAAGCATAACCAATCCCCCTTCTACTATGGCCGCGCCATCGGCACGAACAAAAATTGGACCATGCGTTTCCCCTCGAAAGAAGAACCCATCTGGAAAGAAATGAAAGGCGGCGGCCTCGCCCTGGATAATCCCCTTGAAGGCGGCTACACAGTGCGTTTCCGCATAATTCCCCACGACCGCTTCATCGAAGTACGTTTCGGCATAACGAACGACTCCGAAAAGCCGCTCACAGGCATCCGCTGCCAGCTCTGCATGATGCCTCACAAGATTAAATCCCTGGCCGAAAGATGGCCTACCTCCTCAAAGATGCTGTCCGACGGGGAAGTCATAAGCTGGGATGCCGCCGGCCAGGACCTCTCCTGGCTCGACCGCTACCGCAAACCTGACGGCAGCTTCACGCAGTCCTGCTTCTTCCTCGCCCCTGTCAAGGATCACGTGCCCGACGACTGGAAAGCCCAGAAGCGCCGCCAGGGCAGCACCGTGTGGCTCGACAAAACAGTTGACATCCCCGCCGTCGCCAAATCGGACAGCAAAGAATCTCGCTTCCTCATCGTTTACAGCCCTTTTGGACGAAACGCCTTCTACAACTGCCTCGTCCCCTGCTTCCACGCAGATCCGCAAATGGATAGAATCCTCCCCGGCGAAACTCGCTGGACCGCCAGCTACTACATCATGTACAACGGCGACCTCAAGGCGTTCTTCAGCAAACTTGCCGCGCTTCACGAGGAGCTGAAGCAAGATAACGGCGTAACTGAATAGGCCCGGCGCACGAGCCTCCGGTCTCGGAAGCCGAGCTCAATTGCCTCTATTAACATTCGGCAAAGAACATGCAAAGAGTCAGAAAAGGTCTGCCTAAGAAGACCTCGAAAAAGGCTGCTCCGTTCCTCCTGGCCTTCATGGCTGCAGCCCTTGCTTCCGGCTGCGCCAGCCTCCCCCCGCCGGGCGAACTGGTCTCCCCCACACCTATCCAGGGCAATACCGGGAGATATATGTCCCCTTATACCTCCGACGCGGTCCTCGCCGAATGGGTGGATAAGGCCCTCAACGCCAAGATCGGCTCGACTATCGGTAAGACCGTCGGAGCCTACGCCGGCCAGAAGGCTTTCGATGATACGCCCCTCCTCGGAGCCATCCTCGGCGCGAGCATCGGCGGTGAAATCGGCAGGAACCTGGCCATCGAGGCCTCCGGGGGATGGGAGTTCATCCGAGAGACTTCCGACCTTTCCTTCAACTCCCTGGACAACATGTCCGTCTACCTCTACGTCAACCACTCCTCCCACGACCATTTCAACGAGGCCATGAACGCGACTTTCGAAATCTATCCGGAGTTGAAGGATAGGTATTTTTATGCTATCAAAAGGGCAAGGCGCAAACGTTAACAGGAGGGCTAGGCCATGAAAGTGAGTGTGAGAGCAGGCATTTGTATTATCTTGGTGGGCGCCGCCTTAGCGGGCTGCGGAACCACCTATACCACGCGTGTGGATAACGCTCCCGGAGAACCAACCATCTACGACGATCCCGGCACCGTCGGACCTGTTGCAGGAATCGGAATTGAGTCCCAGGACCTCATCAGCATGACCGATGCGATGATGCGCGACATGCTCGCCAACCCGTCGCTCGTAAGCGGGCCCACTCCGCCGCGCGTCATCGTCGACGCGGAGTACTTCGTTAACGAAGGCTCCTCCAGGATCAACAAGAACACCATCACCGACCGCCTGCGCGTCGAACTCAACCGCGCAGCCAGCGGACGCCTCGTATTCGTCGGCCGGCATTACGCCGAAATGGTCGAGAAAGAACGGCAGATGAAACGCGAAGAGCAAGTCGATTCCGCAACCAGGGGTCGCACGCGCCTGCCCGCCGGCGCAGACTACCGCCTCGGCGGCCGCATAACCACCCTCGACTCCGTTGACTCGCAAAAAGGAATAACCTCCCGTTTCCACCAGATCACTTTCGAGATGGTTGACCTCGAAACGGGCGAGATCGTTTGGAGCGGCATCTATGACTTCAAGAAAACCGCCCAGGACGACGTCATATACAGGTAGGTTTGGCAATCGCTGGCTGGCTGCAGCGGGCACGCTTTCGTTGGTGCTTGCGCTGATAGCTGGCTGCGCAGGCTCTCCTTCCTACCGCGAGGTCGAGGTCCCCGAGCAGACCATGAAGGCATACTTACACGATAAGCCCCCGCAGCTTAGACCCCTATACGAGAAAGTGCTGCGTGAAGGCCAGCGAAATCTCGTCCTAAACCACGTTCAGGCCGGCCTCGCCGCCATGGAGCTCGGTGAGTTCGAGCTCGCCGAGGATTCCTTCGACGTAGCCCTCGGCGGAATCGAATCCGTCTATGCCGACAACGAAGCCGCCGCAAAGGCCAGAAGCCTCTGGTACGAAGAGGGAATGAAAGACTTCAAAGGCGAGCCGTACGAGCGCGCAATGGCTTACTACTACCGCGGCCTTCTCTACCTGAGGCGCGCCGACTTCGAAAACGCCAGAGCCTGCTTCAAAAGCGGCGTCCTACAGGATGCCTTCGCCGAGGAAGATCAGCATCGCTGCGACTTCGCTCTGCTCATCTTCCTCGAAGGATGGGCATCCCAGTGCCTCGCAGACAACCAGCTAACTGACGCCGCCTACAAGGAAGTCCAGCGCCTCCGCCCCGACTTCGTAGCTCCCTCATGGAACCACAATGCGCTCCTGATCGCCGAAACGGGCACGTCGCCCAGGAAAGTCGCCGACGGCGTCGGTCACTACGAGCTTAAGTTTCGAAGAGGAAAGGGTTTCTCCGAACAAAGAACCCATATTTCGCTTGGAAACCACTCCTACAACGCCTACCCCATTGAGGACATCGCCTGGCAGGCTATGACCAGAGGCGGCCGCCCCGTGGATAAGATTCTCAAAGGCCAGGTAGTCTTCCGCCAGACACATGAGAAAATGGGCACCGTTTTGACCAACGTCTCCGAGAACGCCATGATTGCAGCCCCCCTCTTCAACGATTCCGCCGGAGACGTCCAGGCCGTCAGCGGCGCACTCGGCCTCATCGGCGTCACCCAGATGGCCATCGCCGCTCGCGCTAGGCCGCACGCAGACACCAGATACTGGGCCAATCTCCCCGATGCCGTACACGTCGTTACCTGCACATTTCCTCCGCGTGAGCAGACCGTCGAAGCCTCTTTCACGGACTCCGCAGGTAATGACATCCCCGGTCTAACCAAAAAGCAGATAGTCGAGTTCGCGGACGGGCAGCACGGCTTCTCCTGGCTGAGGTCCCGTCCCGCAGCGCTACCCGAATAGCAAGGAGGGTCTTACGATGCGTTTTTTGAATCCTGACGGCTGCGCGGCTGCGCGGGCATGCGTCTCAAAAAAGCGCCGCTTTGGCGTGCATCTCGAAAGAGCTGCAATCATAGCCGCCGTCATCGCCGTGGCGGCTCTCTCAGGCTGCAGCAGAACCGCCGTCTACGTCCCCGAAGGGCCCGGTCCCGGCGTCAAGGTCGAAAGCGAACTGGCGCCGTACGCCACAGTCCGAATGAACACCGTCAACATCCTCGACAAGTCTCTCGAGGACTGGCAGGGCGGAGAGAAGGGTAAGAAAGGCAAGATCGCCGTCGAATCAACCAACGCGCGCCGCACTCCCTCGGGAACCGTAGAGGTATGGACCGTACTTCGAAACCGCACCGATTTTCCGCTTCAAATCGAAGGAAGAACTCAATTCTTCGACCGCGATCAAGCCCCCGTAGAGGGACCCTCCGCCTGGAAAAGGGTCTTCCTGCCGCCCAACTCCGTAGCCACTTACAAGGAGACCTCCACCAAAGTCATGGAGATCGGCTACTACTACATTGAAATCAGGGAGGGCCGGTAAGATGAAAAAGGGACTTCTTATGCTCGCACTCGCCGCGCCGATTCTGATCTGCGGCTGTTCCAGAAAGATCTACCTGGAAAAAGAGACCCCACCGGGCGAGGTCCCCCCTGTCCCCGCCGCCGAGCCTGCACCCGCACGGGCCCCCAAAGATGCGCCCCGCCCATCTCCCCAGCCGGTCAAGCTCGACTCTCCGGCCTCGACCGAAAAGGGCAACTGGCTCTAGAACTGCCGTTCAGTCCGGGCGAACCGGCTTTCCCGCGCCGGCATTCGAAAGCCGCTTGCACTGACTTGCCCGGCGCTCATTCAGCGGCTTGCCTGCCCTTGACAACGTAGCCCTTTAGAGGATTCAACATGTCTCAAAGAAAATACAACCAAACCTACGATGGAGCTCATCTCAGTCGCATCGCCTTTCCGCTTGGCGGCATCGGCGCCGGTATGATTTGCGTCGAGGGAACCGGAGCCATCTCCCACGTCTCCGTCCGGAATCACCCCGACGTCTTCAACGAGCCCTGCATGTTTGCCGCCGTCACAATTAAGGGCCGAAGCAACGTCGCCAGGGTCCTTGAAGGCCCCGTACCCAAATGGAAAGCCTTCGGCCGTCCCGGGTCCGGAAACGGAAGCAAGGGAACCACCTACGGCCTACCGCGATTCAAGCAACTCTCTTTTCTCTGCCGCTTCCCCTTCGCCGAAATCTCACTCGCCGACCCAAACCTCCCTCTCACCGCCGAGATAACCGCCTGGAGTCCCTTCATCCCCGGCGAAGCCGACGATTCCAGCCTCCCCGTCGCCGCACTGGAATACTCCTTCAAGAACACAAGCGACGAACCCGTCGAAGCCGTATTCTCCTTCAACTCCGTCAACTTCATGGCGGTCAGAGACGCAAAGGACAGAGTGCTCCCCGCGGAAAACGGCTTCGTCCTTTGGCAGGAAGGCTCCGACGAAAAGCCCCACGACCAGGGCGCGTTTTGCATCTGCGTCGATCAAAACGCCTTCGTTGACCACCTCTGGTTCCGCGGCGCGGCTTTTGATGCTCTCGTGATGGCCTGGAAAAACGTCGAGGCCGCAGGGCAGCGCGCAAATCCTCCCATAGATGACCCAAGCCCCGGCGCCTCCATTTTTGTCCCCTTCACACTTGCGCCCGCTCAAGAAAAAACCATTCGCCTCATGCTATCCTGGCACGTACCTGTAACGGATATTCGAGTTCCCGCGAATCCGAAGGAAGACCAGCCCTCCGAAAGCCCTTCTTCCCCCGCCTCAAGACAGTCAGCCGCCGAGGAGCAAACCTACGCCCCCTGGTACTCCGCCAAGTTCCGCGACGTCCAGGCAGTCGCCTCCTATTGGCGAAAGAACTACGAGCAATTGCGCCGCAACACCGCTCTCTTCCGCGATTGCTGCTATGACACGACCCTACCCGATGAAGTCGTCGAAGCCGTCGCCGCCAACCTGACGATCCTCAAATCGCCCACGGTACTTCGGCAGACGGACGGGCGGCTCTGG
>CAZUUK010000013.1:39447-55032 GCA_964622675.1 uncultured Planctomycetota bacterium | reverse complement strand
GCGATGATGTGTTCCCCCGGCTCACTGATGCCCTTTCGTCTCAAAGCCTCCGCCACGCCGTCCAGCGCCCTCAGCGACTCGCTCGGCGGTGTCTGAAGCCACCTCGTAATTGAAAGCACTCCGCCTTCCGCCACTCGCTCCAGCGCCGCCTCGTTCCCCTCCACCGTCAGCCGGTAGTCCTGCGTCAGGCTGAAAGCGCCTCCCTTCACCACGCTCATATCTTCCGAAAGCGGCATCGAAACCAGATCGAATTTCTCCTCGCCGCTCCTCAAGTACGAGCGTAACCCGCTGACGACCCACTTCGCAGGCTGGTAGCCCTGCAACGGCTCAACGGCCGCCGCCACTGCAGGCTCGTCTTCCACGGCGACGACGTCCGCCCGAGCGTTCGCCAGTGCCGTCGCTATCTCCAGTCCGCCCCTTGGCCGAAGGATCAGCACGCTTTTCGGCTTCGCAAGAATGTAAGCAGCAGCCGCGGGCAGGTACTCGGTAAAGCTCCACTCATCTCCCAGCACCGCCGCCGTCATGTTTCCGCCGTCAATCGCCACGCCCGACTGCGAAGGAAGCTCTCCCTCGTACATATAGCTAAGTCCTGGCGCATACCTGAGCCCGGCGCTTTTGACTATTTCCACTCGCGCGCTGGGACTGTCCTTTTTTTCCACCACCTCCGCGCCCGGGTAGAGAAGCGCCAGCCGCAGCGACTTGTACTCCGAGCTTCGGACCTTCATCCATTCCGGAATCGAGCCTGATAAAAGAAATAACGCTACCGCTGCAAGTAGGGCTGCCCCGGCCAGCCGTCTCTTCAGGAGCGCCGCTGTGCCGAGCAAACCTATTCCCGCAACAATAATGACCAGCCCTTCGACCGGTATCCGTCCCGCGAGAATCGGCATCGCCGCTGCTCCCGCTCCCGAACCCACCATGCTCGCGCAGTAAATCACGCCGGGCCGGCCCGGCATCTCGCGGAACGACACCGCGAGCACCATCCCGGCGAAGAAGAACGGAACCGACAGCGCCAGGTATTCCGCCAGGAAAAGCAGCACCTGCCGCCTCTCAAGCACCATGCGAAAAGAATCAAAGGGGATGTAATTCGCCGCCAGGTAGCTGCCTATCGTCGTCAGGGAAAAGCCCAAAGCCAGCTTCCCCAGCGACCCCAGCCCCGGCCTCCTTTTCGCCCTCTCCAATCGCGCCGCAACTGTGCCGCTCGCCCCGTATCCCAAAAGCGCCAGGCTCACCACCAGAAAGGCGTAGTGGTACCACTCGGCTATGGAGAAGATCCGCGTGAGGCTTATCTGGTAGAGAATAGCCGCCGCAGAAACGAGAAAGACCCCGAACACGACACCTACCATCGCCTCTCCCCGCGCTGAAGACTGATCCCCGGCCCCTTTACCCCGCGCCCGCCACCGTCGCCTCCGATATCCTTACCGTCGGCATGACCGCGCCGGGCTCCCTCCGGCAATCCGACGAAATCGCGTCAATCTTGCACATTAATTCGATCGCATTGCCGGCCACCATGGTGTTCTTCACGGGGAAAACGAACTTGCCCCGCTCTATCCAAAACCCCCAATCAACCGTCGCCGAAATCTCGCCCGTCTGCATGTCCGGCATGAATCCTCCCATCTCAACGTACAGCCCTCGTTCCACCTCCGATATTATTTCATTCGCCGTCTTCTCACCCAGCTTGGGGATGACGTTGGTTGGGCGAACCGCCTTGCCCCGGGTTCCGTGGCCGGTGTTCTCTTCCTTGGCCTTCAGGGACGTATACAGGCTGTGGAGGTAGCTGGCAAGGACACCATCCTTCACGACCTCCACTTTCTTTCTCACCGATCCTTCGCCGTCGACGGCCCCCGAGCTCATCCCGCCCGGGATCAGCCCGTCGTCGGTCAGCGTCACGTGTTCCGACGCAATTCTCTTCCCCTTCTTTCCGATGAGGAACGAGCGCTGCCGCCGCACATCCTCGCCATTGGCGCACAGACAAACGGATTGGAAAAGGCTGTTCGACGCAAGCGGCCCCAGTATTACCGGGAACTTCCCCGTCCTCACGCTTTCGGCTCCCATCTGCTTAAGCGTCTTTTTCGCCGCCTCCGCACCGACACCCTCCGGACTGAAGTCACAAAGCTGCCTCGCATAATCAAACTCGTACGCCGAGGCTACCTCCTCGTCTCCCCTCACGATCGTCATGATCCACATGTTCGTGGCCGTGCCCGAAAGCTCCTCCCTCAGACCCAGCGAATTGGCAAGAGCGGCCTCACGAACGTCCAGCCAGAGTTCCCCGTCGGCAACCAGTATCCTCTCATCAACGCTTCGCGCACCGTCAATTTCCGCCGCGACCATCTCAACCGCCGCCGCTGAACTCATCCCCGCAAGTGCATCGTCGAACCGGCCCGTAATGCTCTCATGCTCTTCAGGGGAGGGGAGGGTGGAAAAGTCGGGATCCTTCTCCGCCATCTTCGCTATTGTCACAGCCCGCTCCGCCGCGTCCCGCACGTCCTTCTCCTGCAGGGCGGGACTCGATACCATTCCCATTCCGCCCTCGATGAAGCATCTAACAGAGACATGATCCCTCGTGTGTTCCGACAGCCCCTTTATTCCGTTCTTCTCCGCTGAGACGCGCACCACACGTTCGGTGCTCGCTACGGCGTCGGAAAATTCGGCTCCGGCTTTAACAGCCGCTTCGCAGGCAAGCTCGGCCATCGTTTCGAGTTTCTTCGTGATCTCTTCCTGCCTCATTCCTGCCCTCCCACGACGAGCTCCTTCACGCGGATGTACGGGCCGCCGCCGTGAACCGGCGCCGCCTGCCCGGCCTTGCCGCACGTCCCGGGCATGTCTATCTCGAACTCCCTGCTTACGGCATCTATATCCATGAGCGCCTCGAGCGTCATCCCCGAGACGCAGACCTCTCTTATGGGCTCCGCCAGTTTCCCGCCCTTAATGAGCCATCCTTGATGCGCATTGCACGTAAACTGCCCTCGTTCCGTCATAACATAACCCCACTGCCCTCGCTCGAGGAATATCCCCTCGTCCATTTCCGCCACCATCTCGTCGAAGCTCCGCTCTCCGCGCTCTATGAACGTGTTGCTCATCCTCACTATCGGTGCCGAGTGGGCGTCCTCCGCCCTGCCGTTGCCCGTCGGCTTCGTCCCGAACCTTGCCGCCGTCTCCAGCGAATGCAGATACGTCTTCAACACGCCGTTTTCGACGATAACCCGCCTCTGTCCCGGCACCCCTTCCGAATCGTACTCGTAAGACCCATTCAGTTTCTTCACCGTCGAATCGTCAGCTATCGTCACAAGCTCCGACGCCACCTTCTCACCCAGTTTCCCCGCCACTATGGAGGCTCCGCTGAAGACCAGGTCGGCCTCGGTGTTATGCCCCACCGCCTCGTGAACGAACAGCCCCGTGATGGACGGGTGGAAGATAACCGGGAATTTCCCCGCCGGTGCCCTCTTTGCCGAAAGGAGCGACACCGCTGACTGCGCCGCATCCACCGAAAGCTCCCTCGGCTCCGTCCTCTCCACGATCTCGTATCCCCCCGTTCCTCCCACAGACTTAAAGCCCGACTGCAGCACGTTCCCATCCTTAGCCGTCACGAACGCCAGCGCCCTCACCCTCACCTGCTCGTTGTCAACCAGCGTCCCGAGCGTGTTGCACACGATCTCTCGCGAGTACGTATCCCCGTAGCTGATTATCACATTGGCCAGCTTCCCTTTCCCCGCTTCCTCGGCTTCTTTGTGGTAGAGACCGAGGCGAGAGACCTTCTTCTCGACGCTGACTGACCGCGGGTCCAGCTCAAAGACCGCCTTCACCTCACCGACACTGGCCTCAGCTTTCGCAGCCGCTCCCGGTTCCGCCACCCTCTGCCCCGAGGCCCTGGCCATGCCCGACGCACTTTCGAGGCACCTCTCCATTTCCCCCCATTCCAGCCTGGTCGTTGAAGCAAATCCCCATGCCCCCTCAACCAAAACCCGCACGCCCACCCCTCTCTGAAGCCCCTGCGTGAGCCGCTCCGTCCGCCCGTCCTGAAGCTCGATCCCTGTCGATTCCTTCTCCATGTATCGGGCGTCCATGAACTGGACGCCGCCAGACCTCGCGCTATCTCTCAGCCTTTCCAGTTGCTCCTTGATCGCCATCTCTCCGGCCTCTTTACGGCTCCAAAGCGCCGCATGCAATTTGACAGAGTTACCTCGCCGTCATATCATTTACCTTTTGGAGGAGAGGTGCCCGAGCGGCCGAAGGGGCACGCTTGGAAAGCGTGTATACGGGTGACCGTATCGCGGGTTCGAATCCCGCCCTCTCCGCTCCTCGAATCGGCTTCAGCTTCCGCTTATACCCGACCTCTTCTTAAGCGCCTCGACGAGCCGGGCTCTCGGTTCGCCTCCCTCCTGCAGAATGTCTTTCAGCTCCTTCCATGCGGACGGACAGTCCTTATATTCGACACCGACGTATCGGTGGAGGAAACGATCCAGCTCCTTCTTATTATCGCTCCTTACCTCTATGCCGCTCTCCTCGAATAGTTCCTGCAAGTGGCGAAAGTAGCAGCTCATCCTCTCGATCCTCTTTCTGAACCCGTCCCTTCTCTTGGCTTAGGGTGCATTCTACGCTTGTCCGTTTCCCTGTCAACCGAAGACTTAAAGGTCAGCGAATCGTCGACGCCATCCCTTTCGCCGCGCACCGCTCCTCCACGTCCTTAGCTGATGGTCAAAAGCCTCACCCCGTTCGTCGGCAGGTTGAACTTCACGATGAGCTTTCCGCCGCTGACCTTTTCCCGCCGAATGGCGTACTCGGGGGCGGCTTCCTTCTCCAGCCAGTCTAGCTGCTCCGCCCTCGGCGCCGCCGGCTCCCCTATCTCCGCCCAGGCGGCGCGGGCGTTGCCGACACGCTCGTCAATCCATTCCTCCTCCACCGTCACCTCTCCGTCCTCCATCGCTATCTCCAGCTCCACGTCTTCGCCCGCCGCCTCCTCATCCGGGTAACAGGGGTTGTAAGCAATTACGTGAATCGAACCATCCGCACCTTTTGTGACGAGCATTTTTTCCTCCCTCGCCACAATCTCCTCGCCCATCGCCGCGAGCATCTCGAACGCGTTGAAAGTCGGCTTCGGCATCCCATGCATCGCAACAAGCCCGAATCCCCCGTGGAAGAGCTTCCTCGGCGGCCCCGCCTCCTCGAAAACATCCGAGAACGTCCAGTACGACATAGAATCAAGCTCGGCCGCCGCCCGGGCAATGGCGTCGCACGTGAAAGCCGCATTGAACGCCGTATCGTGAACCGGATCCAGCGGGCTCGGCGTCGAGTTCCATTCGGTGTAGTGAAGCTCCAGCCCCGCCTCTGCGCACACCTTTCCGTCGGCCGCCATCCCTTCCGTCATTCGTTGCGCGCGCTGCACCTTCCATCTCCTCGTCCCGTCCGGATCGAATTCCCCCTTGCAGCAGTACGAGTGAGTGCTCACGAAATCCGCCGGGAGCTTTTCCTTTCGGACGAAATCTATGAACTCCTCGACCCATTGCCTCCCTGCCGTCGCGGGCCCTCCCACTCTGAACTCCGGGTCCACCTTTTTCACCGCCAGCGCCGCGTGCCGGTAAAGCTCATAATATTCCTCCTTCGTTCCCGCCCAGAAGTTCTTCAGGTTCGGCTCGTTCCACACCTCGAAGTACCACTGGCGCACTTCATCCGCCCCGTAACGCTCCTTGCAGTGCCTCGTAAACGTCTCCACCAAATTCCCCCACGCCTCGTAATCCTTCGGCGGCGAGATATTTCCCTTCCAGTAGAAAACCGTCTCATCGCCGCGCGCCAGCGCCTTCGGCATGAAGCCAAGCTCGACGAACGGCCTCACCCCTATCTCCAGCAGCGAATCGTATATCGTATCCAGCGTCAAAAAGTTATGGCCCAGCCGTCCCTCGCGGTCCTCGTAAAGGATCGCCACGTCGTCGTGGAGGATCCCGTGGAACCTGACGTACTCACAGTCAATCGCCCTCTTCCCCATTCGCAGATGGTCGAGGTAGTCCGCCCGCAGCGCCAGATAGGCATGGCCCGATCCCACCACCAGCCGCCACGAATCCGACCACTTCCCAAGCGATCTCTTCGGATCTATCGCAACGCGCATCTCGTTCCCTCCTCAACGCTATTTTGCCAGACCCGGATAATCCTTGAATCTTTCCGCACTCGCCCCCACGCCCTCAAGAAAGCGGACGAATGCTTTGTGAAGCTTCCGCACGACCTCCGGATGCTTCTTCGCGACGTTCTTCTCCTGCCCCGGGTCCGACTTCAGATCGTAAAGCTCGATATATTTTCTCGTAACCCCCAGGATCAAGGACCAGTTGCCCCCGGTGACCGTAACGGGTGTATTCAGATGCCCCTTCGCCTCGTTGAGTCCTCCCGCCGTAAACGCGTAGCGTCTTCCCGCCATCCGCTTTCCCTCCAGCACCGGCGCGAAAGACATCCCGTCCATCGTCTTCGGCTCCCGCACCCCGCAGAGGTCGAGGATCGTCGGCATCAAATCAACCGGCTGCACCAGCGTATTCACCCTGCGGCCTTTCCTCATCCCCGGGGTTCTCACCATCAGCGGAATGTGCGCCACTTCCTCATAAAGAGGCCACGGCTCGCCGCCTATCGTGTGCTTCCCGATCCGCCCGTGCTCGCCGTGGTAGAAGCCGTGGTCCGTCGTGAAAAGAACCGCCGTGCTCTCGCGCAGCCCCAGATCCTCTATCTTCTGAAGCAGCTTGCCTGTCCACTTATCCACCAGCGTGCACTCGCCGCAGTAAGTCGCGTGCGCGTAGGCCAGCTCGCCCTTCGTGAGGTAATCGGTGAAGTCGTAGTTGGGGTGGTATACCTTTTGTCCCCTGTAATTTCGCGGCGCGTACATATTCGTAAACCACTCCGGCGGGTCCCACGGCTCGTGCGGATCGAAAGCATCTATCCACAGAAAAAACTTCTCCGCCTTGTAGTTCTCCTCCAGCCAGTTGCAGGCCTTGGTCATAGTCTGAGCCGCGAACGTGTCGCTTTCTCCTCGCCGGTGGTAGGTATTCAGGCGATGTTGGATCGTCAGCGCCCCGTTCGCGCGCATCTTCTCCAGGTCGCACTCAAAGCTGACCTTCAGATTCGCCCCCGTAACGTACCGGTCTGCCTCCTGTCCCCGCGCCCAATCCCAGCCTTTGAATCCCCTGTCGAAGTGATAGCCGTTGTTCATCATGTGAGGCGTGTCAACGATGAGCTGTGTGGCGTATCCCGCCGCGCTCATGCACTGCGCCAGCACAACGTCGTCCAGAGGCAGCGGCGCCCATCCGCGGAACGGAAACCCGTACTTCCCGGTGAAGCAGTCGTACCGATTCGGTATCGTCGGAAATGACGCCGCATAAGCCCTATCGAAAACCGCCGCCTCCTTCGCAAACGCATCGAGAACCGGCGTATGCATCCAGCCGTTGCCGTAGCAGCCCAGCCGGTCTCTCCTGAACGTGTCTGAAAGTATCACGATGACGTTCATCTCTTCCTCCTCATCCGCCAACTTCTCACGTAAGTTTTCCGCCGCGTGGGAATCATAGCTCTCGCTTTCCGGCCGAGTCAACCCAGCGCTACCGCAATTCCAATCAGTCCAGCCCGAGCCCTAGCGCTTTCCTCTTCACCTCCTCGTAAAACCGCCTCCCCTTCGCAAAAAGTTCCAGCACTTCCCGCTTCTGTCCCTCGTTTCGGAAAGTCGCAAGCCTCTCGATCCTATCCGCCGTCCGATCGATTATATCAATCATGTTCTGTGCAGACTTCGCCGAAGCAAACGGCCTTCCCTCGTACTCGACGTAGAGCGCGCTCGTATGCGCCACGTCCGGCTGCCCCCACCACGTCGTCTCGTCGCTCGGCATGCACCGCGCCGCCAGCCACCCGCTCCGCGGCAATTCGATTATCGCATCAACGCTCAGCTCCCTCTTCCGCCCAACTGCTCGCGCAACCACCTCGCCGCTGTAAATGATCTCCAGCTTCTTGAGTCGCCTTGCCGCTTTCGCACTCGCCCGCACCCGAATCTTCCCATCTCCTTCTGCCGGTATCCGCAGCGTGCCCCCCGGCTCCTTTCCGGCAGCCTCAAGGAAAATAACCGCGCCCGAACTCACGAACGTCTTCCCGCCGATAAGGGCGCGCAGCCACGCCTCGTAGCTCAGCCTTCCTCCCACGTGCACGTACACCTTCGCAAAGCCGAAAACCAGCGCCGGGTAGTCGCTTCCTATCTCCAGCGGCAGCCTGAGCCCGCAGTTCAGTAGATCGTACCACCGCTCCGGGCCGTGCGCGTCAACGAGGTCTATCTTCCCGAGCGCCGCCAGCACCGGCGCTTCGCCGCCTATGTCGTGCGCCGGACTCGCGTAGCCGCCCTGCGCGTGCACCTCATCGCACACTCGCGAATTCGGCGGGTAATCCACCTCCTCCGGGCCGCCCATCCAGCCGCTGCTCACCGGCTGCACCAACTCCTTCACGTTCCAGAAAACCATGTGCCCGTAAATCTCGTTGTTCCTGTACTCCTCGCCCACCACCGTCAGCCAGTCCTCGCCCGAGTATTCATCCACGACCCCCGGTGGATACAAATTCGGCCTCACCGCCACAAGGTCATCATCCCCCCGCCAGTGATGCTTGAGAGGCAGCACGTGTGCCACGTCTATATCCTCGGCGCGTCTCATCAGATCCATCCTGTCCCAGTCTTCGTTCACGCGCCAGTTCCAGGTTACGTACTGCAAATGCGAATCCCCCGCGTACCATCCCAGCTCCTTCATGTTCACCCATCGTTTCAGGTTCAGCCTGCATCTCTTCTCGCCCCGTGCAGGGACCTCCGCCCTGCGCCTGGCCCTCTCGTACTCCGTCCCCTTCTGCGCTTTTACTTCCGTCGTCCCGCAAGGGACACGCATATCGAATTCCCCGTCCGCGTAAAAGAAATCGAACGCGCGATCGTAATGCGTCGGCGGCTCGGCGGGACCCGGGAAGTAATACCGGCCGTTGGACGCCTTCACCGAGACGCGCGCCGCCGTCGGCTTCCGCGTTGCCGCATCGAAAAGCTTGCAGCTAAGCCTCCCCCAATCCAATACGTCCACCTCGAACGGGAACTCTCCCAGCTTATGAAACTCCCTCAGCACCAGCCTCAAGCTAAGCCGCCCCGGCCTGTGGCCGCGCACCTTCAGGAGAAATCTCCTGGTCTTTCTCGCGCCCACGCTCACCAGCCTCGGCCACGAGTAAAGCCACCACTCCGCCTCCACCGACGCCCCTATCTTTCTCTCCTCGTCCGTCGCGTTCTCCAGTTCCACCATCACAAAATCATCCACCCCCGACGCGATCTTCTTCGGCCCGCTGATGCCCTCGAATCCGAGCCCCTCCTTTGAAAGCTCGCACCTGATCGTTATCACCGCCTCACGAGCGACCGCCCACGCCTCTTCCGCCTCTGCCAGAGCTTCCCCGAGCCTTGCTTCGAGCATCCGCCTCGTCTCTTCATCCAACCCCTGTGTGCTGAGTCGCCCCAAAGTCGGCCATGCGATCCGGTGTGACCGCATGATCGCCTCGTTCACCCTGTCCGCATGAACGCGCGCAGAAAGCTCGTCGAAGACCTCCATGTACTCAGTAAGTTTCGCTCTCACCTCTTCCAAGCGCGCCCTCCTTCCGTTCGCACTCGTTATCGTGCAAAAGGGAGGCCCGTGGCCGCAGGCCTCCCTTCGCTTTCTCTCGGCTTCACGCAGCCTTAAAACTCAATCCTGAGGTGAACCCTTTCCTCAGCCTGGTTGACCTTCACGACCATCGCCCGCGCATCTTCCCTGTACGCGTAGCCCTCGTCGGCATCGTCCAACTCAGTCTCCGCCTTCAGCTCCTTTTCGCCGACGGAGACCCTCTTCGGCTCCTCCAGCTGTCTTATCGCAACGTAGTGCGTAATCGCGGGAAGCATCCTCAGCTTCATTTCCAGCGCCTTCCCGTCGAAGCTCGGCTCCTCAACGTAGGCTACCGAGCTGACCGCAATCCATCCCTCCCCTCCCTCCTTCCTGATCATCCTGGTTTTGGACGACGGATCCTCTCCCATCACCTTGTAAAGCACCTCCAGTATCCGCTCCCCGCTCAGGCACCAGTGATACACGTCCGTTCCCTTCGTGGCGCTGTAGGCGTCGGGGAACATCCCCGGATGCCCGCAGTCGGGTATGTACTCGGCAAACTCGAAGCCTTCCCTCGACATCGGCCGCTGCTGAGCTATCGCCGAATCAACTATCCCTTTCGCCACTTTTCCCCAGTCCAGCGAGTGGTCGTATTCAGCGAGTTCGAGCAGCGCCACCGCGTACCTCAAGCCGTTCCACTGCACGATCTTTCCGAACCACCCGCTCTTGTACCAGCTACCGCCGAAAACCGGGATCGTTCCGTATCTCATCACCGGCCGCTCGGGCGGGTTCCACAGATAGACAAACGGCATCCCGCGGTACGCCCACTTGACCGCGCCCTTCAGGTACTTCTCGTCCTGCGTGACCAGATAAGCGTCCAGATAGCACGAAATCGCGTAAGGGCACGCAAGCACGTCCGGCACGTGAAGCTGAAGCTCCCACGTCTGCGCCCCTTCGGGCCTGAGCTGACTATCGAGATACTCGATTCCTTTAAGCCCGGCCTCTATCGCTCTCTCGTCCCCCGTCTGAACCGCGAGCGACCAAATGTACTGCAGCTTCTGCGCTGTCCATCCCGATGAAGTGTCACCGGGTTCGCCAAGAAGCTTGTGCTTCTCCTCCTGCGGTACGAAGCCGAACGTCCCGTCCGGCCTTAGCGCCGAGACCGCTTCCTCGACGGAGTGTCTCCTGTCCCGCACGTGATATTTCAACGGGCCCCTGTAATAAACCATCGCTCCGCCGAGGTCGCCGTTCCGTTTGTCCATCACGTAGTTGAACACTTCCTCCATATCCGCCCGCATATCCCCGCCTCTCCCCTTCTTCAGCTCCCAGAAAAGATGAAGCATCCTGTCAGGAATGTAAGTCGGTCCCCTGGGGTCCGGAAGGAACCTCCGCCACTGCGCCAGCTCCTTCTCGAAAGTGAGATGCGTGTACTCGTACATGACCGCCCTTATCGCTTCCTCGTAGTCATACGCCATCTCCGGCGTCGCCGGCAGCGTCCGTTTCTCTTCCACGTAAGCGTCCATCACCGCGTCGAAATCCTCCCCCTCCCGCGCGAACAGCGTCAGCCCAAGACTTATGACCTTGTCCGGCGAAAGCTCGTATGGCACCCTCGCCACCGCCGAATTCTCATCCGCCCATTCCGGCTGCGTCGGAACGAATACCGTCATCAGATGGTCGCTCTCGTCGTCCACGAAATTCGGCGAAGCGAACATCGCGTTAGGCAAATAATGCTCCCCGTCCCACTTCTGCAGCGGGTCCCAGATCATTCCGACCGCAATCCCCTCCCTTATCACTGCCATGAGCGGAATCGTCACCTTGTACGGATCGGGCACCAGCCGGTTGTTGAACGGATATCGCACGAACTCCATCCCCGACGACCGTTCCCCCTCCAGCAGATACTCCAATCCCGGAAAGAACCCCAGCTTCCTCTCCTCCCCCAGCGCCAGCAGCACAAGCGGCCTGTAAGCCAGCACCTTCGCGGCGGCGCTGCACGCGAGCCTCGTCGAAAGCCTTACCAGTCGCTCTTCCCCCTCCACCGAAAACGTGTGCCTCACCGTCCACTTCTTCCCGTCCGAGTCCTCCCACGAGCTGCTGACTTCCAGGTCGCTGTAGTACCCCTCCGAATATGCATCCACCCCGTCCAGGTCCGTCAGGAAGCGGTGTGTCTCCGCCTCACCTTTATCGTTCTGAATCACCAGCTCCCCCAGCCCTTTCCACGCCCCGACCAGCTTCCACTCCTCCCCTTTCCGGGCCATGAGAAACCCCGGCGCGTACCCGTATTCGCTCCGCGGAAAATAGACGGCGATCTTCTCGTTGCCCGCGAAGGCCATCCCTGCATCCGTCACCCGCGACTTCGTCACGCCCCTTTGGAAGACCTCCAGGTTCTTCATATCAATTGTCCCCGTCACCACATATCTTGCCTCCCGCTCGTCCACCACCTTCCCCTCTTCGACCAGCTCACCCGACACTCTCAGATCGAGCCCTTCTTGCTCCGGCATCATCGTCCACTTAAGCTCTCGCCTGCCGCCGGGCGGCAGTGACCCCAAATCAGTTTCCCAATTCTCAACCTTCGTCCCCTCTGCCTTCAACGTCGCCGAAATCTTTCCGCTTTCGGTCCCGCCCGTGTTCCGCATCCACATCCGCACGGTGACCTGACTCCCTTTTGGCGCGATAACGGGGTCAACCGCAAACTTCTCTATCCACACATCCGCCGGCCCGATGGGCTTTTCGCCCGCGTTGAAGAATTCCATCTCGACCTTTTCTCCTGCTTCCATTTCCGCCAATCGCAGCGCCAGCCGCTCGACGTTTCCGCGGTAGCCCGGCAGGCCCTTGAGCTTTGCCACGTACGTATGCGGCTTTCCGTCGCCCACAAGCTCCACAAACGCCGACTTCGAGATGTCAAACTCCTCCTCAGGCGTTGCCTTGAAGAAAATCTGCGCCGCCTCCGCCCCCGGCGATGAGACACGGAAAGTCGCGTACCCTAGCTCCGACGCGTCCCTTCTGAGCCTGGGCGAAACAAGCATCGGCCAGACCCCACTCGCCGTCGCCACCACCTTCCCATCCTTTGCTGAGCTCTCCGATATGTCCGCGCCCGGCAGCCATTCAATCCCACCCTCAGCCCGCTCGCGGATCTCTACCCTGACGAGCCCAAACTCCTGCGCCCTGTACGGTGACCTCACGCTAAGCTTCCTTACGACCAGACCCTCCTCCCATTCCGGAACCACGCACGTCGTGTACGCTCCCGTGGTTCGCGGCGACGAAATGGACTTCCCCTGGTAGATGAGCTCCCCATCCTTACCCTCGACCCCCCAGCGGATGCTCGGCGTCCGGCCGCGGCTGTTCTTCATCGCTATCACGAAGTACTGCCTCGAATTTGTGCTAAGCTCAAAATCGGGGCCCTCGATCGCTTCCCGCTTTCCCTTCGTGATTATCCACAGCGCCCCGTCCTTGAGCTCCAGATCAGCTTCCCCTTTCGCTTCCCAGCCCAGCGCATCCTGCGCCTTGCTGAAATCCCACGAAACCAGCACCTTATCCGCCGTCTCGGAAACGTCCGCCGCTGTCCAAAACGCGGCCACTAAGCATAGTCCGATAGCCGAAAGCCCGTATCTGGCGATTCGCATGAACGTACTCCTCACATTGTCGCGCCGGAAATAACCCCCCAGGGAGAATTCCAATACTACCAGCCGCGCCATCCCTCTTCAACGGTCTTGACGGTGCTAATTCCCGCAGCCTACTGCGGCAGCTTGTAGCTCACCATCTCCCCGCCGCCGATGGGCACAAGCACGCTTTCCAGCCCCTCGTGCGCCTTCACCATCTTGATGTATTCCTGGAGCGCGCTCGCCAAGTTCACCACGTTGTCCGCGACGATCAGCCCGCCCGGCCTCACCTTCTCCCACACCAGGTTGAAGTAATCAACGTACTGGTGCTTCGCCGCGTCAAGGAAAACGTAATCCAGCGGGCCTTCGATCTTCGGCAGCACTTCCAGCGCGTCGCCCTCCAGAACCTCCACCAACTCCGAAACTCCCGCCCGCTCCAGATTCTCCCTCGCCATCTTCGCCCTCCAGTCCTCCACCTCGATGGCCGTCACGCGTCCTCCCGTCTCCCTCGCCGCCAGCCCCAGATATATCGTCGAATAACCGTTCGACGTTCCCACCTCCAGAATCCTCTTCGCTCCCATCGCCTTCGCCAGGATCATCAAAAACATCCCCGTCTCCGGCGGGACGTTCCACATGTTCGGATGTGCCCTCTTGTACTCCTCGAGCTCTCGCAGCACCGTAGTGACTTCCGCTTCCATCTATTCCTCCTCTGGCGAACTTGAACGATCCTTTCATGTTACCCTCTCGCGCGCGCCGCCTCAACGTCCCACTTGACGCCCGTCTCGCCCGCTTTTAGCATCTGCCGTACGGCCAAGCACTTGAGGAGGCCAAAAATGTCTGATGATGAAATCCCCTTCCGCGCCCTCTGGTGGCTTCACCCGAGCTACCTGGAAGGCGCGCCCGGCCCCTGGATTTCCCCATCCGAATTCACCGACGACCCTATCGCCACCTGGAAGCTCGCCATTGACTGGATGGCCGACAGCGGAATCAACATGATCATCGCCGACATCCCGCCCTTCTGGAAGGACCGCATCTACATGGGCTGGGGCTATCATTACGTCCTCGACTTCGACAAATTCCCCGAAGCGCGCGTCTTCAGCCGCCGCTTCACCGAGAAAAACCGCGCTGTGCTTAACGAGATATTCTCATATGCTGCGGACAGGGGCGTCCAGCCCTTCACCCATCACTACAACTTCTGCGCCCCCGTCCCTTTCGTCCAGGCCCACCCCGAGCTTTCGCAAAAACTAGCCCGCCACAAGGACGCCCGCAATAACCTCCAGGATCGCCTCGGCTTCATCAACGGAAACGTCTGCTGGAGCGAACCCGTCTACCAGGAATTCATGACCGAATGCTGGAAAGAATACTTCGCCAATCTCCCCGCGGCCGCCGGCATCATGGTCACTCCCGGCGAGTGCCACCACTGCTCCTGCGAGGGCTGCTCCGGCCCCGGCTCCGGCGACGAGCGCGACCCCGCCGCCGAAACGATCACCTCATTCATCAACGCCTTCACTGGAACCCTTCACAGTCTCAAAAAATTTCCCGTCGTCCGCGCCTGGAGCACCGGCCACGGCATCGAATGGCAGGCCAAGCTCCCCAGAGGCGTCCCCTACGTCTTCAAGTACTCCGTCGCCGACTGCATTGACGCCGGCCCCGACCCGATCATCAAAGAATGGATCGAAAGCGGCCACGAAGTCTGGGTCTCAAAGGAGGTCTCCGGCGGCGCCAACGGCGGCCCGACCGCCTGGACCAGCCCCCGCTACTTCCATCAGGTCGCCCGGAACTGCCGAAGCCTCCGCGTCCGCGGCCTCATCGGCTGGGACATCTCCATCTGGGGCTTCATCTCGAACAAATACCCGATCCAGCAGACAAACCTCGAAGCCTTCGCTTACTACGCCTCCCATTCCGGCGAGTACGACCGCGCCCCCTGGCTCGACCGCTTCCGGCGCCGCTTCGGCCCCCTCGGCGGTACGTTTCTCGACGCCCTCGAGCTCCTCGGCAGAGTCGTCTTGAACATTGACAAGGTCATCTTCAGCCCCGGCGAGGGTTACATGTGGATGTTCGCCTATCACTTCACCGAAAAGCGCGGCTGGCCCGGCGCGTTGGGTTTCTCCGGCCCCGGCGGACTCGAGCCGCCCGAATGGGCCCGCGGCGACGTCGCCTCCCTCGCCGAGATCGTCGAATATCTTGGCGAAAACGAGTGGTCGGATGATGTCGTCGAGAAAACATGCGCCGGCCGCAAAGACCCCTTTTCGTTCATGGAGGAGCTCGTCGGGGCAGCCGCCGAAGCGCAAAATCTTCTCGACAGTGCCGCCGCCTCCGTCTCTCCGGAGCTTCGTATGGACTTCAAGATTCTCCGCGCCTCCGCCGACATCCTTCACGGCACCGCCGCGCAT
>CAZUUK010000013.1:7368-39437 GCA_964622675.1 uncultured Planctomycetota bacterium | reverse complement strand
ATCGTCGGCCAGTGGTTCGTTCTCTTTAAAGCCCGCCTCTACTACGCCGGAGCCTTGGGGCCATCGCCCGAAGCCACGCGGAAGGAGCTTGCCCGAAAATGCCTCGCGCACATGGACAAAGCCCTCTCCGCCTTGGGCGCCCAGCTTGAAGCCATCTTTGACTATCCGCCCGACATCATAGATTTTGATCGGTTTCTGGGCAGCGAGCGGCCCTACGAACGCGGCATCCCCAACCGTCTCCGCTTCCTCCGCGACCAAATCCAAGAAGTCCACGCGGACCTCTCCCCACTCCTCCCTTGACGAACTGCCCGAAATCTGCTAGTAATCCGGCCTTAGAGGCTATAGTCGCTTCACTGCAGTAAGCTCGACGCCGGGTGGGCTTAAGGGGCGGACAATGCCAGTTCCAATAGGCATTCCAGAAGCGCTCGAATTTCTCATGCAGAACAAGCCCATCGAAAGGAGAACCGTCGCTGACCTTGCGGAACTCGTCGAGGCTTTCGAGAAGAAGCTCCGACAGGGGGGACAGGACCCCTGCAATTACCGTGTCACTCTCTACGGCTGCAACGTACAGAAATTCTCGATGAGCGGAACCTCGGAGAGAACCAAGCGCGTCGAGGTGGGCCTATGCCTCGGCGCACTTCCCGATGACTACTGGGCGCCTAAGGAGCCAGTTGAGTCGAGGCGATGCAGGTTCCTGGAACCCGTTCAGCTACGTGACACCACGTTCAATGGCGACTTCTTCGCGGTAGACAGCAGCTTCACGTTTTTTCACTGCGGGCGGGTCCACTTCGCCCGCATGCTGGTCCTCGATGCCTCAATATTCGAGGACTCGATGGTATTCCGCGAATGCCACTTCGAAGGCCTTGCTTCGCTTCGCGTGCACGTACGTTCGATAGCCTGGATCGAAGGAAGCAGCACCGGCACGCGCGGACTGGATCTGCACGCTGCCACCTTCACCGGTGGCCTACGTGTCCGGAATTCTACTTTCCGCGGCGGCGTTGACTTGCGGAGAGCGACCTTTGAGCTAACGAAAGGCCTTGGCCTCGATCTTGGTTCGAAGCCCGCCGAGTTCCCGAAATTCTCAGACCCGCCCTCGGGCCAATCCGCATTCAGGATCGCGAAACAGCACGCCCACGACACAGGCGACTACCTGCTCGCAGGCGACTACTACTATCAGGAGCGCGTCTATCGCTGGAGAACGCGCTTCGGCGCCTACACCCTTCAGAGTTTGGCGCGGTACCTGCCGAAGCGGCGGCCATTCGCCCTCCTCTATGCGGCGTGCTCGGCCGCGGGGAAGGCCGGCCTCCGCTTGGCCAGGGCGGTATGGGAGTACGGCTGGAAGTCGCGTCCGTCCTACTTCTTGCGAAAGTGGTTCGAGTTCTTTATGGCGCGGTGCGTCTTCGGGTACGGCGAGAAGCCCTACCGCGTTCTGCTGGCAGCGGCGGTCGTGATCCTGCTGTCCGCATTTGGCTACCTATTCCTCGGAACACAGGGACCGATAGGGGGGGATTCAGTCAGGGTGCATAGAGTCTTCTTCTCCTTCGACGCGACCCAGCTCCTCCCGACGCTGAAGGACTACTCCAAATCGGTTTACTTTAGCGCGGTTACGTTGGCCACGGTAGGCTACGGAGACGTTCAGCCGCTTACGTGGGCGAGCAAAGTCCTCGCAGGATTGGAAGGACTTGTCGGCGTTGTTCTGGCTGCCTTGTTCGCGGTCAGCGTGGCGAAGCGCTATTCGCGTGGGTAGAGCTTCGTCTTGGGCCTGGAGTTTCTGGCCTTTGCCCCGTCGCTATTCTGACTACTTATTGCAAAGCCCTCGCATGCTTTGGTACATGAGCTTCGCCGCTCTCCGCGCCGGCATGGCCCACAGCTCTTCGTTGAACATCTCTATCGAGAAGTAGCCCCGGTAGCCGTGCTTCTCGATCCGCCTGAAGATGGCCTTCAGATCCAGGCATCCCTTTCCCGGTAATACGCGGTCGCGGTTGCAGTCGCAAAGCTCACCCGGCTTGTCGCGCATGTCGTCCACGTGCACGTGCCTTATGTATCGGACGTTCTCCGCGGTAAGCTCCTCGAACTTCGTCGGCGTGCAGTGATAGTGGGCCGGATCAAATACGACGCCGACGTTTGCCATCCGCGAGCGTCGCGCTATCTCGCACGCGGTACGCAGCGATTTGACTACCGGCGACCAGTTGAACTCGATGCAGAGCGTCACCCCGGTTTTTTTCACCCTTTTTGCGACCTCGGCGAAGACCTCAGCGATGTGCCCGAGAAGCTCTTTTGCCTCGACGCGCTCTTTCGGGCCGTCTGTCCCCACCACAAGGATCGTCCCGCCGAGCTCCGCAAGAAACCGCGCGTTCTCCATCACCTTCGCGTGATTCGCCGCGCGTTCCGTCGGCGGCGAAAAGCATTCCACAACGGTCTCGAACCCGCCAATGCACCGCATCTTGTGCCCTTCGAGCAGCCGCACCAAATCGGAGACCCTGTTTCCTTCCTCGAGGTAATCCTTGAGCTGCCGCAGCGGAAACTCCGCGTTCCTGAAGCCCGCCTCCGCGTACGCCGCAAGGTTCTCCTCCAGCCTCGCTCCCCTCGTTGACACCGCGTTGATGGCGATTTGCGATAGCTTCACACTCGACCCCCTGGCCCCTCGCCGCCGAGAGCTCTTATATAATCGCGCCCGATCTTGAGGTCTTTCAGCGCTTCCTCCGCCTCGCAGAGCGGCGTCCGCTCCCCTCGCGTCGCCTTCACGAAGAACATCGCCTGCTGCCGCATCGCGTCGATCCACGGCAGTTGCGGAACGGTCGTTTCGGGAAACCCTTCCTCTCCGGGATCGCGCATCATCGTCACTCGGCCCGGCCTATTCAAAGCCAGCGGCGCGGGCAATTCTATCCTTATATATCCCCTCTCAAACCCGACGAACGCCTCCTCCTGCCAGTCAACGCTCGTCCGGTACGGCGCCATCTCGAGTGCCCCCGCGATGCCGCTCTCGCTCCTGACGACCATCAGCACGCGCGACGGTTCCACGTACGCGACTTCGTAATCCTCACAGAGGAGATGCCGCATCAGATTGGTCTGGTGGCTGAAGTAGTTAAGGAACCCGCCGTACGATCGCCGCGCCGCCTCATCCATTTCCGCCGCCGGCGGATCCGCGGGCAGCTCCGGAACCTTCTCATCGGTCTCGACCAGATTGACGAATCCTTCCTGTATCCAGTCGCCCGGGGGCATCGTTATCCGCACGTACCGCATCCCGCCCAGTTCCCCCGTCTTCTTCAGCCGATCGATCCGTTCCTTGGCGTACACCGTCGCCGGATCGCTCCGCTTGTGGTACCCAACGTAGTGCTTCACCCCGCTTTCCCGGAGCGCCGCGACGATCTTTTCACCCGCCTCCACCGAATTGGCAAGCGGCTTCTCCGTAAAGACGGGCACCCCGGCTTTATAAAGCTCGGGCGCCAGAGCCCCGTGCCTCTGATAAGGCTGCGACGCAACAATGCCGTCCAGCTCTTCGTTCGAGATCATCTCATTGTGGTCGTGATATACGCGCGGCACGCCGTAACGTGAGGCGACCGCCGCTGCAAGTTCCTTTCGAAGCTCCGCGATCGCCACCACCTCGCAGTCGGGGATCGTCACGTAGCTCCGGAGGTGCGCGCACTGTCCCATCCTCCCGACGCCCACAAAGCCTATCCGCACCTTGCGCATTATAGCCTGCTCCTCCTTTGCGCCTCCGAGTGATTCGGCACGGCCTACGGTTCCATCTTCGGCCTGTAGTCTTTGGCCTTCGCCTTTGCTTCGTCTTCCTTCCGCTTCTGCTCCACCCACGGATACTCAGTCCGGCCCGCCTCCTCCATCAGCGCGTCCACCCATTCGTCTATCGCCTTGCTCAGCCGCGCAACGACCTCCGGATGCTCTCCCGCCACGTCTTTCTGTTCGTCGGGATCCTCAACGGTGTCGTACAGCGTTTTCCTCGTCGTTTTATCGGTCCTATCGTTAAACATCTTCGCCAGCCTGTATCGCCCGTCGTAAGCCGCGATTGACGGCCCGCCCGTGCTGAACACTATATCCCTCGTCTCCTTCTTCTCGCCTCGCGCTGGCGCTGTCAAATCCATTCCCTCCAGCCGCTGCGGCGCTTCCCTTCCAATGAGCCCGAATATCGTCGGGATTATGTCCACGTGCCCGACAAGTTGCTTCACAACATTCCCTGCCGGGAGCTTCTTCGGATGCTTAATAATCAGTGGCACGTGAAGGCACGATGAGTGCATGCCGCCGTGACCGAAATAAGGCGTGTGGTCGAGCATGTTCTCGCCGTGATCCGCCGTCACGATGATCAGCGTCTCCTGCTCGATTCCCATCTCCCTGAGCTTCATAAAAAGCCGCCCGAGCTGATAATCGCAATACGTTATCGCACCGTCGTACTGCGCGACGAAGTAATTCGCGTCCGTCACGTGCCGCAGGTTGCCAGCGTGCCAGTTGTCCACCGTATCCCCCATCTTCTGTCGCACCATCGCCATGCTCGTGTGTTTCGGGTCCGACTCGTCCCCCACGTAATAGATCCTGTCGAATGGGGGAGGGGGGAAGTAACCCGTGTGCGGGTCCCAGTAGTGGAGGAAGAGGAAGAACTGCTCGCTCCCTATCTTCTCCAGCACGTCGAACGCCTCCTCGGTGATCTGCCCCGCGTTTTTCTTCGTCTCGCGCGATCCCTGCCGCAGCAGCCCGTAATCCCGGAAGTCATCCCAGCCTCTCGCAAACCATTTCGGCTCAACCCCGCGAAGCGGCTCCGGAAACCACGAATGCCAAGTCGAAGGGAGGTTGTCCACCGCTCCCGTCTTGTATCCGGCCCCCTGCAGCATCTCCGGCAGTGTCTTAATTCCTTCCTTCGGCTCGTTGAACCCGCAGTGCGCGATCACCCCGTGATGAACCGGCGACCTGCCCGTCATGAGCGTAGTGAACCCCGGATGCGTTCCCGAGGACTGGATCGAGCAGTTCTCAAAAAGCACCCCTTCCCGCGCCAGCTTGTCGAGATTCGGCGACGTCGGCCTCTCGTACCCGTAACGGCTCAAGTGATCCGCCCTCAGCGTATCAATGACGATGAGCACCACATTCATTCGACTCTCCTCTGCTCGTGCTGCGAGGTGACCAATAGCGATGATGCTTCCGACGAAGGCCGCGCTCGCGACTGCGTGCTTCACGAACAACCGTCCTATCACGAGACCCAGCCAGCCTGTTCATTTTGGTTTATCTTTCAGCCGCCCTTTCCATCGCCTTCTTAGCCTCGAAGTACGCTTCCTTCACCATCTCCAGCATCTGTGGGAAAATATCCCCCTCCGGGTTGAAAATGTCCGGATGGTATCCCTGCAGCCGGAAACCGCTCATCTCCTTTCCGTCGGGACCCAGGAAAACGATCGTCGGCGTGCCCGGGATGCGCAATTGCTTAAACAGCTCGATTGCGGGACTCGGTTTGCTTGTCGTCACGTCTGCCAGGAACACCGCGAAATTCCCAAGCGTCTCCCTCACCTTCTCAGCGCGCAGCGCCCCCTTCTCGACCACCTTGCAGTACGTGCACCATTCGGCGGAAAACAGCACCAGAACCGGACGTGTCTTCGCCGCCTCCGCCGCTTTTGCTCTATCGTAATCGGGCCAATCCTTGGGGTCCTCCGGATGTTGAAGCCCTGCCGTTGATTCTATCTCCACCTCGACGCTGGGCGCGGATGTCGCCGGGCCTTCAAAAGCCTCGCCTCCTGCATCGGGCGTTTCGACCTCGGGGCTCGCTTCAATTGGCGTTTCGACCTCGTGCTCCGCTTCAATTCGGCTTGGCCCACTAACCGGCTGGAAAAAGAGCACCAGCCCGGCAATCAGCATTCCTATTCCGACGATCTTCCTCGCAGGCTCCGCTCGCGTTCCCGCCGCCCACCTGCCCAGAAGTCCGCTCGCCACGCCTCCGGCCGCCAGCGCCCCTGCCAGCACTTTCAGCCTCGCCGCCTCCGGCAGCACCGGTCGAAGGAAATAAGCCGCCATCACGAGGAGCATTGCGCCCAGCAGCTTCTTCACCCACTGGTTCCACGCTCCGGTCTTCGGCAAGCTTACCAGCAGCGACGAGACGTTTCCCAGCACGACTACCGGCAGTCCCAGCCCGATCCCGTACGCCGTAAACAATACTAGTCCCAGGCCCAGATTTCCCAGTCCCGCTGTGTAAGTCACCAGCCCTATGATAAGCGGCCCTGCGCAAGGCAGCGCCACCATCCCGACCGTGAGCCCCATTACAACCGCCCCTCCATAGCCTGCTCTTCCTCTCAGGATCGCGGCAAGCTTGGACGGCAGCCGCAGCGTTGCTCCCGCCATCATCAAAACCCCCGCGATGGCGATTACTGCAGCCACACCCCACAGCACCGCCGGCCGCTGCAATTGAAATCCAAGTGTCTTGCCCGCCAGCGCGCTTATCGTGCCAAGCGCCGAGAAAGAGATCGCCATCCCGGAGAGATACACCAGCGAAAGCCAAACCAGCTTCCTTCCTTTTCCCTGCCCTCCGAGAAAACCTACCGTCACAGGGATCAGCGGGTAAACGCAGGGAGTTGCCGCCGTGGCCACGCCCATGCCCAGAGCTATCAGAACCGAAGCCGCGAGCCCTTGCCCCTCGAACGAAAACGAAAGGCCGTTCGCCGCGGGTCCAGCGGCTGCCAGCAACTGACTAAGTATCACCATTTACTCCTCCACTGCTGCTTCCAGTGCCAGATACCTGCGCGAAGTCTCGAAACCAATCATCGCGCCTATCACTGCAGGTCCCAGGTAAGATATCCCGAAAAGTTCTGCTGCAAATACCGCGCCGGCGAACGGAACGTTAAGACTCGCGCTCAGAAGCCCGCTCACCCCCGTCGCCACGAACGCTACCCGCATCCCCGGATCGTCAATCCCAAACACCGCCGCGACCACGTGTCCCAGCGCCGCTCCCATCAAAATAAGGGGGAAAGTGATCCCCCCGCTTCCCCTCGAACCTACCGTCGCAGCCGTAGCCACGGCTTTTCCGATTAACAGCGCCGCCGCAAACCCAAGCGTCACGCTTTCCCCCTTCGCAAGCCACCTCAAAGTCCTTTCGCCCAGACCCAGCACCTCTTTTCCTGCCACCGCCGCCACGGCGACGCACACCACTGCGCCCAATCCCGGCTTCACCCACAGCGGCAAGCCGGCTCTGCCGAAGGCCGCCCGCGAACTTTTGAAAACCCACACGAAGCAAATCCCAGCTCCGGAGGCCAGAATTCCGGTCAGAACCACAGGCAGGACGGCAGCCAGCCTCATATCGAACGGAACCCTCTCCAGCATCGGCGAGAACCCCTCGATGCCCCCCGTCACGAGGTACCCGCACACCCCCGCCGCCGTCGCGGGAAAGATATCCTTGTAGCGGAGCGTAGTCGCATAAAGGATCTCCGCGGCAAAGATGCCGCCGGCGAATGAAACCTTGAAGAGCCCGCTCAGGGCCCCTGCAAATCCGCATATCGCCGCCAGTCTTATCTCGTCTTCCTCCAGGCTCCTAAGCAGCCCTCTCCCTTTCAGCCACTTCCCTATCACCGACCCGCTTCCTCCACCCACTATCGAACTCGGGCCTACAAGTCCGCCGCTCCCGCCCGACCCGACCGTCAGCAGCGTCGCCGCCGCCTTCACCGCGGGCATTGTCCATCTCATATCTCCGCCCAGCTTGTTAACCGATCGTATGTACTCCGGCACGCCTTCGCCCCCCGCTCGCTTCTCGAAACGGTGGATCAGCCATCCGGCGGCCAGCGCTCCGACGATCGGCCATGCCCACCACAACCCCGTCCCGCTCGCCAGATCCCACAGCGACACCACTGCCTCTCTGAGGGCAATCGCAGTGAGCGCCCCTGCGCCTCCCAGTATGGGCACTGCTATCGTCCAGCCTATCTGCCGCCCTAGAGAGCCTCTACGGCCTGAGGGCGGATCAGCCTTGCTCAATTTCTTTCCCCTTTATTGCTCGATCTCTCCCTTTGCGTCTACCCTGGTTGCTTTTCGCTTAGCAAAAACCTGGCCGGATACGTGACGCATCCGGCCCATGGTCAGGCGTCCTCTCTTGGTCGGGTAGGGTGGGGTAAAAGCTGAATAGGGATTTCCTCTCTGTGGGCGGCACTACGCCGGACTCGCGGCCCCCTTCGCCTCTTTTACCTTCCTCTTCTTCCTGACTTTCAGCGCCAGTTTGATCGCTTCGTCTATGTCGCCGACGAAGTGAAACTTCATCTCCTTCTTGATCTCCTCCGGCACATCCACCAGATCCTTCCTGTTGTGCTCCGGCAGAATCATCTCGCCTATCTCTGCCCGCCTCGCCGCCATGACCTTCTCCTTGATCCCTCCCACCGGCAGCACGTTACCCCTGAGCGTAATCTCGCCCGTCATTGCCACGTCGGGGTTTACCGGGGTGTCCGTAAGGAGCGACACGATCGCAGCCACCATGGTAACCCCCGCCGAGGGCCCGTCCTTCGGTATCCCGCCCGCGGGGACGTGAACGTGGAGGTCATTCTTCTCGTAGAAATCCTCGTCGATGTCGAGTTCCGCCGCGTGGCTTCGCACGTACGTCAGCGCCGCCTGCGCCGATTCCTTCATCACTTCTCCCAGTTGTCCCGTCAGCACCAGGCCCTTCTTTCCGGCCATCTTCGCCGCCTCGACGAAAATTATTTCTCCCCCCGTCTGCGTCCATGCCAACCCCGTCGCCACACCGGCTCTCCCAAGCCGCTCCTTCACCTCCTGGAAAAACTTCGCCGCGCCCAGAAGCTCCACCACCCCATCCGGATTCACCTCGTCGGGTATCTCCTCGCCTTCCGCAAGTTTTCTTGCGTACTTCCTGCACACCGTCGCGATCTCCCGCTCCATATTCCTCAACCCCGCCTCCCGCGTGTAATCCCGAATGATCTTGTGGAGCGCCTCGTCGCTGAAGTTCAACTTGTCTTGCGGAATCCCGTGTTCCTTCTTCTGCTTCGGCACCAGGTGGCGCTTGGCGATCTTGACCTTCTCGCCCTCCGTGTAGCCGGGAAACTCCAGCACCTCCATCCTGTCCCGCAGCGCCGGCGGAATCGTCTGCAGTATGTTCGCCGTCGTAATGAACATCACCTGCGAAAGGTCAAACTCCACATCGAGGTAATGATCCCTGAAGCTGTAGTTCTGTTCCGGGTCCAGCACCTCGAGCAGCGCTGATGACGGGTCGCCCCGGAAATCCGCCCCAAGCTTATCGACCTCATCCAGCATAAACACCGGGTTCTTCGATCCCGCGCGCCTTATCCCCTGGATTATTCTCCCCGGCAGCGCCCCGACGTACGTCCTCCTGTGCCCGCGGATCTCCGCCTCGTCCCTCACCCCTCCCAGCGACATCCGTATGAATTCCCTCCCCAGCGCCTCCGCAATCGAACGCCCTATCGAAGTCTTCCCCGTCCCCGGCGGACCCGCGAAGCAGAGTATCGGCCCTTTCGTGTCGCTCTTAAGCTTCCTCACGCTCAGATACTCCAGAATCCGTTCCTTCACCTTGTCCAGACCGTAGTGGTCGCGGTCCAGCACATCCTTCGCGTGAGCTATTTCCAGTTGGTCCTCAGTTTGCTTACTCCACGGCATGGCGATCAGCCAGTCAATATACGTCCTGGCGACCGTGTACTCCGCCGCGCTCGGGTGCATCTTCGCCAGGCGTGAAAGCTCCTTCTCCGCCTCTCCCTTGGCCTCCTCCGGCATCT
Organism: uncultured Planctomycetota bacterium; assembly: GCA_964622675.1. GTDB lineage: Bacteria > Planctomycetota > DG-23 > CAZBND01 > CAZBND01 > CAZUUK01. Next base: position 29,730 of record CAZUUK010000013.1, on the reverse strand, counting down.
TAGCCTCTTCTATCTTCTGACGAAGTTCCTCGATTTCCTGTCCCGCGTCCTCCTCCCCGAGTTCCTTCCGAATGGCCTCAATCTGCTTGCGCAGGTAGAACTCTTTCTGCGCCTTCGTCATCTCTCCCTGCACTTCCGACTGGATCTTCGACGTGAGCTCCAGCACCTCGAGCTCCTTCTGCAGAAAAGACGCCAGCTTCTCAAGCCGCTTCCTCACCGAAAGCTCTTCCAGAAGCTGTTGTTTGTGCTCAAGCGAAAGCGCCACCGTAGACGCCACGAAATCCGCCAGCACCGCCGCGTCGTCCATGTTCAGCGCCAGTATCTGCAGCTCTTCCGGCATCTGCGGCATCATCGCCACCATCTTGCGAAACTGGTCTGCGACAGTCCGCATAACCGCCTTCATCTCCAGCGAATCCTCCACCTCTTCGTTCAGCTCTGTCACCTTCCCTCGCGGGTAAGGCTCAAGCTGACTAAATTCCTCCACCCTTATCCTCGACAGACACTGGACCAGAATCCTCTGCGTCCCGTCGGGCAGCCTCAGCATTTTCATTATCAGACCCGCCGTCCCCACGCTGTAAAGCTCCTCCGGCTTCGGCTCTTCCGCGTCCCTGCTTTTCTGTGTCACAAGCCCTACCATCCTGTCCCCGGCCACCGCCTCATCCACTAGCTTCACGTACTTCTCCCCCTCGACCACGTTGGGCAGAATCATCATCGGGAAGGCCACCGTATTCTTAAGCGGCAGGATGGGCAGCTCCGGTGGGATATCCACTTTCTTCTCGACAGAGGCCGGCGCCTCCACCTCTGCGACCTCTTCTTCCGTCGGTTTCTCTTCCGCCATCTCCCTCACTCCACTTGGATGGGAACCCTTATGCTGGTTCCCTCTTCCAGTTTCGCGCTTGTCGGCATCTCTACCCGCAGGAAACCGTTCTTGATGCATGCTGAGATTTTGCTCGCATCCACCGACGCTGGAAGCTTTATCCTCCGCTGGAACCTCCCATAACGTATCTCCATTTGCACGTAAGCTTTCCCCTCTTCGCGCAACTGCTTGCGGTAGCCTGAGATCGTTAAGACGCCGTCAGCAATCTCGACCCGCACCTCTTCGCCGTCGACTCCAGCCACCTCCAGCAGGGCCACCACCGAGTCCCCGGTCAGAAAAACGTCCATCGGCGGATGCCAGACCTTCTCCGGAAGGAAGCCCCCGGAAGGCGGTGCAAAATAAAGCTGCCGGACGATCTGCCGCATCTCGCTCCGCAGCCTTTCCAGTTCGTCAAACAGTTCTCCCATTTATTACCTCCGCCCGCAAGCGTTCCGCCGCGAACAAATCATCCAGACACATCCACAATCTCGCGGCTCAGAACCACCTCGCTCGTCATAGATTTCTCTATCGGACAATTGTTCTTCGCCAGGGACAGCACTTCATCGGCCTTCTTCGCCATATCGGCGCCTTTAACCTCCACCCTGGCCTTCAGTTCTATCCTATCTATTATCCATCCTCCGTCCCGCCGCACCATCCTTCCCACGGCCCGGCAATTGTATCCTTCAAATTCCAGTCCTTCTTTCCTCCCGTAGCCTAGAAAGCGCACCAGCACGCACGCTACAAGCGAGCTCACAAACAGATGCTCCGGCGTCCAACAACCGGGCTCTCCCTTGAATTCCACCGGCGGCGAAGTGAGTATGGGCTTCACTCCTTCCACCGCAAGCTCACCGGCTTTCTCCGTCACAACCCTTGAATCGACCTCATAATCGAACGTCCTGAACCTCGCTTCAGGCGTCACTCTCACACCTCCTGTCGGCGCCTGCGAGGCCCGCTTAAGAAATCTACCTCCTCACAGATTTCGCCTGATCAGATTGAAACTCGCATCTATCTGCCGGAAAGCGCTCTCAGCAATAGATTTTAGCTCTTTGACGGGCTCCTTCAAGAAAAAACGCTCCCGCGGCATCCCGCTGAAGCATGTTGCACCCGAGCGCACCGCTTAATACAATCACCGCCATCGCGACAAACGGTCATCCAATCACGGAGATAGCTCTAATGCTGACGCGGTACAAACTGATCCTCGTATGTCTTGCGTTTCTTCTCCTCGTCGCCGGTCCCGCATTGGCAAAGCGCCCCGACCTGATCCTTGCCACAACGACGAGCGCGCGCGACAGCGGCCTCTACGATCTCCTGGTTCCAATTTTCGAGAAAGAAACCGGCATGAAGATCGGCGTTGTCGCCGTCGGGACTGGCAAAGCCCTCAAACTTGCCGAAAACGGCGACGCCGACCTCCTCCTCGTCCACGCCCCAGGCCCCGAAAAGGAATTCGTCGAAAAGGGCTTCGGCCTCGACCGCATCCCCATAATGCACAACTACTTCATCGTCGTCGGCCCTCGCGGAGACCCCGCAAAAATATCCCAGGCAGAAAGCGCCTCCGAAGCCTTTGTCCGCATAGCGCAGTCCAAATCCCTCTTCATCTCCCGCGGCGACGACTCCGGAACACACGTGAAGGAGCTTTCCATCTGGGAAGCTGCCAAGACCAAACCCGCGCCCGAATCCTACCGCGAAACCGGTCAGGGCATGGGCCCGACCCTCATCATCGCGAACGAACTCTCCGCGTACACGCTGTGTGACAAAGCTACCTACCTCGCCCACCGCCTAAAACTTGACCTCGGCATTCTTTTCGAAAGGGACCCTCTGCTGCTCAACCCATACTCCGCCATAGCCGTCAATCCCGCCCGCCATCCGCACGTCAATCACGAAGGCGCGCTGCGCTTCATCGCGTGGTTGACCTCAGTGGAAGTTCAGCGCATAATCGCCAGCTACAAGATCAATGGCGAGCAGATGTTCTGGCCGGACGCCCATCCCGAGGCCCTCGAGGGAGCCGACAAATCGCAACCTTCGCCTTCATCGCCGAGTCCTTCAGCGAAGCCTTCCGACTGATATTTCGCCTCGATTATGAGGTGCGCAGCAGCTTAATCCTTTCCCTCTGGGTGGCATCTCTCGCCGTCTTCTTCGCCGCAGCGGCTGGCATTCCCACCGGTTATCTTGCCGGCACGAAAAGGTATCGCGGCAAATCGCTCGTCCTCAACATCCTCACCAGCCTCATGGCGCTGCCCAGCGTTGTCGTCGGCCTGCTCGTCTACGCGCTGGTTTCGCGCTCCGGGCCTCTGGGTGCCTTGCGCCTTCTTTACACGCCCTGGGCCATAGCTATCGGAGACTTCATCCTCGCTTTCCCGGTCGTCTGTGCGCTGAGCGCGATTTTCCTGGGACAAACTGACCCGGCAATTCGCAAAACCGCTCTCGCCCTCGGCGCCTCGCGGCTTCAGGCCGCGCTCCTCGTATTTTCCGAGAAACGATTCGCCCTTCTCGGAATCGTCCTTGCCGCTTTCGCCAGAGCCGTAACCGAAGTCGGCTCCGCAATGATCGTCGGCGGCAACATCCGCCACTACACGCGTACCATGACCACCGCAATCACCTTCGAAGCAAGCCGCGGCGGCCTCTCCCTCGCTCTCGCCCTCGGCCTTATCCTCATCGTTCTTGCCTTCGGCGCCAACTTCCTTTTCAGGCTACTTGCAAATGTCAGATCTCGCTGAACCCCTCTTCGCACTGAATGGAGTCACCAAACTCTACGGGCAGAACCTCGCCCTCAGCATAGACTCCCTATCCATCTCCCAAGGAGGCATACACCTAATCGCCGGCGCGAACGGCGCCGGCAAAACGACACTCCTCGAAATCCTCTGCGCTCTCAATCAGCCATCTTCCGGCGAGGTTTTCTTTCGGGGGCGGCCGGTATTTCCCGAAACGAGCGGAATCCCCACCCTCCGCCGCTCGGTCGCAATGGTCATACAGAATCCGTTCCTCTTCCGGACCTCCGTAGCCCGGCTTGCCTCCCTCGGCCTTCGCTTCAGAAAGGTCAGCCGCCCCGAGCGATCGCACCTGGTCTCCCGGGCCCTCTCCGCGCTGGGCGTCGAGCATCTTAGCTCCCGACCTACCTCACAGCTTTCCGGCGGCGAGCGTCAGCGTGCCGCCATAGCCGCAGCCCTCGCCGCTGGACCTTCCGTCCTCATCCTCGACGAGCCGCTCGCCGACCTCGATCTCGCAACTGCACTGAGTCTACTCGCATTCCTGCGGAAACTGGCCGACTCCGCCCCCGTCACCATTCTGATCAGCACCCACGAGCTAAACCGCTGCCTCGGCATAAGCGACAGGGAAATCTATCTAGATAAAGGAGTCCTGGCTCCCCTTCCCATTCCAAATCTCATCTCCGGCCGCATCGCGATTGAGAATGGGGAGGCATTCTTCCAACTCCCGGGGGTACCCCGCATTCGCGTCAACGCAGCCTCCCCCGGCCCCTGCCGAATATCCATCCCTCCCGATTCGGTCATACTCTCGCGGCAGCCCATTCATTCCAGCGTTCGCAACAGCCTTCCGGCCCGCGTCGCGGCCTGTTCTCTCCTCCCGGACGGGAAGGTCGAAGTCCTCCTGGACGTCGGCTTTCAGCTTCGGGCCTTTATCACTCCCGAGTCACAACGCTCCCTCTCCCTGTCGGTCGGTGGGGAGGTCCTCGCCAGCTTCAAGGCGAGCGCCGTCTCCGTCTTCCAGGCTCCATCCCTTTAAGCCTAGCCCCTCACGCGGTCCTCTCCAACCGCCTTTCCAGCCCGGCCCTGTTAACCACGACCGTCCGTGCCGCCCTATCCCCGATCCGCTGTCTCAGCTTACCCTTCTGCGAAACGACGATCCCCACCGCGTACCCCAGCGGCAGAAAATCAATGAGCCTAGCCAGGTTCCTCACCGCCGCAGGGCCCAGCCCCGCCTTCCCCCCATTCTCTCTCACAACGCTCAGCCCAAGCGCCGCCTTCCCCAGAGTTCTTCCCCATACCCCTTCGCAAACCACGAAGTAGAGTGCTAGCAACCCCAACCCCGAAAGCCCTACCTGCCAGAGCTTCCACCCTCCCAGCAGTCCCCACATCCCCGCGCACATGGGTGCGTACAGAAGTCCATCGAGAAGCTGCGCCACGCCGCGCTTCCACCACGAACCCACATAGCCCTCCCTAACCCCCATCAGCGCGTTAGCGAACGCCTCCTGCATCCGGAAAACCGCCCCCGCCATAATGACCGTCAGCACCGGCATCAGCGTGAAAACCACCGCCCACAGCGACCGCGCCAGCTTCCGCGCCAAGCCCGCTCGCTCGATCCACCCGCCGTCCTCCCAACTCTCTCCGTCGAAATAGAATCGCTTCACACCCCCAAACCCCGTCACCAGCACCCACGCTTTCTCTCCCTTCTTCAGAGCCGTCACCCCCGAGACCCTCCCTTGCGTGCTCAGCTTCTGCCCCATATCCCCGTTGCGAACCACTTCTCCTTCCTCATCAACTTCCGCCCACTGCAGCGCCTTCTTGTCTTTCGCCGCGTAGAAGACCCAGAACCTCCCCTCCGTCCTTGCTGTCGTCGCGCCCAGCCGTACCGCATCCGGAACCATAAGCCTCATTCTTTCGCCCCATGAAGGGGCGATCCTGGAAAACCACTGGCCCTCCTCGTCCGACCAGGCCGCCCAGAGTTCATCGTTCCCCCTGCTCACCAGCGCTAAATCCTTCACTCTCCCTGCTACCGCCGGTCCTTCTCCCGACTCCTTCCACTCGCTGTCTTCCCAGACCGCCGCGCGCAGGCTCCTGTCTGCTCCGGCCACCCACAGCATGCCTGCCACCCTCTCCCCTCCCATCACCGTCCAGCCCGGCGCCCAGTCCCGCGCCTTCTCCCACTCCTCACCGCGGTAGCTCGCGTAGGTCTCGCCGCCGAAGAAAAGAAGCAGCTCCTCCCCTCTCTGCACCGCTCCCGAGTACTCTCCGAAAAGCCGGTTCTTCCGCCCCCACCCGTCTCCTTCCGCAAAAACAAAAAAGGAATACGTCCTCCTCCGCAGCGGCGACCTCCTCTGGTAAACCAGGCAGACCCGCTCGCCTCCCGCCGTCACTCCGGGCTTCACGTAGTAGACCATCACGTCCGGATCCAGCACCCAGATCGCTATCGCCGCCGCGCACACGCTGGCGAGAACCGCCCCCAACCTTTTAGTGAATGCCAGGTGCCTCGCCCGCTCACCTCCGAACAGTCGCTCCTCCTGCAGCGCTCTGCCCTGCTTCTGCCCGGACCCAGAGGCTTCAGCCACTAACCTCTCCCTTTCGGCCGGCGCCGCCGGCCCTCAGCTCATGTCTTACCCGTCCATAGAGCATGCACCAGCCGCACGCCGTCGCTCAACAGGTGTTTGGGCTCTCGAATCTCTCGCAGGAACGCCCCCCCCAACCACCGCGGCGAAAGCATCAACGCCCTGTTCGCCTTCCTGTGCAGCGCTTCTATCTCCTCGACACTCAAAGCCTCCGTCCGCATAACCGCCCGCTTTCCCGTTTCGCAGTAATCCTCCCATCCCGTTGCTGCAACATATCCCCTCTCCTCAGCCCACTGCCTCAGCTCCGTTCCCGGATACGGCATCGCCATGGCGAATTGGAAAATGTCCGGTGAGAGCCGCTTCGCCAAACGTATCGTCGCCGCCACCGTCTCCGCCGTCTCCCCTATGTTTCCTATCATGAAAAACCCCCACGTCCGGATTCCCGCCTCGCGCGCAAGCCTGAATGCCGCCACCGTCTGCTCGACGGTCGTTCCCTTTTCGCTTCGATCCAGAATCTCCTGCGACCCGCTTTCCACACCCAGGCGTATCAGCGTGCAGCCGCTCTGCTTCATCGTGGACAGGAGCTCCTCGTTCACACCATCAACCCGCGTCCAGCAGCTCCACTTCGTTCTCAGATTCCTTCTCCGAACCCCCTCGCAGAACGACCGGATCCACCTTTTCGACGTTGTGAAATTATCGTCCTCGAACGAAATCTCCTGAACTCCGTATCTCTTTTCCAGCAGCTCCATTTCGTCGAGCACGTGCTCGACCTCGCGGCGCCGCACCCTGCGGCCGAACATCAGCCTGTAGCAGAACTTGCACCTCCCGGGGCACCCGCGGCTTGTGAGCATCAGGGCCTGCCGTCTTCCTCTGCGCGTAACGTACTTTCCCATGGGAAGAATGTCGTAAGCAGGCATTGGCAGTGCGGACAGATCTTCGATCAGCGGCGGCCTGTCGTTCACCCGCAATTCTCCGTCCTTCTGGTACGCCACCCCTGGAATTTCTTCCAGGCCGCTGCCGCCGTCCAGCATCGCCCGCACGAGAGGAACAATGACCCGTTCCCCCTCGCCGTGCACCCCTGCGTCAATCGCAGGCGCTTCGCGAAGGCTCTCTTCGGGCAGCGCTGTGAAGTGACTGCCGCCGATTATGATGCGCGTCGCCGCGCTGGCTTCCTTGATCAACGACGCCGTTCCCGATACCCACGGAAACATCACCGTCATGGAACTAAACCCCACCACACGCGGCTCCGCCTCCAGAATCCTCCTTGCTGCTTGCTCGGGAGTGAGCGCCTCGAGTCGCGCGTCAATAATCGCGACGCTGTGCCCTGCTTCCCTCAGTATCGAGGCAACAATAGCCAGTCCGACCGGAGTGAAGCAGCCTTCCGAAGCCCCGAACGCCGGCTGCACCAGCAAACACTCCGCCTCACGAGAACGATCGCGTCTGCCCATCTTCCTCTCACTTATGCTGCGGCACTTGGCCCCGCCGCCACTCTTCTGCGTTTTCGATGGAATATCATAACACAACTATCGCTCTCTCACATAGGCTGCCGGCGCTCTTTCGCTGCTGCCTGATGAGAGCCAGCAGGCACTCGATTGGAAATCACTTGCCGCCGGCGCCTCATCGGGGTAAATTGGAACGGATGGCGGAGCCGCATTGATTTCCCAAGGAGCAATAGCCCGATGAGTTCTCCCAATCTGCTTTTCATTTTCACCGACGAGCAGCGCGCCGATACGATGGCCGCCTACGGCAATCGCAAAATCCACATGCCCAATCTGGACCGTCTCGCATCTCAAAGCTGCGTCTTTGAGCATCCGTACGTAACTCAGCCGGTTTGCACGCCATCCCGCTCTTCCATCCTCACCGGCCTTTATCCTCACACCACCGGCTGCACGGAGAACAATATCCCCCTGCGCACCGAGACGCCTTGTCTCCCGGAGATGCTCTCCTCCCGCGATTACGTCACCGCCTATCACGGCAAGTGGCACCTCGGCGACGAAATATTCGCCCAGCATGGTTTCCAGGAATGGGTGAGCATCGAGGATTTCTATATGCGCTACTACTCCGAAGGCAGGGATCGCTCCGCCCGCTCAAGCTACCATCATTGGCTCCTCGCCAACGGGTTTGCTCCGGCGGATGGCGAAACCTTTACGCGCAACGAAGCTTCCCGCCTGCCGGAGGAATTCGGCAAGCCGGCGTTCCTCGCCCGCGAGGCCTCCAGATTCATCCGCGAAAACAGCCGTCGGCCGTTCGCCCTGTTCGTCAACTTTCTCGAACCGCACATGCCTTTCTTCGGCCCCAGAGACGACCAGTACGACCCCGCCTCAATTCCGCTCCCGCCTAATTTCTCCGCCTTTCCTTCGGAGGATCAACCCCTTAAAGCCAGATTCTTTCACCTCCTCTGGCGCGACCGAGGCATAAGCGGCCTCCCGCTCAAAACCGAAGCCGACTGGCGCCGCTTAATCGCCAACTACTGGGGGCTGTGCAGTCTCGTTGACACGCACGTCGGCACCATACTTGAGACCCTCGAAGACTGCGGCCTCGCCGAGGACACGATCGTTGTCTTCACCTCTGACCACGGCGACATGATGGGAAGCCACCGGCTCCTGGCCAAATGCGTCATGTTCCAGGAAGCAGTCCGCGTCCCCCTGATCATTCGCCTCCCGGGTCAGCGCCGTCCCAAACGCATCGCCGGCCCCGTGAGCCAGATCGATCTCGTTCCCACACTGCTCGACCTCATGGGCCAGCCGATTCCTCCTCACCTACAGGGCAAGAGCCTCGCGCCGCTGCTTGGCTCATCTTCCCCTCAAACGTCCGAGGACATCTTCATCGAATGGAACGGCCCCAATACGGAGGCCGGCAGCGCGGTTGGCCGCGTCAACATGCTGGATTTCGCGTCTCGAATCGCTCCCCCCGAGGAGATCGAGGAAGCTCGCCGAGACCCCGTGCGGACCGTCATCACCCCCGACGGATGGAAGTTCAACTGCTCACCCCTCGGCGAGCACGAGCTTTACAACCTCAATGACGATCCGCTGGAGATCACAAATCTGGCCTGCAAAAGCGACCTCCGCCCGCTGATGGAGCAATTGGCCGAGCGCATCCGTGCCTGGCAGCGCCGCGCCCAGGACGCCGCGCAGATCCCATCTCCCTTATTTGGATCCTGACCTCTTATTCAGAAGCCCCATGGCTCCCCTCAATTTCTCCCCCGAAGCATCCGGGATTGGAGGGTAGGGGAGGGGCTTACTTGTCGTTTTCCTTGACGTCCCCCGCTTAGGTTGGTAAAAGGTTCGTAAGCACGTACGTAGCAGGAATTCCATGACGAAGCAAGAAACCCCGGGCAAAGTATCCGTCGGCACCGCAGGCTGGTCCTACGCCGATTGGGAAGGCATCGTCTATCCCTCTCCCAAGCCCTCCCGCTTCGATCCCCTCGCCTATCTCTCCCGCTACGTTGACTGCATTGAGATTAACACCAGCTTCTACCGGCCGCCTCCACCTTCCAACGCCGAAAGCTGGCTCAAGCGCGTCTCGCACAACCCCGACTTCCGCTTCACCGCCAAGCTCTGGCGGCGCTTCACGCACGAGCGCGAGACGCCCTGGGATTCCTCCGACGTCAACGCTTACAGATCGGGCGTGCAGCCCCTCTTCGACTCCGGCAAGCTCGGTGCAGTCCTCATCCAGTTCCCCTGGTCTTTCCCTGCCACGCCGAAAAACCGGCAGTGGCTCTCCAGAATCGTCTCCGAATTCAAAGAATACCCCCTGGTGGTCGAAGTCCGGCACGTCTCGTGGCTCGCCCCTGAATCCCTCCAGAAGCTCCGCGAACTCGGCGTCTCGTTCTGCAACATTGACCAGCCCTACACCCGCTCCTCCGTCAAGCCCACCTCCCACGCCACCGGTCCCGTCGGCTACATCCGATTTCACGGAAGGAACTACGCCAAGTGGTTCGACAAGGAAGCCGGCCGCGACGAACGCTACGACTACCTCTACTCCGAAGACGAGCTTCGCTCATGGCTGCCGCGGATACTGAAGCTCGCAGAAGACGCCGAGCATACCTACATCATTAGCAACAACCACTACCGCGGCCAGGCGCTCGTCAACGCCCTGGAGATAAAGACGATGCTGACCGGAGAAAAGCAAACCGTCCCCCCCGGCCTGCTCGAAGCATATCCCCGCCTGAAAGTCCTCGCCCGCTAGATCGCCCCGTCCAGGAACACCGTCGCCGGAGACATCACCGGCGTGAAGTATGTGAACCGCGTCGCGCTGGTGGGTACCCTCAGATACTCCGCTCCGTCCCTCAGAGCTTTCCGCGTCCGTTGCCGGAACTCGACCTTCCTTATCTCCTCGTTTATGCGCCGCAGCCTCTCCCCGGCAAACGAACTGGACCTCTCCACCGCAACCCTTGCGAACCCGGTTTCGATTTCGTCCGCTGCGCGGTCGTTCTCGAGCAGGTATTGCTCCAGCCTTGCCGCTTGCAGCTTAAGCTGAAGCACCGCCGTCTCCGCCCTCCTGAGCTCCGCGGCGGAATCCGGGCTGACCTCCTCCTGCGAGCTCTCCTCCGCCCGTACGCCGCCCGCCAGTTCCGCCTCCGGCGTTTCGACGGCCCGAGGCTCCGGCGCTTCGCTCCTTGGCTCTTCCACGCCCTCCGCCGGCCCGAGAGCCGTCGGCGCAAAACTCACCGCCTGCGCACTCTCAGCGCTCACGACCGTCGTGTGCCCCGACGTGGCCACCACCCGGTTCCCTATCTTCCTCAACCCCAGGCGGATATCCCCGTAAATGACCTTCCGCCCTTCCCTCGCCGCCTCCGCCTTGAGCCGCGTCAAATTGCGCGTCTCCTGCGCGAACACCCGAACGGTGCTCATGGAGACGGAGGAAGTCCGCAGAACCCCCGGTTCACCCGGGTCCAGCCTGAATCGTAGAACAGGCTGGTTGCTGGTAGGAGCAACCGCGCTCATAACCCCACCTAATTTCACACGCCCGCCACTTAAATTAATACACCATATTCTCAAATAGTCAAGGGGCGTACCTCGCTCGGACCGGCGCCGGCTTCAATCTCATTCCTCGGACCGCACTCACGGCAACCCCTCTTTCGGCCTCCTAGAGCGCCCCAGCCGCCTGCGCAGAGAAGCCAGTATGAACTCCCGCGACACCCACGCATTCTTGATCGCGTAGACGGGGTGGCGCAGATAGTAAAGGAGATTCGCCCGGATCTTCTTCAACAGCAGGATGTCCATGCCCGACTGGAGATAGCTATCCTCCGCTATTGCTATCATCTCGTTTGCCACTCGCCTGAACTCCTCCCTGGGAATCTGCGGCGCAAAGTAAATGTCGACGTTCAGATTGGAATACGCAGACCAGTCAGGCCGCTCCGGCATCAGCCCCAGCTCCTGGCATCTCCGGAAAAGCCCCGTCCCGGGATAAGGGCTGAAAACCGACAGCACAATTTGCCCGCCCAGTTCGCGCATTAGGTCGCGCGTCATTTCCAGATCTTCGAGCGCCTCATCCGGAAAGCCCATCATGAAGAAAAGACATCGCCTCATCCCCGCTCTATCCACCATCTCGATCCCTTTCTCGATCCTGTCAAGCGATGCCTTCTTCCCCGCTGCTTCCAGGACCCGCTCGCTTCCCGATTCAACTCCTATGTAGACCACCTCGCAGCCCCCCGATTTCATCCCCTTAATCACATCCTCGGTTATAAGGTCCGCCCTCGTCGCGCAGCTCCACCTCACAGGAAGTCCTTCCTCGCTGATCTTTCGCGACACCTCACGCACGTAGGAATGCTTCGCAGTGAACGAATCGTCAACGAACTCCGCGTACCGCACCCCCCGCCTTTCCACCAACTCCCGCAGCTCTTCTATCACGTTGTCGGGAGACCTCCAGCGGGTATTTCTACCCCACGTGACGCTGCTTGCGCAAAAGGCGCAATCGAACGGACACCCTCGGCCGGTTGATATTACGCCCAACGTGTTGTTGTCATATCGCCCCGGGAACGACAGGTATTCCCGGTCCCTCAACGGAAAAGGAAGCGAGTCGAGATTCTCGAGCAGCCCGCGCGCCGACCCCTTCACCCCAGCCCCATCCCGCACCCACACCCCCGCAACCCCGCCGACATCACCGCCTTTCTCAAGCCTGTCGCAAAGCTCCACGATCGTCTCATCGCCCTCGCCGGCGACCACCATATTCACTTCCGGCACTCGCCGAAGCACATCCTCCGGCACCGCAGTTGCATGCGGACCTCCCCAGATCACTTTGAGTGACGGATCCTCCGACTTGCAGAGCCTCGCCGCAGACACCGCAGACGCGTACGTCGTGGTCGTCACGGTTATACCCACCATGTCCGGCCTGAACTGGTGCAGTTCTCGGCGAAGTTCCCTCCAGGCCTCATGCCTGTAGTCGGCGCAGCCCTCCAGGTACTTCCCGTGCGAGGAGAACCTTTCCGACTCGAGCGGAAACGGAAGCGAGGAAAGCTCCAGGTTGCAGACCCGCACGTCGTGCCCGCTCGAGAGCAAGCACGAAGCCAGATACCCCAGCCCCAGGGGATAGAAATTGTTTAAAAAACCCGCCAGGCGCATATATGCCGGCTGAACCAGCATCACTCTCATCAGCTTAACTCCTACGCCCCGGAACCCTGCTCCCATACGTCATTATAGGTTCCACGGCTTACTTATCAACCCGGTGGAAAACGCCACCGGCCACGAACCCCTCGTTGCTCCCGCGCTGGGCCTCCATCTGGCCCATCTGAGCATCCTGGCATGCCTCCGAAATGCACCATACGTGCCCGGAATATATACTTGACACGCTGGCCGATACCTGTATACTTCTATGCGGAAAGGGGATATGTGAGCATCAACCCGAGGGGGCATGACGCCAAACCGCGGGCTAGCGCCAGGTGCCCGAAAGGAGGTGTCTGAGGAGACCGACGAACTTTCGCTTAGTGCCATCGGAGCCGCTAGCCTAAAAGAAACCAGGAGGTAGCTCATGAAGCTAAAAGTGATCGTGGCAGTGGTTGGGGCGTTGTTCGGTGTCGCGCTTGCCTATGCTGTAGTCTTCACGGAGGATGTCTCCATTGATCCAGGCAACCTCTTCATCTATGGTAGAGACAGTGGGCCCCGAGCCGGCCACGCGGAGATCCACTTTCAGATCAGTGACCCGTGGTACGGGGAGCCCTGGATCGCCCTGAGGGATAAAGGGTCATTTCCCGCCGAGCTTGAGATCGCGCCCGTTCCCTGGCAGTATGATCAGGTCACCGTCAAGACCCAGCTAGCCGTACTGGGTGTTGGCGTCTCGAGCCGCGGCGACTGGGAGGCGAGTCCTCCGTTCGACGCAAGGCTCCTTCTGAGCGGTCCTTGGCCCTATTCCTACTGCGCTTTGCGCGATGACGGCAGCTCCCCCGCCACGCTGGAGGTCAACGCTCTGAGAGAGTACAAGAACGTTGTAATTCGCAGCGGCACCTCCGGCGACGTCATCATCGAGCTCGGAAGCTAACGAAGAAATTGTCTGCAACGCTGGCTGATCGTATATAGCCCACGGGAAGCGGGACCGTAGAAGTGCGGTCCCGCTTCTCCTTTCTCACGAGGGCCCATGCCTGACGTTTTCCGCGAACCCTTTGACTATATAGACGCGCACTCTCAGTCCTTCCTCCGCCGGCTTGAGGAATTTCTCGCTCAGCCCTGCGTCGTCGCCACTGGAGAGGGCATAGACGAGTCCGCCGAGTTCGTCTCGGACCTTCTCAAGAATCTCGGCGCCTCCTTTCAGTCGCTTGTCGCCGGCTCTTCTCCGCCCGCCATCTTCGCCCGTCTTCGAGGCAAGTCCGCTGCAAGCCTCCTCTTTTACAACCACTATGACGTTCAGCCTGCCGACCCCCTGGAGGAGTGGACCACCCCTCCTTTCAGGCCTGACATCCGGGACGGCCGCATCTTCGCCCGCGGCGTCGCTGACAACCGCGGCGACTTTCTTGCGCGCCTCTTCGCCGTCGAAGCCGTCCTCGCGACCGCCGGTCAGCTCCCGCTGGAAATCAAATTCTTCTGCGAGGGCGAAGAGGAAATTGGAAGCCCCCACCTCGCAGAGATCGTCTCTCAGCACACAAACCTTCTCCGGTCGGACGGCTGCCTCTGGGAATCCGGCTCTCGCTCCGCATCCGGCCGGTTCCAGATATTCCTTGGCCTCAAGGGAATGTGCGCGGCGGAAATCCGCATCAAAGGCGCCGCTTCCGACCTGCATTCCTCCAACGCCACCCTCGTTCCCAGCCCCGCCTGGCGCCTGGTCCGCGCGCTTGACTCACTGAAAGACCCGTCCGGCAGAATCCTTATCCCGGCTTTCTACGGCGACGTCAGCCCGCCATCTGACGAGGACCTGGCCCTGCTCGAAAACATTCCTTTCGACGCGGACGCGATGAAGGCCAGGTGGGGAGTCCAGGCGCTCGTCGCCGGCCTCTCCGGCAGAGCCGCGCTCAGAGCCCACATCTTCGAGCCGACCTGCAACATCTGCGGCCTTACCTCCGGCTACCAGGGGCCGGGGGTCAAAACCGTCCTACCCAACGTCGCTTCCGCCAAACTCGACTTTCGCCTCGTCCCCAATCAGCATCCCGACCGCGTGCTCGAGCTGCTTCGCACCCACCTCGACCGCGCCGGATTCGCCGACGCGCAGATAATCCCCGAAGGGGGCCTCCTCCCCGCCCGCACCAGCCCCGATGCAGCCATCTCTCGCGCCACCGTCGCCGCTGCCGCCGCCGTCTACTCCCACGACCCCGTCGTATTCCCGTCAATGGCGGCAAGCGGCCCCATGAGCCTCTTCACTCGGGAGCTTTCCACTCCCACAGCCTCCGCCGGGGTCGCAAACGACCGCTCCAACATCCACGCTCCCGATGAGAATATCCTGGTCGAAGACTTCATCTCTGGAATAAAATACGCCGTCGCGCTGATGTACGATATGGCGCGCGTGGTTACCTGACTCTTTTGCCTGTTACTTCTTGAGAAACGGAGGGTGAAAAGACATGGCCGAATGCCCCAACTACGAGCGCAACATTGCCAGGTGCAATTGCACCTACGAGCCTTGCTCGAAGAAGGGAATGTGCTGCGAGTGCATAGCCTATCACAAGGCCTTGGGCGAACTTCCCGCCTGCTTATTCCCCAATGACGTCGAGCGAACCTACGACCGTTCCATCGCCAGATTCGTCTCGATAAACAAGTGAAGGCCCCCGCCCGAAGCTGAGTCTCAATCCGGCTCTTCTTCCGTCGGCCCCTTGTACATCCGCCTCTGAAACATCTGGCTCCATGCGGTCCACCGGCTGGAATGGTCGGTGTCCTCCCGTATCGCACGGGTGGAAGCGAAGACCTTCGCGTCCAGGTCGTCCATAAAATGTACCGCCAGCGCCTCCGGCGTAAGCGGTAGCTTGGGGGAGCCGTACTCCCTCTCCCCGTGGTGTGAAACGATTATGTGTTCCATTATATTGAGCAGCTCATCGGGGAAGCCCTCAATCCGCCTTGCGCGTTCATCCACCATAATCGCTCCCAACACTATGTGACCCAACAGCTCCCCCCTGTCCGTATACCTCACGGTTCTCTCCGCCTCCAGCTCCTCCACCTTCCCTATGTCGTGAAGTATCGCCCCCGCAAGCAGAATATCGTGATCCAGCTCCGGATAAGCCTCCGACACCAGCCGCGCCAGCTCCACCACCCTCGCCGTATGCTCCACCAGCCCTCCAAGATAGGGGTGGTGGTATCTCGCCGCCGCCGGCGTCCGCTTCAGCTTCTCCACGAACTCCCCGTCCTCGAGAAAGCTCAAGACTAGCTCCCTCAACTGCGGCTGCTTTATCTCCCGCGCCGCCTTCAGTAGTTGCGCCACAAGCTCCTCACTGTCCCGCGGCGTGGACGGCACGAACTCGCTCGGGTCCACCCCCGACTCGTCCACGTACCGAACCGAATCAATCCTCAACTGCGGCTTGTCTTGGTACATGTCAACTCGCCCGCGCACCTTCACGAAGTCGTTCGTCTTGAATGAATCGAATATCTTCTCCGAGGCATCCCACATTACCGCGTCGATGCTGCCCGTCCTGTCCGCCACCACCGCCTTTATGAAAAGCGCCCCGCTCCGCGCCTCCCGCAGGTCCTTCGACCTGACAAGAAACACCCCTTCGACCAGTTCCCCTTCCTCCAGTTCCGAGATGTAACGCCTGCTCATTTGACCGCTGCTCCCGCTTTTCGAACACCGTTCGCTGGCCGAATTCTACCCTCAGGCTAAGTCTGCTGCAACAACCTACTTAACTCGATTCGCGCCAAGTTTTTTTCTTGACACCCTTTTCCTCCTCTGCTTAAATACGCTCCGTGTTTTCGGTTTAGACGCTTGACGTTCACAAACGGATACGGAAGAAACCGCTTGTAACTCTGCGGGGCTGTCAGGAAGGAGGGGGGCTGTGACTAAGAAGGAGATTGTGAGGAAGATCTCCGAGAACCTCGACCTAACTCAACTAAAGACGAAAGAGGTCGTCCAGCACGTCTTTGATGCCATCATTGACATACTCGCTTCCGAGGGCCGAATAGAGCTTCGCAACTTCGGCATCTTCGAAGTCCGGGCCCGAAAGGCGCGTTGGGCTCGAAACCCGAGAAGCGGAAAGCGTGTCTTTGTTCCCGAGAAGAAAGTCGTCACGTTCAAGCCCGGCAAGGAAATGGAAGCCCGGATCGGGTAACCCGCCGTACGGCGGGCCGGCACCGTTCAATTTGTCCAGTTTCGCAAGGAGATGCTGATGCTGACGCGTGGGAAAGTGAAGTGGTTTAGCAATGCAAAGGGCTACGGGTTCATTCAGCTCGAGGACGGCAGCGACGCATTCGCCCACTATTCCGATATCGTCGCACCCGAGGGCGAATTCAAAACCCTGGAAGAAGGCGAAGACGTCGAGTTCGAACTCGAGCAGGGTGACAAGGGTCTAAAGGCACGCAAGATCGTCAGGATCGCAAGCCCTGATTCCACTGAGTAGTGGTTCGTTGTTGTCGCCGCATTTCCCTTGAGATATAATGGCTCTTGGGACGTTCACCCTTGAGGCATCGGGAGAAACGTCCGGAGCGCCTCTTCCCCGTCCAAGGAATGTCGCATAACATAGCACCCTATGAAGACTGCGCCTCGAGAACGGCCAAGTACCACCCGCACTGGAACCGGCCAGTCACATTCTTCTCGTAAATCCCTCCGTGCAGAACCTCCGCACCTCGACGACACGCTAGTGGAGGTGTTCAAAGGCTTCCGCGGCGAACGCGCCGAGCTTATCCCAGTCCTTCAGGCTGCCCAGGAGGCCGTCGGGTACCTGCCTCGCAGCGCGCTCTCGAAAATCGCTCGCTTCACCCGCACACCCCTAAGCACAGTCTACGGCGTCGTCACCTTCTACGCCCAGTTCTACCTCTCGCCGCAGGGCAAACACAAAATCAAAGTCTGCCAGGGCACCGCATGTCACGTCCGCGGCGGCAAGTCAATCATGGATGCAGTAAGGCGCAAGCTCTCCATTGAACCCGGCGGCACAACCGAAGACCTGATGTTCTCCCTTGAGAGAGTCGCCTGCTTCGGATCCTGCGCCCTCGCCCCCGTTGTCGTTGCGGACGGCAAAGCCTACGGCAGGATGACTCCTGAAAAGGCAGCAAAGCTGCTCGAAAGCCTCGAATGACGTTTCGCGAAGTCAAAGAAAACGCAGCCTCGGAGTGGAGAGAATTTGAGAGCGCTCCCCGCCCCCGCATCCTCGTGGGCGCCGGCACGTGCGGCACGGCCGCCGGAGCTTCCGAACTTATAGACTTCATTCGCTCCGAGCTCGACAAAACCTCCACCAAAGCCGACCTTTACCGCGTCGGCTGCCTGGGCCTCTGCTATGCCGAGCCCCTGGTCGAAGTCGCCTACCCCGGCGCCCCGAGCATCCTTTATGGCAGCGTCTTTCCGGAAATCGCCGCCGACTTCGTAACAGAATGCGTCATCAAGGGCAGACAAAGGCGCGACCTGGCACTGGCCGTCATGGCCGGCGAGGCCCTTGACGGCATCCCTCCCTTCTCCGAACTCCCCGTAATGAAAGGCCAGCAGCGCATAACACTCCGCAACTGCGGGCGCATCGACCCGGCCAACATCAACCACTACATCGCTCGCGGCGGCTTCGAAGGCCTCTCAAAGGCCCTCCAGATGAACCCCGTCGACGTAATCGAGGAGGTAAAGAAATCCGGCCTCCGCGGCCGCGGCGGCGCTGGTTTCCCCACCGGCCTCAAATGGGAATACTGCGCCAAATCACCCGGCACGCAGAAATACCTGATCTGCAACGCCGACGAAGGCGACCCCGGCGCCTTCATGGATCGCTCCGTTCTCGAAAGCGACCCTCACGCCGTTCTCGAAGGAATGTGCATCGCCGCCTACGCCATCGGCGCCGACCACGGGTACATATACGTTCGCGCCGAGTATCCCCTTGCCATCAAGCGCCTCGCTCTCGCCATTGAAAAAATGCACGAATGCGGCCTCCTCGGAGACGACATCCTGAACTCCGGCTTCAGCTTTCACATCACGATAAAGGAAGGCGCCGGCGCGTTCGTCTGCGGCGAGGAAACCGCACTCATGGCGTCAATCGAGGGAAAGCGCGGCATGCCCAGGCCCCGCCCTCCTTTCCCTGCGCAAAAGGGCCTCTTCGGGAAACCCACCAACATCAACAACGTCGAGACTCTCGCCAGCGTCCCCCAGATAATCTCTCGCGGCAGCGCCTGGTATGCACAGTTTGGCACCGAAAAGAGCAAAGGGACAAAGACCTTCGCGCTCGCCGGCAAAATCCTCCGCACCGGACTCATCGAAGTGCCGCTCGGCACGACTCTCCGCGAAATAATCTTCGACATCGGCGGCGGCATACCGGGCGGAAAGCGCTTCAAAGCCGTCCAGACCGGCGGCCCTTCCGGCGGCTGCCTGCCCGCGCGCCTACTCGACTCCCCCGTCGATTACGAGACCCTCACCCAGGCCGGTTCCATCATGGGTTCCGGCGGAATGATCGTGATGGACGAGGATACCTGCATCGTTGACATCGCCCGGTACTTCACCGAATTCACCAGCAAGGAATCCTGCGGCAAGTGCGCCCCCTGCCGCCTCGGCACAACCCAGATGCTCCAGATCCTCACCGACGTAACGTCCGGCCGCGCAAAGCTGGAAGACATAGAACTCCTTCAGCAAATCGGCCACGCCGTTAAAGCGGCATCCCTATGCGGCCTCGGCCAGACCGCCCCCAACCCTGTTCTCACCACAATTCGATACTTCCGGGAAGAGTACGAAGACCACATAAAGAAAAACAAGTGCGCCGCCGCCGTCTGCAAAGACATTGTCCTGGCCCCGTGCTCGCATACCTGCCCCGCCGGCGTGGACGCCTCCCGCTACGTTCGCTACATCGCCGAGCGCCGTTTCGAGGACGCTCTAAACGTCATCCGCGAGAAGCTCCCTCTTCCCTTCGTCTGCGGCAGAATCTGCGCCCATCCGTGCGAGACCAAATGCCGCCGCGGCCAGCTTGACGACCCCATCGCCGTCCGCGCTCTGAAGCGCTTCGTCTGTGATACCGTTACCGCCAGACCCCCAAGAGCGACGCGGCGGCCGGCCACTGGAAAGCGTGTCGCAGCCGTAGGCTCCGGCCCCGCAGGACTCACAGCGGCATATTACCTCCAGAACCTCGGCCACGATGTCACAGTCTTCGAGGCCCTCGACAAACCCGGCGGCATGCTCTGGACCGGAATACCCGAATTCAGACTCCCTCGCAAAATCCTCCAGCGCGAAATCGCTTCCCTCGGCCTGGACATAAAAACCAACTACAAAGTGAAGTCGCCCCAATCCCTGCTAAAGAGATTCGACGCCGTCTTCATGGGCGTCGGCGCGCACAAAGGCGTCGCACTCGGCATTTCCGGCGAGCGGTCGAAAGGGGTGATGGACTGCATCACATTTCTTCGGCGAGTCAATTCCGGCGAGGCGGTCAAGCTTGGCAAGCGCGTCGCCGTCATCGGCGGCGGGAATGCCGCAGTAGACTGCGTACGGGTCGCCCTCAGGCTGGGAGGTGACGAAGTTCTCATTATCTACAGGCGGACTCGCGCCGAAATGCCCGCCGCCCCCGAGGAAATCCACGAGGCCGAGCAGGAAGGCGCTGTCCTCCACCAGCTCGCCGCACCCGTCTCCATCTCCCGCCGCAGCGGCAAACTCGTTCTCAACTGCATAAAAATGGAGCTCGGCCCAATCGACTCGAGCGGCCGCCCCTCGCCCCAGCCGGTCGCCGGCAGCAACTTCGACGTAACCGTGGACAACGTCATCGTCGCCATAGGCCAGCGTCCCGAACTTCCCTCCTCCTTCGCCTGCTCGACGAACCGCAGGGGCTGCATCGTGGTTGACGAGGAGACGCTTACGACGAACGTTGACGGCATTTTTGCCGGTGGTGACGTCGTAACAGGCCCCGCGACGGTCATCGAAGCCGTCGCCATGGGCCGCCGCGCCGCCACCGCGATTGATCGATACCTCGGCGGAGACGGGAACATAGATCAACTCCTCGCCCCCTACGAGGACAGGTCTCAGGTCATCGCCGCGGAGCCGCTCCCTGAGGCCCGCCGCGTCCGAATTCCCGTCATTCCCGGCCGCCAGCGCACGAGAAAACGCGAGGTCGAGCTCACCCTCACTCAACGCGCCGCCGTCAGAGAAGCCCGGAGGTGCCTCCACTGCGACCTGGAAGAAAGAACATGATAAATCTGACCATTAACGGCAGGCCCATTCGAGCAGAGGAGGGGGCCACCGTAATGGAAGCCGCCCGCAGCGCCGGCATTTACATCCCCGGCCTCTGCTACGACCCCGACCTCGAGCCCGTCGGCGCCTGCCGCCTCTGCATCGTCTCCATCGAAGGAATGCCCGGCTTCCCGACAGCGTGTACCACGCAGGCCGCCGAAGGGATGCTCGTTCAAACTGAAACCGACGAGATCCTCCAGATCCGCCGCCTCCTCGTCGAGCTGCTCATAGCGGACCACGGGGCCAACTGCCTGACCTGCAGCTCCAACAATAACTGCGAACTTCAGAGGATAGCCTCTTACCTCGGCGTGGACGAGCAGCCGCTCCGCCTGATGGAGCGCGAAGCGATCTACGACGACAGCAACCCCTTCTACACCCGCGACATGGCGAAATGCGTCCTCTGCCTGCGCTGCGTCCGCGCTTGCGACGAACTCCGCTCCGTCAACGCAATCGAAGTCGTCAACCGCGGCTACGACAGCACCATCTCCACCTTCTGGGACGTGCCCATCGAGGAATCGCCGTGCGAATCGTGCGGCGAATGCGTAGATCGCTGCCCCACCGGCGCCCTCTCACCGAAAAACGAAACCCTTCCTCCCATGCGCCAGGTGAAAACCGTCTGCCCTTATTGCGGCGTCGGATGCGGCATCTATCTCGGCGTTCGCGGCGGCAGAATCGTCTCCTCTCGCGGGGATCCCAAAAACCCAATCAACAAAGCCAGCCTCTGCGTCAAGGGCCGCTTCGGTTACGACTTCGTAAACCATCCCGACCGCCTCACGACCCCGCTCATCAAGCGCAACGGCAAGTTCGTCCAAGCCACCTGGGATGAAGCCCTCGACCTAATCGCCGGAAAACTCAAAGACTACGTCGGCGACCGGTTTGCCGCCGTCTCCTCCGCCAAGTGCACGAACGAGGAGAACTATCTAATTCAGAAATTCGCGCGCGCCGTCATGCGCACGAATAACGTGGACCACTGCGCTCGCCTCTGTCACGCGCCCACCGTCGCCGGCCTGGTCCAGAGCTTCGGAAGCGGCGCCATGACAAACTCGATCAACGAGATCGCCGACGCTTCCACCATCTTTGCCATCGGCACCAATACGACCTCCGCCCATCCGGTCATCGCCCTGAAGATAAAAGCGGCCGTCAGAAAAGGTGCCAGGCTCATCGTCGCAAACCCCAGGGAAATCGAGCTCTGCCGCTTCGCTTCCATCTGGCTTCAGCAGCGCCCCGGCACGGACGTGCCGCTTCTCATGGGAATGATGAAGGTCATCCTCGACGAGGGCCTGGCCGACGACGAGTTCGTTCGCGAGCGCTGCGAAAACTTCGACGCCCTCGAGGAATCCCTCCGGGACTTCACTTTTCAGCAGGCCGAGTCAATCACCGGCGTCCCCGCCGACCGGATCGCCGAAGCCGCCAGGATCTACGCGGCAGAAAAACCCTCCACCATCCTCTTCGCCATGGGCATCACACAGCACACCCACGGCACCGATAA
>CAZUUK010000013.1:0-7358 GCA_964622675.1 uncultured Planctomycetota bacterium | reverse complement strand
CGTCCTTGCCGTAGCGAACCTTGCCATGCTCACCGGAAACGTCGGCAAGCCCTCGACCGGCGTCAATCCCCTCCGCGGCCCGAACAACGTCCAGGGCGCTTGCGACCTCGGCGCTTTACCCAACGTCTACACCGGCTATCAGAGAGTTGACGACCCCGCCATACGCGAGAAGTTCCAGACCGCATGGGGCGTGCCGCTAAGTCCAGAGCCCGGCCTCGCCCTCACCGAGTTCTACCACGCCATCGAACGCGGCGAGCTGAAGGCGCTCTATCTCGTCGGCGAAAACCCCATCCTCAGCCACGCCGACGCTTCCCACGTCCAGCGTGCGTTGGAAAAAGCCGAATTCCTCGTCGTTCAGGACATCTTCCTCACCGAAACCGCCCGCTTCGCCCACGTCCTCCTTCCGGGAACCACATTCGCCGAGAAGGACGGCACATTCACCAACACCGAGCGCCGCGTTCAGTTGCTGGGAAAGGCCATCGAACCCGTCGGCGACTCCCGCCCCGACTGGGTCATCACCTGCGACATCGCGAAAAGGATGGGCGCTCAAGGCTTCGACTTCTCCCATCCCTCCGAAGTCATGCAGGAGATAGCCTCCCTCACCCCTTCATACGCCGGCATCTCGTATGAGCGCATAGGAAAGGTCGGCATCTCCTGGCCATGTCCGGACCCCGCTCATCCTGGGACGCCCATCCTTCACGTTAAGCGCTTCGCCAGGCCGAACGGGAAAGGCTGCTTCATCCCTCTCGGGTACAAGCCCCCCGCCGAACTGCCTGACGAGGAATATCCGCTGCTTCTAACCACCGAGCGGAGCCTCTACCACTTCCACACCGGCACCATGTCGAGAAAGGTCGCGGGCCTTGAGCACATACGCGGCCACGAGCTCGTCGAGATAAACCCTCTTGACGCCGCCGACCTCAGCATCTCCGCCGGCCAGGAGATCCGCGTAATCTCACGCCGCGGCCAAGTGACCGCGACAGCCCTCCTCACCGAGGATTCCCCGCCCGGCGTCGTCTGCATGAGCTTTCACTTCAGCGAAAGCCCCACGAACATCCTCACCAACGCCGCGCTCGACCCCGTCGCAAAAATCCCCGAAACCAAAGTCTGCGCCGTCCGCATAGAGAAGTAGCGCCTTATCCCTACTCCTCCGCCTGCAGCTTCTCGAGTTCCTCCACGCCCTTTCTTCCCCAATCGCTGGCCGGCCCGTAGGCGTCAATCGCCTTCTTCCAGTATCGTTTGGCCCGTCCGCTCTGCCGAGTATTCGTATATATCTTCGCCAGGTACCAGAAGCATTCCGGCCGTCCCGGGTCCAGCAAAAGCGCCTCCTCGAATTCCTCGACAGCCGCCGAGTAGTTCCTCACCATGTAATGCGCCGCCCCCAGGTTGCTCAGGTGCTTCGCCGAACGCTTCTGCCCCACCGCTCTCTCGAACGCCCTTTCAGCGTCTTTGAAACGCCTCTGGCTGAAATAAGCCACCCCCAGATCGTTCACGGCTTCGGTCATCTTCGGGTCCGCTTCCACCGCCTGTTCGAACTCGTATATGACCAGGCTCGGGCTCTCCCCCGCCTTCCTGTAAGCCTTTCCAAGCGCATAATGTGCCTCTGCCCTCTTGCTTGCTGCCAGCGCCTGGAGGAAACATCTCGCCGCTCCCTTGTGATCGCCCGCCGCGTATTTCTCGTATCCCTCCGCCATAAACTCGGCATACGCGCCCGGCTCTTCGGCCGACGCAGTCAACTCCGGCGACTCCGCAGGCTGGGGCCCGACCGATGGCGCTTCGATCGCGGCAGGCCGCTGCGTCGGCTCGGCCGCCTCTTCCGCCGCGGCAGGCGGGCTCGGCGCTTCTTCCAAGCGCCCTACGAAGATCTGCGACCTCTCCCGCGATCTACATCCGGCGCACACCGTCATTATCGCTATCAATGAAATCCCGACCAGAGCTCTGCAGAGCCTGCTCATAACCGTCCTCCCTGACGCGAGCCGACAAATGGTTAAAGGTTACTTGCGAATTTTACCCCGTTTCTGAACACCGCCAGGCCGTCGCCTTCCTCCCGCAGCCCTATCCGCGTCCATCTCGGGTGGTGATATCCTTCAACGTTCCTCTCCGGATGCGGCATGAGGCCGAATATCCTTCCCGTATCATCGCATATCCCGGCCACGTTTCCCATCGAGCCGTTGGGATTCCACGGATAGCCGTCCGTCTCGCCCTCTTCGTTCACGTACCGCAGCGCGATCTGCCCCTTTCCCTCCAGTTCGGTCAGCGCTTCCACGCTCGGCATCATGAACTTCCCCTCGGCGTGCGCCACCGGAAGGTACAGCCTCTCTATCCCATCGAGAAAAACGCACCGGTCCCCCTCGACCTTCAGGTACACCCACCTGTCCTCGAACTTCGCCGAATCGTTGAACGCCAGCGTCGCCAGCCCCGGCTTCCTCTCGACCCCGGCCGGAAGGAAACCTGCCTTAACCAGCGCCTGAAACCCGTTGCATATCCCGATCACCGGCTTCCCTCCCTCCATGAAACGCCTCATCTCGTCACCCAATTGGACGGAAAGCTGGTTCGCCAGCACCGTCCCCGCCGATATGTCGTCTCCGTACGAAAAGCCTCCCGGCACCGCCAGTATCTGATAATCCGAAAGCCGCTTCGAACCTTCCTGCAGCCTGTTTATGTGCACCAGCTCCGCCTCCGCGCCCGCCCGCTCGAATGCATAGGCCGTCTCCACGTCGCAATTCGTCCCCGCCACTCGCAGCACCACCACCCTCACTCTAGCCATGCGCTACCACCTCAAAGTCGCCTGCCAGGCTTCCTTCAATTCCGCAATCGGCTCGTCAATCACAACGTCGCCGCTCAGCCCGACGACCTCAAATTTCGGCTCCTCGCTTACCTCTCCTGCTTCCGCGAACGGCACCCCTGCGAGGATCCTCTCGAACTCCCCTTTCTTCTCTCTCTCGACCTCCACCACGAAGCGCGAGTTGCTCTCCGAGAATAGCACCACGTCGTCTCGCTCCCTCTTCAGCTCCCTGGGAACCTTTCGGACATCCAGCCTCATCCCCCTGTCACCGGCAAAAGCCATCTCCGCTGCCGCAACCGCGATCCCTCCTTCCGAGCAATCGTGGCACGCCCTCACGCACCCCGCCCCCGTCGCCCTCGAAAGCGCCTCCATCACCGCCTTCCCCAGCTCCACGTTCACCTGCGGGACGTCGTTTCCAATCGCGCCGTGCACCGCGTAGTACTCCGACCCTCCAAGCTCATCCTTCGTCATTCCCACAACGTACACCGCGTTCCCCGGCTCCTTCAAATCCATGGACACCGCCTTCGCCACGTCTTCCATCACCGCCATTGCCGAGATCAAAAGCGACGGCGGTACCGAAATGCTCCGCCCTTCCGTCGCGAACTCATTGTTCAGACTGTCCTTCCCCGATATGAACGGCGTCCCATAAGCCTTTGCCACGTCGTAGCAGGCAAAAGCCGCCCTCACCAGGCTCCCAAGCTGTTCCGGGTCATCCGTGTTGCCCCAGCAGAAATTATCCAAAAGCCCCACCTCATTCAGACTCCCGCCCACCGCTATTATCTGCCGCAGCGCCTCGTCTATCGCCGATGCCCCCATCGCGTACGCATCGATGTCTCCGTAGCGAGGTTTCATTCCGTTCGAAACGATTATCCCTTTCCGCGAGCCAAGCCTCGGCGCCGCGATGCACGCGTCCCCCGGCCCGTCATTCGCCGCTCCCACAAGCGGCTTCAGCACGCTCCCTCCCTGCACCTCGTGATCGTACTGCCTTATAACCCACTCCTTGCTGCAGACGTTCAGCGCACCCAGCACCCGCTTCAACTCATCCCCATAGTCGTCCTTCGGTTCTATCCTTGGCTCCGGGAACTTTTTCCTCTTCCAGAGCGCCTTCCTTTCGGGCCTCGGATAGCCCTTGTGCAGAAAACCCATCTCAAGTTCGCACACCACCTTCCCTTCGTAGAAAAGCCTGAGCTTCCTGTCCCCCGTAAACTTTCCTATCACCGTCGCCTCCACGTCTTCCCCTGAAAACACCTCCATAATCCGCTTCAGCCTTTGCGGCGGCACCGCCAGAAGCATCCGCTCCTGCGCCTCTGAAACCCATATCTCCGTGTACGAAAGCCCCTCGTATTTGAGCTTGACCTTCTCGAGATTAACCTCCACCCCCACGTCCCTTCCCATCTCTCCTACGGCTGAAGAAAGCCCCCCGCCTCCGCAGTCGGTTATCGCGTCGTACAGCTCCTCGTCGCGCGCCTGAAGCAGCACGTCCACCATCTTCTTCTCCGTAATCGCATTCCCGATCTGAACCGCCCCGCTGGATACCACCTCCGACTCCTCCGTCAGCTCCACCGACGAAAACGTCGCCCCGTGTATCCCGTCGCGCCCCGTCCTCCCTCCGACCACCACCACCAGGTCACCGGGCTTCACCTTCTTGCTCACCTTGTCGTGCGGGATGAGCCCTGCATTCCCGCAGTAAACGAGCGGATTACCCAGGTACCGCTCGTCGAAGAACAGCGCCCCGTTCGCCGTCGGTATCCCCATCCGGTTGCCGTAATCCCTCACCCCCGCCACCACGCCCTTGAAAACCCTCTTCGGATGAAGCACGCCTTTAGGGAGCTTCTCATGAGGGAAATCAGGCGGCGCAAAGCAGAAAACATCCGTCGAAAGCACTGGCTTCGCCCCCAGTCCCGTCCCCATCGGATCCCGTATCACCCCGCCTATTCCCGTCTCGGCGCCGCCGTACGGCTCTATCGCCGACGGATGATTGTGCGTCTCAACCTTGAAGCAAACATCGTACTCGTCGTCGAACCGAATCACCCCGGCGTTGTCCTCAAACACCGAAACACACCAGGGCTTCGCCAGCTCCTCCGTCGCCCTCATCACCGTGCTCTTGAGCAGGTTATCCACGACTTTCCCGTCGTACTCGATGATCCCTTTGAACGTCTTGTGGACGCAGTGCTCCGACCACGTCTGTGCAAGCGATTCCAGCTCAACGTCCGTCGGCTCCCTCCCCAGCTTCGAAAAGTACTCCCTTATCGTCCGCATCTCATCGAGGTTGAGCGAAAGCACCATCTCCCGCGAAACTCGCATCAGCTCATCGTCATTCGCATCGAGCAGCTCGACCTCAACCCGCCTGAACCCGTAACTGATTTCCCTCACCGGCTCGTATGCGCTTCCCCTTCCTATCAGGAACCTCTCTACTGAATCGTTCGCCAGAAGCTTGCGTGAAACGTACTCGACCTCTTCTCGGCCGACCCGCCCGCGGATGTAGTACTTCCTCCCCGTGCTCACGTTATCAGCCCGGAGCCCCAGGTCCGAAATCGCCTCCATCGTCGTCAGCGCAACCGGATCCATAACCCCCGGCTTTCTCACGACCTGAACCACTTCTACGCCATCCTCCGCCGGCTGCGTATCCGAGTTGATCGCATATCGTTCGATCACCCGGTCGGCCAGAAGCTCTTCCGCAATCCTCCTGACCTCTGCTTCCTCAAGCTCTCCCTCTATGTAGTAAAGCTTGGCCGCGGTCACTCTCTCCACGCCTTCCACGCCCAGGTCTCTTATATCCGCCGCCACCCCCGCGCCTATAGGATCAGGTGTTCCCGGTCTCGGCGAAATCTCTACCGTCCAGAGCATCATCTTCGCCTTTTCATTTTTCGACTGCGTCTGTTCTCGAACAGCTCTCGCTTAGCCTTGGTTTCCTCGAGCAGGCGCATCACCATATCGCGATCGCCCTTCTCAATCGCCGACCTCAGATGCGCGAGGTCCTTTTCAAATCTGCCCATCGCCCTGAGGATCTCTCTCCGATTTGCAATAAGTATATCCGCCCACAGCCTCGCACTCCCGCCGGCTATCCGCGTCGTGTCGCCAAACCCTCCCGCTCCGTACTCCAGCGCCTCCTCCGAAATTGCTTGCACCAGGGCCGATGCAACAGCGTGCGGCAGGTGACTCACCTCTCCCAGCAGCCGGTCGTGTTCCCTCGCCGACATCTTCACAACCCTGCAGCCGACGCTACGCCACATTTCCGAAACCAGCCTCAGGGCTCGCCGCGAACTCGCCTTTCCCGGTGTCAGCACGCACACGCTTCCGTCGAAAAGCTCGGCCGACGCCGCCTCCACGCCGCTCTTCTCCGAACCGGCGATCGGATGCCCGCCCACAAACTCCACCCTCGCCCGCCGTACGGCGGGCAAATTCCGCTCCAACTCTCGCATTGCCGCGCCCTTAACGCTGCCAACGTCCGTCAGCACCGCCCCTTCGTCCATTTTCGCCGCTGCCTCCACGCCCTTTTCCGCGATCAGCCCTACCGGAACTGCCAGCACCACCAGCTCGGCCCCTTTTACTCCCTTCGTTACCGACAGCGTCCCCCAGTCCACAGCCTCTCTTCCCACTGCCTTCCTTATGCTTGAGCTTCTCCTTCCTATCCCCGCCACCTCCCGCGCCAGACCCTTCTTCTTGAGCGCCAGACCCAGCGACCCGCCTATAAGTCCCACCCCGAAGATGGCTACTTTCCCCAATTTCTTCTTGGATTTCACTTCCGCCTCCTTCCCCTGTGCGAATCCGGCCGATAATAGCAGTGCACCCGGAAAAGTGTCAACACCAAAATACGCTTGAGCGCGACCGCCTTCACGATAGAATATACCTTAAACGCGCTAGCTTCCATCCTAAGGAGCCCGCTGCTATGCAGATCCTCGATTTCGAGCAGCCCATAGTCGAGCTCGAGCGCAAAATCAGCGACTTCCGCAAGTTCGCTTCCGAAAGCGGCGTCGGCATGGAGGAGGAGCTTCATCGCCTCGAAGCTCGCCTTCACAAGCTGACAAAAGACATCTTCTCCAACCTCACCCCTTGGCAGCGCGTTCAGCTCGCTCGTCACCCGGACCGTCCCACAACCCTGGACTTCATCCGCCTTATGACCGACGAATTCATCGAACTCCACGGTGACAAGTGCTTCTCCGACGACCGCGCCATAGTAACCGGCCTCGCCACCCTCGGCCGTCAAAGGCTGATGCTCCTTGGACACGCAAAAGGGAGAACCACCAAAGAGCGCGTCCAGCGGAACTTCGGTATGGCCCATCCCGACGGCTATCGCAAAGCCCTTGGAAAGATGAAACTCGCTGAACGCCTCCGCCTTCCCGTCGTAACACTCATTGACACAGCCGGCGCCTACCCCGGCGTCGGCGCCGAAGAGCGCGGCGTCGCATACGCTATCGCAGTAAACATCATGCAAATGACTCGCCTGCGAACCCCCATCCACTGCTTCGTAATAGGGGAGGGCGGCAGCGGCGGCGCTATGGGGCTCGGCATTGGAGACAGGCTCTCCATCCTCGAAAACGCTTACTACTCCGTAATCACGCCGGAAGGATGCGCC
>CAZUUK010000012.1:36622-56805 GCA_964622675.1 uncultured Planctomycetota bacterium | reverse complement strand
GCGCTCAGCGCAGCGCACCGGAGCGGCGGGCGAGTCCACACTGTCGGCCCTCTCATCCACAATCCCCAAGTGATAGAGCTTCTGAGAAAGCGCGGGATCGCGCCGCTTGAGGATTCGGATGAAGTTTCCGGGAAGACGGTGGTGATCCGAGCCCACGGAATCACGCCCGAAGAACGTCAGGAGCTTATGGCCTGCGGAGCCAAGATGCAAGACGCAACGTGTCCGAGGGTGACGCGCGTTCAGGGCATCATCAAGAAGTACTCCGCCCAGGGCTATGACGTGGTGGTGGTCGGTGACCGCGGACACGCTGAGGTAACCGGACTGCTGGGCTACGCCCACGGCCGGGGCAAGGTGGTCGAGAACCCGGGGGAGGCCGAGTCCTTTCCGCGGTCGGAAAAGCTGTGCGTGGTTGCTCAAACGACTCAAAACAGGGAGTTCTTCGAGAAGGCGGTGGAGATTCTGCAGTCGAAGGCGAGCGAGGTAAAGGTGTTCGACACGCTCTGTGACTCGACATCGCGACGCCAGAAGGAGGCATTGGAGCTGGCGGCCAGCTCAGACGCGGTGGTGGTGGTAGGCGGCCGTGGCAGCGCCAACACTCGCCGGGTCGCCGACATTTGCAGGGCGGCGGGTACTCCGACATTTCACGTGGAGACGGAGGATGAACTTGATGAGGATAAGCTGCGGGAGTTTTCCACCATAGCGGTGACTGCCGGAGCCTCGACGCCGAACTGGATGATTCAAAGAGCGTTGGACAGGATAGAGGAGATAGTCGGTATCAAGCCGTCTCTTCCCGGCCGGGTCCTGCGCCTGGGGATGAATTTGAACCTGCAGCTTGCGCTGGGGGCCGGATGCCTGGCGGTCTTCGCGGCCTTGATAGAATCGGTCGGGGTGAGGGTTGAGCACATACTCGCATCCTCACTGTACATACTGGGAATGCACACGATAAACAACCTTACGGACATCGAGTGGCTGGAGCTGAACGAACCGGGGCGGGCAAGATTCTATCTTCGCTACAGGAAGAGGTTGGTGGCTTTCGCGGTGGCGTGCGCGCTCGGGGCGCTTGTCGCGGCAGCGCGGCTGGGGGTTTGGCCTCTGGCGATAGTAGCCGTAGCATCCGCTGCCGGGCTCATCTACAATCTCAGGATATTGCCCAAGGGGGGGAGGTGGCTTGCCAGATACTACCGTCTGCGTGACATTCCCGCTTCGCGCAATCTCTTCATGGCGCTTGCTTGGGGAGTGGTGACGGCGCTCCTTCCCGCGCTTTCGTTTGGATCTCCCTCGATGGGTCTTTCAGTAATCGTGGCGTTCATCATCCCATTTACTGTGGCGCTTGCCCGATCGGTGACTTTCGACCTTCGGGATATCGAAGGAGACAGAATGGTCGGGAGGGAGACCATACCCGTGGCGCTGGGAAAAACCTGGACGAAGGTTCTCGTGTTGGTCCTTGTGTCCGCGACGCTGCTGCTGACCGCAATGTCCGCCGCCGTGGGCTGGTCGCCGAGTGCCAGCTACTACCTCCTTCCGTCCGTGCTCTTTATTTACCTGTATCTTTATCTCTACCACATTCGGGCGATTTCGAGCGGCCCGGGACTGGACTGGGTGGTGGACGCGAACTTTCTCGTGATCGCGCTTTCGCTTGCGGCGTATATTACGCTCGGGGGGATTGGCTGATGGCGAAAGCAGTTTGCCCGGGATCCCGAAAAGCGGCTTCTTGGGATTGATCTCGCCGCGACCGTCGGGGAAGGAGCCTTGCTGCGCGAGGGCAGCGCTGAACCGCTCTACTTTTCTCTTGAAACGCCTGCAGATGCCGGATAGAGTACCGGCTAAACAAAGGGAACGGTGAGGAAAGTCGGATGAACGAGACGCTATCATTCGATGAGTTCAAACGTGTTCAGCTTCGAGTCGGCGAGGTCCAGGAAGTTTCGGACCACCCTAACGCGGATAAGCTGTACGTTCTGACGGTAGACTTTGGGGGGGAGAAGCGCCAGTTGGTGGCGGGCCTTAAGGGATACTACGGGCCCGAGGAGATTGCCGGCAAGAAGATCGTTGCGGTAACGAACCTTGAACCTGCCTCGCTGCGCGGTGTCGAGAGCCAAGGCATGCTTCTGGCCGCACAGAGCGGGCAAGTTGTGTCGCTTTTAACGGTGGACAAGGATGTCCCTGCGGGAAGCAAGGTTCTTTAGACAGGCTTGTGTATCGCTAAAGACCGGCCTGTCAGGTGACGAAAAGGAATAGAGGAGAGGAGCCGAGGATAATCGCGGCGTCAATCCACCCAGGGAGGGGTGACTGATGCGCGGAACGGCGTGGGTGAAGCTGTTTTCCTGCCTTTTGTTATCGCTGCTGCTTGCCCTTGGTCTGGCCGCTTGCGGCGTACCCGGAGAGCGAATCTCTCTGGAGAAAGTGCGGCCGCTCGGAAATCCAGCTCCTTTCGAATCGTCTGAGGAAGGTCCCACCTACGCTGGCGCTGAATACCTGCCTTACAAAGTCGGGGTGCGCGACATCCTTGACATTCATGTTGAGTACCATCCTGAGCTGAGCGGGAAGTATGTAGTGGCCAAAGACGGGACGATCGCGGTGCCCTACTCGGAGAAAAGACTCGACGTCGAGGCGTACACATTGAAGGAGGCGGGGGAACGGTTCAGAGAAGCCATCAGCCCCTACACGTTGAGCGAGCCGACGGTCGTGGTCGGGCTAGCCTCAGCGCGGAGCAAGTTCTTCTATGTGCTGGGGGCCGTGGGACGAAGAGGGAAATTCGCCATTGGTGATGAGGTGGTGCGACTTCGAGATGCCATACTGCGCGCGGGGCTGTTCGCAGACCGCCCGTGGTTCAGGCCCGCGACGAGGAAGGTTTACGTTATAACTCCCCATGAGGAAACTCCCACGTATGCGGTCGTCAACGCCCGAAATGTTGTTCTGGGAAAACTCCGCGACGACATAGTGATAAAGCCGGGCGATATCGTTTACGTTCCCGACACGCTTTACTTCAAGATCAACGTGGCCTTGAGTGAGATTATCCGCCAGACTGAACAGATATCGCAGACAACCGAGGCTGAAGAGTACTACGAGGAGGAGTTCCCCGAGGGCGCGTACCGGAGATAGGGAGGAGGAAGAGCCGGGAGAAGATGAAAACGGATTCAATCAAGACGACGTTTTACGATTACCTGCGCATCTTTTTCCACCGAATCAATTACATAGCTCTGTGCATGTTCCTCTCGCTGGGAGCGGCGGGGCTGTACACATTCGTCATCGCGGATGAGATGTATCGCGCGGCCAATTACATTTACGTTACGCAGTTTCGCAACACTGCTTTGCTGAGCGGACTTACGAAGGTTTCGTCGCTGCGCGACAGGCTCTCCCTGATAGATCAGGCCGCCAAGAGCGAACCCAGCGCGAGAGCTCTTTTTTCGAAGCTGCAGCCGCTGGCGGAGAGGTTCCCCGGCCAGGCCGACATCCAGCGCGAAAGTCTGCTGCACCTCAAGGGCCGGCTTGCGGGGGAGCCAGACAACAAGTATGTAATGCAGGCTATCCAGCGAGCGGAGGAGAACCTGCGCACAGCAGAAGCGCGGGATGGACGCGCAGCCAAGCTCACCGAAGCGCTAAGGACCGATCCGCTCAACCAGGAAGCCGCCGAAGAGCTTAGCCGAATACAGGAACAGATCGAGCGAGAGCAAAGGGCAATCGACGGGGCGATTCGTTCCTTCCAGCAGAACCTGCACATTCGCCTTCTGGATAACATCATTGAGGTGACCTATGAATCCACGAGCCCCCGCATCGCGAAGGATGTTGTGGACGAAGTAGTTGAGGAGGTAGCGCGCCGCAACACCGAATTGCAGGAAAGCGAGATTGGGTTCGCGGAAAAGGTCTATGAGGATCAGGTTCGGAGATACGTGAAAGATACGCAGGCTGCACGAGCAGCACTGGAAGGCTACGCGGAACTCTATCCCAACGAGTACGTCATACCGATTCCCCTGTCAGCCGACCCTGACGTGAATCTTGAAGCACTAGACGCGCTCCCTAGTCAGAAGAATGAGACGTTGCGCACCTATCAAGCGATCCAGCAGGAGCTTTCTCAGGTGAACGTTGATATAAAAGGGGCGCAGGAACGCGTCGAACAACTAAAGGAACAGCTCAAGCGCGAGCCGGAGACGGTGGTGGCGGAGACCATCGCTCAGGCGCCTCCCGAAGCGCAAAAGGCACGCGGCCAAATAGGCGAGCTTCAGTTGCAGCTTTCCGAGCTGCTTGTCGATGCAACAGAGGAGCACCCGCTGGTAGGACAAACAAGGAGAAAAATAGCTCTTCTTGAGGAATATCTGAAGAGGATCAGCCGCGATGCGGCCATTTCCCAAAAGAAGGTCCCCAATCCCGTACGCCAGGAAATACTCAAGCAGCTTCAGCAACAAGAAGCCGAACTTCCGGCGTCGCTAGCCCGACAGGAGGCGCTAACGGCTCGGTCGATCCTCTACCGGCAAAAGATCCGTGAGGTCCCCAAGCGCGAACTGGACCTCGAGGAACTTAGAATCGATTACCTGGAGAAGAGGAAGACACTGTCGATGTACCGCGCACGCCTGGAACAAGCGCGGATCAACCGTCAGCTTGAGATCGAGGAAAAGGGGACGCGGTTCCGGGTTTACGGCCAAGCCAAACTTCCCTTCAAGCCCGTACGGCCAGACAAGCGCCTGTATCTGATCCTAGGCTTTCTGGTGGGTATGTTCTCCTCAGGGGCAACTGTTTTCTTCCTTGAGTACACTGACCACTCCATAAAGGGTTTAGAGGACGCGCAGAGGTATCTAGACATTCCCATCCTTGGAGCGATCCCGGAGCTGGGGATGCAGAGGAAGGAGATATCGGCGAGGTTTCGCCTTACCGGGTGGCCGATCTGGGTTATTGTTGTTCTTATCGTAGCCATCGCCGGCGTTGTGGCCGTTACCCCTGCCGGGAGGAAGCTTCTGGGCGGGCGCGGAGAAAGCGTGTTCACGGAAAGGCCGCTGGCTGCCACTCCCACGCCAGGGGTGGAGATAGGACCGGCTGCTGCCTCGCCAGCCCCGGAGGTGCGAGCGGCCAACTACATCATCGTGGAAGAGCCATTGGGAGAAGCGGAATGAGCTTGGTTGATCAGGTTTTCGGCGGCAAGGTCAAGGGTGCCACGCAGACTGCGGCTATTCCCACGAGCGAACCCGCGGAACCGCGCGTTCGGCCCCGCGACCTGATTGCAGAAGCACGCAAGGTTTCGAAATTCGACATCACCAAGCACATGGAAGTCATCCCCGGCACACAGGTTGCGGAGGAATTCCGCGCGCTGCGAACGAACCTGTTGACCTTAAAGGCGAGGGAAGGAGTTAACTCCGTCGCGATTTCAAGCTGTCACCACGGCGAAGGAAAAACGACGACAGCCATCAATCTGGCGCGGTTTCTCGCCAAGGCGCGTCACAGAAAGGTCCTCCTCTTCGACGGAGACCTACGACGTCCCAAGGTAAAGGAATTCCTTTCTCTTAAACCAGAGGTGGGGCTGGAGGATGTGCTCTCCGGCGAAGCCGACGTTAAAGATGCTCTGGTTTACTCCGAGAAGGATAACCTGGTGGCTCTGCCCGTGCGGACCGGACACTCAAGCGCCACGGAAATGTTGGACGTGCCGGCAATGGGTGAGCTGGCGTCGTTGCTGACTGCGTCGTTCGATTACGTCGTTTGTGACACAACGCCGCTGCTTTCGACAACTGACCCGTGTGTGCTGGGGGCCCGTATGGGGGGTGTGGCGCTGGTGGTAAGGGCAGGTGTGACGCAGCGCGAATCGGTCGAGCACGGCAGGAACATACTGGAGCAGGCCGACGTACGACTGCTCGGATTGATTCTCAACCACGTGCGTTTCTATATCCCCAGGTACCTTTATCGCTACCAGTACTACCACGACTATTACTACCGGCAGTATTACAGCCGCGAGGAACGAGGCGAGTGAAGTGCGCCCCGTCCCGGCTGGCCCGAAGAGACGGCTGGCCGCTGCGTCTGCCTGCCCGATCAGGGCGACCTGGGGATAGGTTGCCGACCGTTTGCGCGTTACCTTCAGATGAAAAAGGGATATGAAAGAGCCGCAACCTGATAGGAAAGAAGACTTGTTTGTGACCATCGCGATCCCGGCCTACAACGAGGAAGCCGCGATAGGATCGGACCTCGATACGGTCAAAGAAGTGATGGATGCCTCGCCTTATCGTTACGAGGTGATCGTCGTAGACGACGGCTCGAAGGATCGGACGGCAGAAATAGTGAGGTCAAGGAGTTGGGTAAGGCTTATCCAGCATGTGAGGAACAAGGGAGTGGGAGCTGCGCGCAAGACCGCTTTGAGAGAAGCCCGGGGAGACGTGGTCGTGATGACCGACGGAGACGGCACGTATCCTAACGGGGACATACCGAAGCTTTTGGAATACATGGACCGCTATGACATGGTGATAGGTGCGAGGAAGAGGGAAGCCGGGTCGCTACCCATTCCGCGGCGCATAGCGAAGCTGTTAATCAGGAAGCTGGCGGAATACATAACGACCTTCCGCATCCCTGATCTCAATTCCGGCTTCCGCGCTTTCAAGAAGGACCTGGCCGTGAAGTTCTTCAAGTTCCTCCCCGAGGGGCATTCCTGGGTGAGCACGATCACGATTTGCTTCCTGAACCATAATTACGACGTCAAGTACGTACCCATTGACTACTATCCGCGGAAGGGCCGCTCCACGTTCCACCCCATTCACGACACGATGAACTATTTTTTGCTTGTGTTCCGGACGGTTATGTACTTCAAGCCGCTCAAGATACTTGGGCCGGCGGCGTTTTTCCTTTTCACGGTGGCTGTTGTGCGGACTTGCTACGACGCGTACTTTCTGCACAAGGTCAAAGAATCGGACGTCATGTTGTTCGTCGGCAGCATTCTCATCGGGGTCATCGCGCTCCTGGCGGATATGATGGTAAAGCTTCTGCGCGAGGAGTGAGATGAATTGTCCCCGCCGGCCGGTGCGAGTTTGCTACTTCGGCACTTACGATCTGGGGAAACCGCGTAACCGCATTCTCATGGCCGCCCTTCGCGCACAAGGAGCGGAGGTGATTCAGTGCCACTTCCCGGTCTGGCGCGGCGTCCTGGATAAGACGCAGATATCACCCGTCCGAGATGCCCCGATAATCGCGCTGCGACTTGTTCTCGCGTACCTTCTGCTGCCGCTTCTGTACATGGCGGCCGGAACGCATGACGTCGTGATAGTGGCTTACCTGGGGCAATTAGACGTGCCGCTTGCGTGGCTTTTAACCCGCATCACTGGGCGCCGGCTGGCATTCGACCCGTTCCTGTCTCTGTACGACACGGTCGTTCTGGACCGCTGCCTCGTGCAGCGGTCAAGTCTTTTGGCGCGGCTGCTTCTCCTGATTGACAGATTTTCTTGCTCGCTGGCGGACATCGTCATAACCGACACGCTTGCCCAAGGCAGGTTCTTCAAACGCGAACTGGGACTGCGCCGGAAGCGATTTGCGCGGGCATTCGTCGGGGCGGAGGAAGGGCTTTTTGCGCCGGGGCCAGAGTCCGCCGCCCAACGGAATGAGCGTAAGGTTCTCTTCTACGGGCAGTTCATTCCGCTGCATGGGATAGACGCGATACTGCGCGCTGCGGCCCTGCTGAGAGACAAAGCACACTTCACCATAATCGGGAAAGGTCAGACGTACCCGCAGATGCGCAAGCTGGCGGAGGAGCTGGGCTGCTCGAACGTATCATGGATAGATTGGGTTCCTTATGAGTCCCTTGTCGAACATCTGCGAGCAGCCGCCATTGTCCTGGGGATTTTCGGCACGACGCCAAAGGCGGCACGTGTGATACCCAACAAGGTTTTTCAGGCACTTTCGGCAGGCAGGCCCGTGATCACCGCGTCCACGCCTGCGGCGAGGGAGCTACTTCGGTCCGGGGAATCGGCCCTTCTTTGCGAGCGCGGTTCGCCGCAAGCCCTGGCGAGTGCTATCGCGGGGTTACTCGCCGATGCAGCTCTCAGAAAAAAGCTTGCCAGAAATGGACACAGGGTCTTTCTTGAGCGCGCGTCTCAAGGCATACTGGGGAAGGAATTATTCGGCGTACTCGAGAGCATTCAAAGAGGGAGACCGTGAAGACCCGCGAGATTGCGGTCATCTTCGGCACCAGGCCTGAGGCCATAAAGCTGTTCCCGGTCATCAGAGAGCTGGAGAAGCTCCCTGAGACTGTGCCGACGGTGATTTCCACAGGGCAGCATAAGGAGCTGACCGACCAGGTGCTCAGACTGATTGGGATTGAGCCGGACTTTGATCTCCAGCTCATGGAGCACAACCAGCAGCCGTGGGAATTTCTGGCGCGATCATCGGTGGCCTTAACTCAACTACTATCCGAACGCCAGCCCGCCTTCGTAATCGTTCAAGGAGACACTACGTCAACGCTAGCGGGCGCCCTGGCAGCTTACTATTGCCGGGTCCCTGTCGGGCATGTCGAAGCCGGACTGAGAACACCGGACAAGTACGCGCCTTTCCCCGAGGAGATGAACCGGCGGCTGGTCACGACCGTTTCCGACTTCCACTTCGCCCCGACCGAGCAGGCGAGGGAGAATCTCCTGCGTGAAGGGGTCCCCGAGGAGAGGGTCCACCTCACCGGAAACACTGTAGTTGATGCGCTGCAGTGGATAATGAGTTCGCAAGAGGGTTCAGCAGACATGCGCGAGCGAAGCGACTCGCCGCGGCGCGCCCTGCTTTTGACGCTTCACCGAAGGGAGAGCTTCGGAGCACCTCTCAGGGGGATCCTTTCCGCGCTGGCAGAACTTCTCGCCGAGAGAGAGGATATTGAGGTGGTTTTCCCCGTTCACCCGAACCCCGCGGTTCAGCGCGAAGCGCAAGAGATGCTGGGAAAGATAGAGAGAGCCTTCCTGGTCGAGCCACTACCTTATGGGCGTTTCGTGCAGCTCATGGCCAGGTCATACTTGATCATTACTGATTCCGGAGGCATTCAGGAGGAGGCTCCCATTCTGGGCAAGCCGACTCTGGTCGTCCGGGAATTCACCGAGCGAGGGGAGGCCGTCCAGGCGGGAACATCCATTCTCGTCGGGACCGACGGGGAGAGGCTGAAGCTGGAAGTGGGAAGGCTTTTGGATGATCCTTCACAATACGAACGAATGACGGCGCAAGGCTCCGTGTTCGGCGATGGGAAGGCGGCGCAACGAATCGCTCAAGAAGTGGCCAGGTATGTCCTCGGAACCTAAGATTGGGAACGGCCACTTGCCTTCTGAGATGGGAGAGCCGCCTGAGGGAGCAAGCCCCGGGAAGACAGACAGGTTCCGCATAGCAACCACCTCCTCCGCCCTTTTCGGGATAAACCTCTCCGCACAAATCCTGTCCCTGGGCACGTTGATCCTGATATCCAGAGTGTTCGGTCAGTCGCGGGATTGGGAAGCGTACGTGGTTGCTCTGAGCATACCGGCGCTGGTGGGAAACCTGTTCCTGACCGGCGCCCTTCGCTCAACGCTCCTGCCGATCTTCTGTGAATACAGGTACAGGCGGGGTGACGCGGAGGCGTGGCGGTACGCCAGTTCGTTCGTCAACGGCGCGATCCTTTCACTGCTTGCGGTCGGCGCCATAGGAGTGCTCCTCGCACCGAGGATGGTTGACCTGATAGCCCCGGGTTTCCCGGCCGCACACAAGACGTTGTGCGTGAACATAACCCGGCTCCTCTTCGGGATGTTGATATTGCGGAGCCTTATCGTCTGCCTTTCGACGCTGCTGAACGCGTACGAATCGTTTGCGCTTCCCGCCTCGGCGGCTCTGATCGAGGCTGGGTTAGTTCTTGCTGGAGTAGCGATCGGCGGGAAACGGCTGGGCGCATACGTGTTTGTTGCGTCCTCGGCGGTTTCTCTGATCATCTCCCTTGGCCTTTTAGTACGCGCGCTTCTGAAGAAGCCCGGAGCAAGGTACAGCGTCACCCTCGGCTTCCCGCTGGAAAGCCTTAGGGAGACCGCAGTCCTGGCGATAGTGATTTCAACCGTTGCGGCGGCCAACCAGATCAACCTGATTACGGACAGGTTCTTTGCGTCGCTTCTGGGGCCGGGGAGGATAGCGATTCTGGAATACGCGAGCAGAATCGTGGTTGCCGTGCCGGGGCTCGTTTTCCTTTCGCTGGGGCTGCCCCTTTACGCGGATTTCTCGAAGCGAGCGGCGCTGGAGGACAAAGCGGAGTTCGGAAAGAACTTCCTGTTCGGCATAAAGATGGTCACGTTCTTCATATTTCCCGTCAGCGCTTTTCTGTACTTCGCACGCGGACCCATTTTCTCTCTGCTGTACGAAGGGGAGGCGATCCCGGCCGAGACCGCGCACGAAATTGCCTCGGTCTTCGCCTTTCTGATTGTCGCACTAATCGTCTGGTCGTTCGCCCAGGTGGTCATTTCCGGCTACTACGCCACAAGACGCCTGGGAACCCTTGCGTTCGTGATCTGCACGAGCGTCGGCTTGAACATCGTGCTGGACGTTATTCTGTACCGGCCGATGGGCCTGCGCGGCCTGGCGCTGGCTACGTCGCTTGCGACTGTGCCGGGCAGCCTGTACCTGGGTATTCTTCTGTACCTGAATCTGGACAGACCGCCGGCAAAGGAGACGCTGCTCCTCGGGGGGAAATGTGCTGCGGCGGCACTTATCGCAGGCGCGGCCGCGGGATGGCTTGTGAGGTTCATTAAGGTTCCCGCAGCCGCGACTGGATTTTCACTTGTGTTCATCCCGTTGTGCTACGTCGCCGCACTGGCTACTATGAAGACGAAGGAGCTGAGGTGGGTTGCCAAATGGGCGCGCGGGAGATTCGCCGGACGCCGACGGGAAGTGCCGCTATGAGAATACTTCTCGTAAATCCTCCCTGCCGTGAGGCGCCGAACGAGTTCCCGCCCCTGGGGCCGCTTTATATGGCCTCGGTTCTGCGCGAGCGCGGATATTCGGACATCCATTTCTACGATGCGGCCGCCGCGGACGCGAGCCTCGATGGAGCGTTGAAGCTGGCACGCTCACTCCGGCCGGAGGTGGTCGGCCTTTCCCTTTACACGGTGTGGGTGAGGAAGCAGTACCGGTTCGCGGCGCGGCTCAAGGAGGAGCTACCGCAGACGACGATAGTCGCCGGCGGGCCCCACGCCACGGCACTTCCCGAAAGAACGCTCGCCGAATGCCGCGAGCTTGATGCCGTCGTCATCGGCGAAGGCGAGCTGACCTTCCCCGAAATCATAGAGGCGCTGGAAGCAGGCAAGTCTCTCCAGGAGGTTAGAGGACTTGCGTTTC
The DNA here is from genome assembly GCA_964622675.1 of uncultured Planctomycetota bacterium. Lineage (GTDB taxonomy): Bacteria > Planctomycetota > DG-23 > CAZBND01 > CAZBND01 > CAZUUK01. The sequence continues at coordinate 45,522 of CAZUUK010000012.1, read as the reverse complement.
GCCGTGACGGCGGCGTAATGAAGACGCCGGGGCGGGAGTTGATCTCGGATCTGGATTCGCTTCCTTTCCCGGCGCTGGACCTTGCGTGGAGCAACGGGCAGCGCTACGGGCGGAGGGGCGGCGAGGTGGGCAAGAGGCCGGGGGTGATCATTTCGTCCCGCGGCTGCCCGGGGCGCTGCACGTTCTGCTACCGCGGGACCTTCGGAGAAACCTACCGCCAGCGCTCGCCAGGACACGTCGTTAACGAAATGAAGTGGCAGACTGAAAAGTTCGGCGTTGACGAAATCCAGTTCGTTGACGACCTATTCCTGTCGAACAAGAAGTTCGTTCAGGGATTTCTATCAGAACTTGGACGAGAGCATGTCCGCCTGCCGTGGCGCTGCCTTACCCGCGTTAGAAACGTCGGCGGGGCGCTTCTTACAGATTTGAAGGCTCACGGCTGCTACCTGGTGGAGTTCGGCGTCGAATCGGGCGACGACGAGGTGCTGAACAGGATCAAGAAGGACATCACGACCGAGCAAGTTGAGCGGGCCTTTAGGTCAGCCAGGAAAGCGGGGCTCCTGACGACGGGATTCTTCATAATAGGTCATCCGGGCGAAACGCGCGAGACGGCTCGGAAGACGGTGGATTTCGCCAGGAAGCTGCTCCCTGACTTCCCTTCGTTCTCGATGCTCCTGCCCTTCCCCGGCTCCGAGGTGTATTCCCTCGTGCCCGAGGGGATCAAATACGCCTGGGACAGATACAATCCGTACACCGACCCGTCCCGGCCGCCGATATCCGTTTGCGGGCTGACGCCGGCGGACATTCAAGAGCTGGCCTTCAGGGCTCCGTACGAGGTGCTGGGAAGCGTGAGATACCTGGTGAAGAACATCCTCTTCAGGCGGAAGATCCCTTTTGGCACGAGGGTTTATCTGATGCGGCGATGGTTTGGCAATGCGCGGAGGCTATCGCGGGTTAAGAGACGGCAGCCCAAGTCCGAGAACCCGGGTGTTGAGTGGGTGAGAGACACGTTTCAGCGAAAGGCTTCCCGGCATGAGTCGCTGCAGGCGTTTTTCGCGGCGGAGCTGGAAGCGGTGATGCCTTTCCTTCGCCGCATTATTGATGTGACGCCCGTCGGTTCGCCTGTGTTGGAAAGCGGCTGCGGCACCGCATTTCATTCAGTCTTTCTCTCGAGTCTGGGCTACAGAGCAGTGGTGATGGACAACGACGCCGAAGTTGTGAGCTACGCGCGCGAGAACTTGCGCCGGCTGCGGGCTGAAGTGCCGCTGGTTCGAGGGGACGTCTTCAGATTGCCGTTTGGCGATTCTACCTTTCGAACCATATTTCACCACGGCGTGCTGGAACACTTCTCAGACGGGCAGATAGCAGCCGCCTTAAAAGAAGCCTATCGGGTGGCGAATGTTGTAGTTTTCGCCGTCCCGGTTAATGGGAAGGGCGATCCTGACGCAAGAGGCGACGAGAGATGGCTCAGCCAATCGAAATGGCTTGAGCTCGTCAAGAGAACACCATGGGAGGTGCGAGAGGTCTTTCACTTCACCAAGAGGTACGCGCTTACGCGCCCGTTTAACGCTCTGTTTCGGCTCCCTATGATCGCGGGGCATTTGAGGTACAAGGCGTTCATGAATCTGGGCTTCGTGCTTCAGCGCGGCAGCGAGGGCCCACGGGACGTTTAGATGCGGAGGAAGGCGCTTGTCCGAGCCCATGGTTTCAATAATCATCGTGAACTGGAACGAGCGCGAATTGCTGCGCAATTGTCTTCGTTCTATTTTCGCGGACACCTGGGCGGTAGATTTCGAGGTGATTGTAGTTGATAACGGAAGCAACGACGGCTCGCCGGAGATGGTCAGAAAGGAATTTCCAACCGCAAAATTGATCAGGAACTCGAAGAATGAGGGCTTCGTCCGGGGTTTAAACAAGGGTATAGCCGCCGCCTCGTCCGAGTTCGTCGTAGAGCTGAATAACGACACGGAAGTGGGCAGCGACTGGCTTCGGGCGCTGGTTTTCACAATCTCTCGCGATGAGAGGATCGCGGCCGTCGGCTCCAAGACGCTGTATCCTTCCGGCGAAGTTGAAAACACCGGCGCGTATTTCTCACCGTTCGCCGTGAACGCGATCGGCAAGAGAAACATGGCCGCCGATCAGCCCAGAGAGATAGACTATCCGAATACCGGCTATATTTTGAGACGCTCGGCCGTCGAGGAAGCAGGCGGATTCGATGAGGGGTTTTCGCCCGGATATGGAGAGGAAGCGGATTTGTGCTTCCGGTTGAAGCACGCCGGATATAAGGTGCTTTACGAGCCGAGCGCAGCAATAACTCACCATTGCTCGCGATCATTCGCGAAGCTGGGAGGGGTTAGGTCACAGCTTGCCTATCAGCACGGGCGGCTTCGTTTCATGCTGAAGAACTTTCCGGTTCACTGGCTCGTTCTGAGAATCCCGCTGGAACTGTCGAACTTCGCCGCTTCGATAGTGCGAGGGAGGGCTGCCGGACTCCTGCTGGCTTATTTGCGCATCGTGACCTCTTTTTGCGATATAATCTCAGCCCGCCTGGTCCGGAAAAGGATGTCCGCTCGAAAATGACTGAGAAGAAAGAAACCGAATACTGGAGGACGAGGGCCCGCTCCTACAACAACCTCGAGTGGGCAAAGCGCGAGGAGTACCTTCAGGCGTTCATCAGAGCCGGCGATTTTCAGAAGACAGACGTCATCCTCGACGTGGGAACGGGGACAGGCATAGTCGCACATGCCCTGGCTCCGCTAGTCAGACAGGTAATCGGGCTGGACATGTCGCAGGACATGCTTCGGAGCAGCAACTGGAACGGGAACAAGTATTTCGTGCTCAGGGACATCCGGGAGCCGTTCTTCCACGACGGGGTCTTCGACAAGGTCACGGCGAGGATGGTATTCCATCACATCCTGGAGAGAAGCGACGAGGCGATGGCCGAGTGCCACAGGGTTCTGAAGAGAGGGGGGAAGATGATCCTTTCCGAAGGCGTTCCCCCCTGCAGAGAGGTGAAGGAAGACTACACGCGGATATTCCGGCTGAAGGAAGAGAGAGTCACCTTTCTCGAGGATGATCTCCATGCTCTGCTGGGGCGAGCCGGATTCATTAACGTTCAACTTCAGACGGTGGTCCTCAAGCACATGAGCGTGCGCAACTGGCTTGCCAACAGCGGCCTGCCCGAGGAAACTCAGGAAGAGATCTTCCGGATGCATGCGGACGCCATGCCCTATTTCAAGAAAGCTTACGACATGATCGAGACCGATAACGACTGCATGATCGACATGAAGATGGCGATCCTTGTAGGCGAGAAAGGGTCTCAATGAAGAGAAATCGGTTCATCATAAAACTTCGGTCAAATGATCCCGGCGAATACATTTACAGAACTGTTTCGGGGGTACTGGTGCGCCCTTTGGCGAGAACGCCGGTAACCCCAAACCAAATAACCATCGCGCGAATGGTCGTTATGGCAGCGGCGATGTACGCGCTCAGCCGCGGCACGTATGCGTATCTGGTGCTCGCCGCCGGGTGCGTAATCATGTGGGACATCATGGACCACATGGACGGGGATCTTGCGACGCTGAAAGGGAAGTCGAGCCAATTCGGGGCGTGGACGGAGATGGTAGCCGATGCGATCTTCGGAAGGACGGACGGTCTGCTGGGTTTTGCGGCGGCTCTCGGCGTGTATCGCCGTACGGGAAGCCTTCTTCCAATCTATCTGATAATCGCGGCGATGGTCAGCAGCCAGGTTTTCCTCATATCCGGCTTCATCGAAAAGACATCCCGCACTATACGGGAAGACGGATGGAAGAAAGCAATGCGGTCGGACAAGGAACAGCGACTGCCGGGGAGGTTGTTCTACTTTTTTCACTACAACGACTGCGAGCTTCTGGCCCTTTCCGCAGTTCTTTTCCTGCCGCTCCATCGTTACCTTGGCATCGACTCCATATTGATTTTTCTGGGCCTGATGGCTGCACTTAGAACGGTTTCCTGGATTGCAGTGCTGAGATACCAATATGCCTGGCTCAAAGGGAAATAACGAAAGAAGCGCCGAGCTTCAGCGAAGGGCCGAGAGAGCCTTCCTTTTGGCCCAGGAATGGCTGTCCAAGTCGGGTGTTTTCGGCACCCCTGACGACACGCACGCCGCCCCGGGAAGCATCGCCTGGGGCTACGACCTGCGGCGCCGCACGTGGCGCCACGCCTATACCGAGATGGCCGGTTACGCGTTAACGTTCTTCTTGAGGCTCAAGAAATGGCGGAAGGACCCCTCCTTTGTGGAATATGCAAAGCACGTGGGCGAGTACCTGATCTCGATCCAGGCGAAAGAAGGTCCTCAGGCCGGCGCCTTCCCACACACGGTAAGCTTTCCCCAGAGAGAACCGAGCAAGTGGTACTTCTCGTTCGACACCGCGATTTGCCTCGCCGCTCTGAGTGAGCTGTACGTTGAGACGAAAGACGAAAAGTGGCTCAAGTCCGCCGAGTCGGCAGCCAAATGGCTGGTCGAGCAAGCACACAAACCTGACGGATCGTTCAGGGCCGGTTTCGACGCGTCTCGCCGCAGATTTGACCCACAGGTATTCGTCAACTCCTTTTGCAGCGACGGCTCGCCGATACACTCTAAAGCGGCAATTGCGTTCCTGAGATTTTTCGAGGCCACATCGGACCCCCGGTATCTCCTTGCTGCGCACAAGGCAGTGAGCTATGCGTTGTCCTTTCAGCCGCCCGCCGGATTTTTCCCGGTTACGCCCAAGCGAAAATGGGTGTTCACTCACGCGCATTGCTATGCTGCCGAGGCGGCGTGCTTCCTTCACTTCAAGACCGGTGATCGCCGCGCATTGGCCGCTTTTGAATCAGCCGCCGACTGGCTGCTTTCGCACCAGACGAGGACCGGCGGAATGCTGAGAGATTACAACAAGTTCAGATCCGTGCAGAGGCTTGCCCTGGACGCGACGGCTCAGGCGGCGAGGCTGTTCCTCATCCGCTACCCTGCTGGAGGCAACGAGAATCACCTTCGGGCAGCGGAAGCAGCGTTTGAGTTCATCCTTCCGCTGCAGATCCGTAAAGAGTCCGAGCCCAGTTGCCACGGGGGATTCCTCTCCGGCCGCCTTGCGCTTCCGCTGGTCAAACCGCGCTTCGCCGCGATAACTACGTGGGGAACGCTGTTTGCAGCTCACGCGCTCCACTCCTATGCGACCCGGACGGCAAACGCAGAGGAACTTGCGGATGAGCTCTTCTAGCCCACCAGGCTTCCAGCGCTCAGATGATGTGCTCGAGCATCTCATCGCCCGGCAGTTTGACCGCATGCGCGACGCGCCGTACTTGCCGCTGTCAACTACGGCGGATGATTTCCGGGTCGCGGCGGCGCTGGAATTCTTCGGAAGCGTATCGGGGAAGCGGCTGATTGACGTGGGCTGCGGGAAAGGGCGCCTCGCGGAGCATCTCCTGGGGAGAGGCGCTTTCGTCTTCGGCGTGGATCCCTCCTCTGAGATGCTGGCGCGCGCCAGGCGAATTCGCGGTCTCGTTCTGGCGCTGGCTTCGGCAACCACCCTCCCCTTCCGCGATGGCTCATTTGACTTCGCCGTTTGCGCTGAGGTGCTCCAGCACATTCCTAATCCAGAACGAGCAGTCAATGAGGTGGCGCGGGTGTTGAGAAAAGGCGGCAAAGCACTCTTCATAGACAGAAGCGCGTTAGCGCTCGACAAGAGGACCCTTCTGCCCGTTACTGTGGCGAAGCGGCTGGGAGAATTGCGGGGCAAGTGGATGTATCCGCGGGATTTCCCGTTCCGGGAACGCCGATTCGTGGTTTGGAAGATGAAGCGGTTGATCGGAAAGCATTTCAGCCAAGTAAAGGTTTCGTATCTCAAGGAGAACTGGATGATTTCTCCGCGGCCCAAACACGCAGCACACTGGCTGATCTACACGCTTTTGCCGTTCGTCCGGGAATTCGTGGCATGGAAGGCGGTGAAGTGAGGAGCCCAAAAGCGCTAAGCGGATACGACATCATAATGCTCGCGCCGCAGATGTATCATGACCGGTGGTGGGGAACGTTTCAGAACCTTGCATGCCGAGCGGCAAAGCGAAATCGGGTTCTGTATGTTGAGGCCAATTATTCTTTTCAGAAACTCGCGCTGGGGGTTGTAGGACGGCGCTGGCCCGTCGCACCGCTCGGCAGGCTTCGGCGGGTCCAGGACGGCTTGCATGTCCTGACCCCTCCTCCCAGGCTGCCCCTGAGGCTCCGGACGCGGCTGCTCGGGCTTGCAAACCAAAGGGTGCTCAAAAGCGCTGTCCTCCCGGCGGTAAGGGCGCTCAGGTTTGACAGGATCGTGCTCTGGTCGTTCCTTTTCCAAAGCGGTGCGCTGGTCGGCTCGCTTGGTGAGGTGCTGTCCATATACCACTGCGTTGATGAGTGGAGCAAGATGCCTTTCAAGCTGGCTTCCGAGAGCCTGATCAGGAAGCAGGAGGAGGAACTCGCCCGAAGGTGCAACGTGGTGCTGGCATCTGCTACTACCCTTCGCGACAGGCTGGCCAGGATAAACCCGAACACCTTTTACGTTCCCAACGGCGCCGACATATCGCTATTCGAGGAATCGCGACGCCTGGCGCCGGCCGCGGAGCTGCGTGACATCCCGAGGCCGCGGGTCGGGTACGCAGGAAGCCTGGCTGAATGGATAGACTATTCACTCCTCGCGCACCTGGCGAGAACGCTGCCGGACGTAAGCTTCGTTTTCGTAGGATACGTGGAACCGAGAATTCGCGCAGGCTCCGCCATGCGGAGGCTCAAGAGACTCAGTAACGTTTACTTCCTCGGCCTGAAGTCCAAGGAAGAAGTGCCAAGGTATCTGGCGGGGTTCGACGCGTGTCTGGTGCCGTTCCTGAATGAGGAGGTGACCCGGGCAGTGAGTCCTCTCAAGTTCTTTGAATACCTGGCCATGGGAAAGCCGATCGTCGCTCCTCGGCTTCCGGAGCTTTTGGATTACACTGAGGCGGTGTACTTCTACGAGGATGAAAGCCAGGGGGTGGAAGCAGTTAGACGCGCGCTTAACTCCGAGCCGCCCGCCGCGAAGGAGCGGAGAATCCGCATGTCGAAGTCGTGCTCGTGGGAGGCGCGCCTCGATCAGATTTACGGGATACTGGAGCGTTTCCTTCCGGGAGAGGAAGCGGAGGGACGATGCACATCGTGTTCCTGACACAGCAATATGCGCGAACAAGAACGGGGGTGGGCACCTACGCGCGAATCATCGTCGAAGGTCTGCTTGAGCGCGGGCATCGCGTCACCCTGGCCGGCCCATCTTCGGAGCTACCTTCGCCGCACCCCGGCCTCAGGGCGCTTGCTGCCTCCACTGCACGATTCGACCCCACCAAGAACCACTGGCTTTCGCTTTCCCGTTCGTATTCGGCAATTTTGGGAAGCTTGCTGCGGGACTCCTCGCCGGACGTCGTCCATTTTGCCGACGCAAGAGAAGCGTTGATGGCTCCGCCTTTCCGTCCCATAATCGGGACGATACACGACTGCTACTCGGCGATGTCGAGCCTCAATCCTTTCAGGTATATAAACAAGTATTACGACTGGCCGATTCGCATCGTCTACTACAATATCGAGAAGCAACTGGAGCGAATAGCGATCCGCAAATTGAATCTAGGAATCTGCAATACTAGGTTCGTCGCCGACAACATCTCGCGCTTCTACGGAGTGGATCGCAAGCGGCTGGAAGTTGTCCCGATAGGCCTGCCGGAACGCGATTTCGAGTCTCCCAGGCGGACGGTGAATAAGCAGGTCATAGTCTTCGCCGGTGCGAACTTCCAGAGGAAGGGGCTGCCGGCTCTTCTCCGCGCCGTATCCGCCATCCGACAGGATTTCCCGGAGTTGGAGCTCCGAGTGATCGGGGAGGACAGGATGGGGAAAAGACTGGAACGACTCGCTCGGCGACTGGGGCTGCGAAATATGGTGAAGTTCCTCGGCTGGCTGCCGCACGAGCGCGTGCAGGAGCATCTCTCCGTTGCTCGCGTTTACGCCATGCCTTCACTGGTGGAAGCCTACGGGCTTACGTACATCGAGGCGATGCAAACGGGAGTACCTGTGATCGCCACCAGCGTAGGAGGGCCGGCCGAGTTCATACGCGATGGTGAGAACGGATTTCTCGTTGAACCGAATGATCCAAGCACGCTTGCGGATAGACTGCGGCTGCTGCTTTCAGACCCCGCGTTTGCGCAGAAGATGGGGGGAGAGGGCAGGAAGACCGCGGCGGGTATCCGCGCAGCCGATACGGTAACGAGAACGATTGAATTGTACGAGGATTCCGTAAGGCATGAGTGAGATTAGGGAGACGCGATCAGGCGCTCAGAGGAGAGGCGTCGGAAAGGGAGAGCTTGCTGCACTCGCGGCGATTTTCCTCTTCGCGCTGGCGCTGCGCGTCTACCTGATCAAGTACCAGCGGGTTGTGCAACACGATTCAACGTTTTACCTGAGCCTCTCGCGAGAGATCGCCGCCGGTAACTGGTCAAAGGGGTTTGATGCATACGCGCCTCCCATCTTCCCGCTGGCGGCGGCTGCGGTGGCGCGGCTGGGCGCAAGCGTGGAAACGGCGGGAGCGCTCGTGTCCGCTTTGGCCGGAGCACTTACGCTTATCCCGGGTTACTTTCTTGCGCGGAGTCTCTTTGGAGCACGTGTGGCCGTCATCTCCTCCGTTCTGCTGTCGTTCCACGAGCCGCACGTCAGATACTCGACTTATCCCTTGACTGAGATCCTGTACTGCCTTTTTGTCATGGTCTTCCTGTTACTGGCGTGGAACGCTTTCGCGAAGCGGCATTGGCTTTCTCTCATCTTGTGCGGCCCCGTGCTTGGCCTTGCCACCCTTACTCGGCCGGAGGGCATCTGGTACTTACCGTTCCTCGCCGTGGGC
>CAZUUK010000012.1:0-36522 GCA_964622675.1 uncultured Planctomycetota bacterium | reverse complement strand
GGAAAGAAGGGGGGCGCACGTTTTCCTGCTCTCCTTTTTCTTCTATTCGCTCCTGTGCTATTGCACGGTTCATATGCGGGAGCGGCAGATGACCGTATTCGTCCCCGCGTTGACGATCTGGATGGCGCTGGGCGTGGGCCTGGCCGCAGAGTGGGCGCAGATCAGCTTCGGCCGAAGCGGCAGGGCTTCCAGAGTGCGGAGCACCGCCCTTACCGCAGCCGTTGTCGCGCTGGTCTTCGTCTCCTTTCTCAAGCCGCTCACCTATCCCGTCCGCCGGAACCCATACGAGGAACCTCTCGAATACAAACTCGCCGGACTCTGGATAAAGGATCACTTTCAAGAAGCGCCCTCCCCTCGCGTGATGGCGAGCTTTCGGTGGCCGAGCTTTTATGCAGGGGCCGAATACATTATGATGCCTGATGCAGGGCTACGCGAACTCCCAGATCTCATTCTGAACAGTCGAGCGGACCTCCTGGTTGTGGGGGAAAGAGGCTTCAGATGGGGCATCGGCAAAAGGAAGTTCTTCGTGGACCGTTTGATAACGACCCCGGAGGAATTTCCTGAATTCGAGCTTCTGGCCGTTGTGGGAGTCCCCGAGGCCCAGGCGTGGATATTCCAGATAGGCGGATCGGAAAAGAGGAAACCAGATGCCTCCGTTGAAAGTGAACTTTGATTGCCGCCACTACTTAGGCGACCGCCCCTGCGCGCCTCACAAGAGCGAGGGCGTGCACTGCGATTCCTGCCCGCATTACGACCGAGTTGACTCCCAGGTGCTCGTGATAAAACTGGCGGCGCCCGGGGACGTACTTCGAACCACATCGGTCCTCCCGGCGCTCCGAGACAAGTATCCCCAGGCCTATATCACATGGATCACAGAAGAGGAGTCTGCGCCGCTGCTTGAGCATAATCCGCACGTAGACAGGCTGATCGCGCTGAATTCGACCGCTGTGGCGTTGGTAACCGCCTGCGAATTCTCTCTCGTTCTAAATCTCGATACGTCGCTAGAGAGCTGTGCGCTCGCAGCGGCGGCAAATGCCCGCAAGAAGCTGGGCTTCAGCCTCAATTCGTCCGGGCAGGTCACTCCCGCGAACCCCCAAGCCGGAAAGTGGCTGGAAATGAGCGTGTTCGATGACGTGAAGAAGCAAAACAGCCTATCTTATCAGGGGCACGTCTACAAGATAGCCGAGTTAGAGGGAGAGATACTAGCGCCGCAGCTAATCCTGACTGAAGAAGAACTGGGTCGCGCCAGTCAGCTTGCCGAGCTGCTCAAGATTGCGGACGGAGAACCTGTCGTGGGGATCAACACGGGCTGCGGACAAAGGTGGCGGTTGAAGAAGTGGACTTACGAAGGGTACCGCCTTCTCGCGGAAAGACTTGACGAGGAGCTGGGGGCGCAGGTGCTGCTGCTCGGCGGGCCCCTCGAGGCTGAGCAAAACCGACGGCTCAGTAAGGAGGTGGGCCGAGCTATAGATACGGGCCAGCACGAACTCAGGAATTTCTGCGCTGTGGTCAATTTGTGCGACGTTGTGGTCACGGGCGACACGCTGGCGCTTCACATCGCGGTGGCTTTGGGTAAGAAGGTTGTTGCGCTATTCGGGCCTACGTCTGCGTCGGAGATTGAGCTCTTCGGCAAGGGAAAGAAGATCGTCGCCCCCCTCGACTGCACGTGCTGCTACAGGACGGACTGCGACGTGGTTCCGAACTGCATGGAATCCATCTCGCCGGAGGAGGTTTTCTCGGCGGTTAAGGAGCTGCTGGAAGCGGAATGAAACGATGCTCCGAATCGCGCGCATCGTCGAAAGTGAGAATTCTTTACGTCGAGCCGTCATCCGGGCTGGGCGGCTCCGCCAAGAGTCTGGCATCCCTGCTGCGCCGTCTCGACACCGACAAGACCGAAGCGATCGTCGCCATGACCAACCGTTCCGCAACAACGCGGCTGTTCGACGACGTGAACATCCCGGTGCATCGCGTTGGTCCTGGAGTGGAATGGAGGGGCGAGAGTGGATTTCCACTTGCCGCCCGCTACCTGATTTTCGGGGCTGAGTTTCTGCTAAGGGCGCTGCCGCTTGCTGTACGTTTGGCCCTTCTGGCGAGACGTTCTCGTGCGATGATCATTCATCTCAACACTGATCTCTCGTCGAATCTTGCCGGTGTGCTCGCCAGCGCCCTTGTGGACGTGCCCGCCATTTCGCATCAGCGGCCCATAAGGCCGCTTCGCAAGGCGGAGCTTTTGGCGGCAAGACTTGTCAGAAAAATCGTGGTCGTCTCTGAATCTGCGCGGGGCTTCTACTCAAATAACTACCCGTGGCTTGCCCAGAAGCTTGTTCTGGTGCGCGACATGTACGAGCTGCCAGAGGTGCTTCCGGAGGATGCGCGGAAGCTTCGCAGATCAATTGGGATTCCTGACTCCGCGTTCGTTTTCGGGGTCTTCAGCAACTTCTCACCCGGCAAGGGACAGGACGACTTCATTAGAGCGGCGGCGCATCTGGCGGCTGAGTTGCCGCAGGCCCGGTTCCTGCTTGTGGGGGGAACGCTCCCTTCAGGAGACAGGTTGCGAGAGAAATGCGTACGGCTTGGAGAGGAGCTGGGAATCTCCGACCGGGTTTTTTTCACCGGCTGGCGCAGCGACATAAGTCAGCTTCTTGCAGCATGTGACGTGGTCGTCGAGCCGTCGTCGCTTCCCGAGGGGCTGCGGCGCACAATAATTGAAGCGGCACTGTCAAACAAGCCGATAATTGCTACTGAGGTGGGATCGGCACGAGAGGTACTGCTCGACGGGAAGTGTGGCATTCTTGTTCCGGCGAGGCATCCGGAAGTGCTCGCGGAGCAAATGGCCGCGCTGGCCGGAGATGGCCAGAGGAGAGCGGCGCTGGGAGCGGGTGCGGGGGAAAGGGCGCGTTTGCTCTTCTCTCCCCGCCCGATCGCGGATAAACTTGAGGCAATATACGGGGAGCTTGCCGACAGGTTCTGAGGGAAGCGCATGCCCCTGACTGCAGAAATATTTCCCGAAGAAGAGCTCCATTCGAAATTCAACTATTTTTTCGCCGCCGCAGTCGCGGTGTTCTTGGCGGCGCTGATCGCGCCATATCGTAAGATACATCTCCCGCCGATCTTGATGCTGTGCCTTTTCTTCACCCTGTCTTTGATGTGCTTCAAATTCGTCCTCGATGATTTCCGAAAGATTCTGATTCTGTTCGCGGTCTATGCACCGTTCCAGAAAGTTCTTCCCGGCGACCTGGGCGGGAGGATAACGGGGCTGAACATGACAAACGTGCTTGTCCTATTCATCCTCATCGGCTGGCTGTCCCAGTCGCGGCTCCGGGATATGCCCCTTTACAAGCGCAGGCCGGTGGATATACCTCTTGTTGTTTTCTGCTTCGTAAGCTCCGCCGCTCTGATCAGGGGAGGGATCATGGTGGGGGCCTCAAGCATAGGCCAGCTTGGGTTCCCGTTGAAGCGGTGGCTTCTGCCGATGTTCATGTATTACGTCTTCGCCAATACTGTAGACTCCCGCCAGACGCTGAAGCAAATCGTAGTTGCTGTGTGCATAACGACCGCGCTGATCGGCATTTTGGGGGTGAAGGAGTTCTACATGGATATGGGCGGCCTTTCGCGGTCGTTCCATAGTTACCGAGAGTCCAGCATAGAGGTGGTTTGCGACCAGCCAAACCAACTTGGTGCGTTCTTCTCGTATTATACGTTCTACATAGCCGCCTTTTTTCTTGCGAACATCGGTATAAGGCGATACTGGCTGTTGCTGCCCCCGATACTGTTGTGCGGGCGATCGCTGCTTCTCACTTTTTCCAGAGCAGGGAAGGTTTCCTTCACTGCGGGCGGCCTGGCTCTCATATATCTATGGAACAGGAAAGTCTTCTATTTCGCGCTCGTTCCCGTGATGATCCTGTTGATCGCCTACCCTGCGATGATTCCGGGAGTTTTTGTCGGGAGGCTGGGCCAGACAGTGCAGGCCCTGGGGCGAAGGCCGGATCCCGTGCTGGAAAGCTCCCCAAGTGCCGGGCCGCCGAGGCTTGATCCGAGCGCCGTCAGCCGGCTCAAGGTATGGAGAGCGGGCCTTCGAATGGTTCGTGATAACCCCCTCATCGGTCTCGGGTTCGGGCAATTCAAATGGCAGCTTGGCCGGTATCTGCCGGAACTCGACTGGCCGGATCCTCATAACACTTATCTGCAAGTGGCTGCGGAGATGGGGCTCCCGGCACTGTTAATTTTCCTGTACATCCTGTACGCGCTTTTCCGCCAAGGCCTGTTTGTTTATAGACGCTCCACAGACAGATTCCTCAGCGCTTTCGGAATGGGCTATGTGGCGGGGTTAGTGGGTCTGATAGTGGCGAACCTCTTCGGCTCACGCCTCAATACGAGCGAGCTCGTGTTCCAGTTCTGGATACTATCGGCGTTGATCGTGCGCGCGCGCGAGTACACGGAACAAGACCTGCAGGCAGAAGCTGCAGAGCGCCAGGAATGAGGCCGATCAATGTCCTGTATCTCATTGACAAGCTTTGCATAGCAGGAGCGCAACGCCACCTTTCAGCCCTGGTTGCGCACCTTGATCGGTCAGTGATCAATCCGCAGGTCTGCTGCCTGCAGTATGAGGGCGAGCTAGCCGAGGAGTTGAAACAGGCCGACATCCCGGTGTTCTCCCTGGGTTTACGGAAGATATACAACGCGAAGGGAGTCGCCGGGGCCGTCAGGCTGGCTCGCATCGTGAGGAAGTCCGGTGTTGACGTACTTCACTGCTACCTTTTGAGCGCGCATCTCTTCGGCGGCTTTACGGCAGCCATCTGCAGGGCTCCCGCGCTGATTTCCTCCCGGCGCGACCTATTCTCCCACGCGCAAGGAAAATATCTATGGGCGAGCAGATTGGCAAACCGCTTCGTCCACCGGATCGAGGCCAATTCGCATGCGGTTGCGGACTTCGTCGCAAGGACGGAAGGCTTTCCCGCCGCGAGAATAAGCGTGATATACAATGGCGTCGACCTGAGTCACTTGGACCCATCTGTCGGCCTGCCGGATTTCCGGAGCGCCAACTCCATTGACCCTAGTGTTCCGCTCATCGGAACCGTGGCGAATCTAAAGCCGATGAAAGCGGTGGATGTGTTCATTCGAACAGCCGCAATTTTGTCGAGGAAGCTGCCGGAGGCGCGATTTGTCATCGCGGGTTCGGGACCTCTGGAAAGGGAGATGCGACAACTGGCGCACGCGGAGGGGCTGGACGCAAGGCTTCTTTTTGCTGGAAGCCTGGAAGATGTCCGGCCGCTCTTGGCGTCCCTGGACGTCTTCATGCTGCTGTCGCAAACAGAGGGCATGTCGAACGCTCTGCTCGAGGCGATGGCCATGGCGAAGGCAGTTGTTGCCACGCGGGTGGGAGGGAACGTAGAGGCGATCAAGGCCGGCGAAACCGGGCTGCTCGTCGAAGCTGGGGACGCAGAAAAGGCAGCCGCTGCGGCCTTGAGGCTGATCGGGAGTCCCCCGCTGGCCGGGCAACTCGGAAAAGCTGCTCGCCGCGTTGCCGAATTATCCTTCTCCGTTGAACGAATGGTCGCCGATACGCAGCAACTCTACAGGGACGTGCTGAGCGAACGTGGCCGTTTTAGGAGAGACAGGAATGCGCCGGCCAGGTGAGGGGCACGGGAAAATCACCTTGGTCGTAATCGCCCTCCTGTTGGGAGCGGCGTTGAGGTTCTCGTTCCTCGACCGCAGCCGGCTATGGTTCGACGAGTCCGTGGGCGTCATTTTGGCCTCAAAGCCACCGGCCGAACTTTTCCGCCAGTGCGTCGTGACGGAGGTCAAGCCGCCTCTCTATTTCCTACTCATCAAGCCAATGGCCGCGCTGGAAGACGCTGAGCTGCTTCTCAGAACGCAATCCATTATTTTCGGCGTCGCTACCGTTGCGGCTTTGGCCCTACTGGGGGCGAAGTTGGGGTCGTGGCAGCTTGGTGGAACCGCTGCGCTGCTGGCGGCGGTGAATCCGTTTCTGATCCATTACTCGCGCGAAGTCAGAATGTACGCACTGCTTACTTTCCTTGTCGTGGCCTCCACGCTGCTGCTAATGATGGGAGCCAGGTCGCAGGGGCGGAGGGCCGTCGTGGCGTGGTCGCTCTACGCGCTTTCGCTGGCGGCCGGCATGCTCACGCATTACTACTTTGGCCCGGTAGCGTTGGCTCACCTATGCTACGCGGTGGTAGTGTTCAGAAACAAACGCACGTGGCGAGGCTTTCTGCTAGCCGGATTTGGAGCGGCGGCGCTGTGCTCGTTTTGGCTTCCATACTTCGCCCGGAGTCTTTTCGCATTAAAAGAGGAGGCGTGGCAGAGGAAGGCGGAGTTCTCGGATCTGCCCAATATCTTCCGCCACTTATCAATCTCCTACCCCTCGCCGCGCTCCTCCTGGATTTTTGCGAAGGTCTTCATTGCGATTTCGGCGCCGGTATTCGCTTTCCTCTTCTTCCGGGGGCTGCTTGCGCGTTTTGGAAAGAGGGAGAATAGGCTGCTCCTTTTTCTGATGCTCTTCCTTCCTCTTGCGCTAATATTCGCACTGGCAATGAAAGTGTCGATATACAACGCCCGGTACTTCCTGATGGTCTGCCCGTTCTACGTGATGTTCCTCGCTGCAGGTATAAGTGGAATTCGAGGCGCGAAGGCAAGGCACGTGATGCTTGCTGCGGTCTTGCTCCTTTCCTCCGGCTCCCTCGCCTTCTATTACAGCGACCCAAACTACAAGAGAGCGGACGTGAGGGGCGCTTCAGAATACATCCTGAGGCAGGCCGGGCCCGAAGATGCGGTTGTTCACCTGGCGTACACAACTTATTTCCCGTCGAGCTTCTATCTGAAGGAGAAGGTTGAGCTGTTTCTATTGAGCCCCGGTCCGCTTCCATACTATTACGGGGGCAACCTTATTCAGCCGGAGCGACTGATCTCGTCCGCTGACGAATTGCCGCCCGACCTCCGGCGTATATGGTGCGTAGTCGAGAAATCGACCGAGGAATGGGTCCACCTGACCCCGCCGGAGGAGAAGGTGGCCAGGCTAATGCCCCCCGAGGTCTCGGTTCTCGACCGGATCGAGTTCCACGGCGTTACGGTGTTCCTTTGCCAGCTTCCTGCACACGAGGAAAGTTGATGAAAAGGCGAACTGCTGCAGATCACATTCAAGGCAGCTAAAGGTGAGCGGTTGACCCACGACAAAAGTCGAACTCAATCCCGCCCGATCGCCTACCTGGTTTCCCAGTTTCCGGAGACCTATGAAACGTTCATCGCGCGCGAGATTGAGGCTCTCGAGCGAGAAGGCTTCGACATAAGGGTGTTCTCGCTCAAGCATTGCAGGGATGAGGTGGTTCACAGATTCACACAAGCGCGGCTAGTCCGGACCTATTACCCCGGAGGGCTTCGTTCTCCCCGCACTCTCGCCGCGATCGTCAATTTCCGCATCAGGCATCCCATAAGATGCGCACGCGCTCTGCTACAGATCGTGCGCAAGACCTTCCGCCGCCCCGGCGTCCTACTCAAATCTCTCTACGCGTACCTGATTGGCGTCCCCTTTGCACGGGAAATGCTTGCCATGAATGTGGCTCACATTCACGCGCACTGGGCGTCGGTTCCGGCGACAGTAGCCGCCGGCCTCTCCGTCTTAACTGACATTCCGTACAGCGTCACAGCGCACGCCTATGACATCTACGCGCCAAATCCGGCACTCAGCCGAAACCTGGCGTCCGCCCGATTTGTGATAACCTGCACCGGATACAATGCGAAGTACCTCCGCGAGAAATTCCCCTCTTCGGCGGAAAAGGTTCACGAGATATATCACGGCGTTGACCCCGAGCAGTATAATCCTGCGCGACACGAGGCAGGCGAATGCGTAGAGATAATCTCGGTGGGCCGCCTTGTCGAAACGAAGGGCCACGAATATTTGATACGAGCTTGCGCGGAGCTTTGCCGGCGAGGGCTCCGGTTCCGGTTGCGCTTGATCGGAACCGGCCCCCTGAGGAGAAGGTTGGAGAAACTGACCGCAGCTTTGGGAATGAACGACAGCGTTCTGCTTGCAGGTGCAATCCCCCACGAGGAGCTTACGTCAATGTTCTCACGATCGGACATATTTGCTCTCGCATCAGTGATCGCGAAGAACGGCGACAGGGACGGGATCCCGAACGCGATCCTCGAAGCGATGGCATCGTCCCTCCCCGTCGTGGCGACCAGAATTTCAGGGATCCCGGAGGCGGTCATCAACGGGCAGACGGGATTTCTAGTGCCTCAACGACAAGTGAGACCCGCTGCGGACGCTATTGAGAGACTGGCAGAGGATCCCGGACTGCGCCGAAAGCTGGGCGAGTCGGGAAGGAAACTGGTCGAGGAAAAGTTCCACATAGAGAAGAACAGTCGTGCGCTGGCGAAGCTACTCGCGGAAAAAATTTATGCCTGAATGCAATACCGCGAAGGTCGCGTACGTTATCTGGTCGCTGGAGCCAGGCGGCGCGGAGCGCATCGTGATGAACCTGGCAAAGCTTGCAGATAGGACATCCATCACACCGGCGGTAATCTGCCTCAATCAGAAAGGGGCGCTGGCCGAGGAACTCGAAGGAAGAGGAATACGCGTAACGGCCCTGGGAAAGAAGCCCGGCTTCGATCCGGCTATTATCCTGGGGCTTTCGCGTGAGGTTCGCAGAATGGGCCCGGACATACTCAGCACGCATCTTTGGACGTCCAATTTCTGGGGAAGGATCGCCGGGCTACTTTGCCGAGTTCCTGTGATCGTCGCTACGGAGCACAACCTTCCGCACTCGCGCCGATTTCATCACTACCTGGCGGATTACCTGCTGGCTGCGCTCACCAACCGCGTGATCGCGGTTTCAGAATCCGTGGAAAAAGCGTTCAGGAGAAAACTGCCCGGTCTTGGACGAAAGATAGTAGTGATCAGAAACGGCATATCCGTGGAGGAATTCGAGGGCGCCTCGGGGACATCAATCAAGGGAGAGCTGGGACTTGGCGAAAGCGAACCAATCATCGCGACGATAGGCCGTCTGGTCGAGCAGAAAGGAGTGACTTACCTTATTCAAGCTGCGCCGGAGATCCTGAATCACTACCCTGCAGCTAGATTCGTGGTCGCGGGCGACGGCCCGCTCAGACCCGCCCTCGAGAAAGAAGCAAAGGCGCTGGGTGTTGTCTCCTCTTTCCTTTTCCTCGGAACGCGCAAGGACGTGCCTGACATTCTCGGTTCGACAGACATCGTCGCAGTTCCGTCGCTCTACGAAGGGCTTCCGCTGTCCGTCCTGGAAGCCATGGCAGCGGGAAAGCCCATCGCCGCAACGCGCGTTCCGGGAATTACCGAGGTCGTTGAAGATGGGAGAGAAGCGCTGCTCGTCCCGCCAGGACAACCCGAAGCTTTGGCCGAGGCCATAGTCCGCCTACTTGGAGACGCTGCTCTCGGAAGACTTCTCGCCAAGAATGCGCGGGAGCGGGTTCGCCGGGAATTCGCCGTCGAACGGATGGTGTCCGAGACGGAAAGCCTCTACCTCAGGTTGATCGAAGGGAAACGGAGGAGGCACGATAAATAGCTGTCCGGTCTGCGAGTTTCAGGAAGCGCGTATTATGATCCCGCCGGGCAACCTGCCAGGTGAGATCCGGGTGATCCAGTGCCCGAAATGCGGGACAAGCTGGCTGGCGGGCTTTCCGCCGCCGCACGATTACTGGGAAGGCGGACAGAAATCGGCGTACGCCGACCTGGATGCGGCTCCTGCCCTGTCTCGTGAAGCGGAAAGCGATTTGAGGCTGGTGGAACTCTTCGCTGTGCCGGGAGAGCTCCTTGATATCGGCTGCGGGCTCGGGGACTTCGTTGGACTGGCGGCGAAGAGGGGATGGAAGGCCCACGGGATAGATGCATCGGCGCGCGCGGTCGCGGCGGCGCGGGGACGCGGCCTGTCCGCCTCGGTGGGAACGGCCGAGCAGCCCGACCTGCCTTCGGAATCCTTCGACGCCGTAACGATGCGCGACGTGCTGGAGCATTTGAAGGATCCGCTGGGAGGGCTCGAGAGCGCGGCTTCGCTGTTGAAGCCGGGCGGGATCGTTTTGATCAAAACCCCCAATGAATCCAGCCTTTACAAGGGCATAGCCCGGGCGCTGTGGAGAGCCAGCTTCCATAGGATCCGGAGACCTCTGAGCTTCGTCTACTACGTGCCACACTATTTTGCGTTTACGGAGGTGGCGCTCAGGCTTGTGCTTCCGCGCTTCGGACTGGATTTGGTGAGGTTTATCAAGACTGCCACGCCCGCGGGATTCTCCCGGGCGAAGTTGAAGCAGCATGGCGCAGGCTCGCGTTGGGTTGGCGCCGTTTCGCTGATGATTCCGTACGTGCAGGCGCTAGCCGCCGCTATCGGACGCGAGAACAAACTGGTGCTTCTGGCCAGGAAGCAGGGCGTGAAGAATGCGTGCTAACACCAGAGAGCGATTGCTTGACTCGGTCTTCCTTCTCGCGCTCCTTGGTGTCGCGCTAGCCGCAGGAATTCCTCACATCAGGAGTGATTTCTGGTACCCGGACGCTTCACGCCATGCCATGGATGGAGTCTTCCTGAAAGATTTTTTCGAAGAGTTTGCAGGGCGCTTTGTGCGCGAGGCGGCGAGTCCAGCGGCGGCCCCGGAGAGGCTGGTAGAGAAAAGCACCCGGCTGCTTGAGCTCGCTTCTGAAGCGAAGGCTTGGGCGGTTAGGTACTATTTTCACTACCCGGCTCTGGGTCTCATATACTATCCGCCGTTGTTTCCGCTGGTGGAAGCATGTTTCTTCAGCCTGTTTGGGATAAGCGCGGCGGTGGCGCGCGCAACCGTTCTGTCGCTTACCGTCGCAGCGTTTTGGCTTTTTTACCTTTGCGTCCGTAATTACCGGAGCCCCGTGGAGGCTTTCGTACCGGTGCTGCTTTTCGCGACCTCACCGGCGGTGCTGAAGTGGTCCCACGATGCCATGCTCGAGCTTCCTGCTTTTGCGGTGTGTTTCGGTTCCCTTCTGTTCGCGATCAAGTTCGCACAGCTCGGAAGGAAACGCGACGCGCTGGCCGCTGCGCTCCTAGGTTCTCTGGCGCTTTACATGAAACAGACGACTCTATTCGTCGGCATAGCGCTCATTACGTGGGCAGTGGTTGGGTGGCTTGCAGCAAAGCAGGAACGACGAGCCAACCAGTTCCAGAGTCGCCGACGACACGTATTGATGGGATGTGCCCTGTACCTCATAATCGCTCTGCCTCTCGCTGCTGTGACGATTTACTTCGGTGGAGTGAACGTTGCGCAATCGATAGGAGGCCTGGGGCAATTCTCTCGCTTATCATTCGCAAACTGGCTTTTCTATCCCAGGGTCGTACCAAAACTCATCGGGTGGTGGATGGTGCCGCTTTTCCTGCTGGGGCTGACCATTTCGCTTCGCAGGCCGCTATCATCGGGTCGCGCGCCCTTTCTCATCTGGCTGATATCGTGCTACGTGCTCTTCTCACTCATCTCCCAGAAATCGAGCAGGCTAGGTATTTTCCTGACGGCACCGCTGTGTTTCTGTGCGGGCGAATCTGTCAACTGGCTCCGGTGCAAGGCTTCTCGGCGATCGATAAAGAACCTTTTTGTGGGGGCCGTATGCGCGGCGGCGGCCTTCGGCCTTTGGAGAGAGGCGCCATTCGTGTACGGCTACGAAGCAGCCGCCAGCTTCGTCCTTCAGCGTGCTGAAAATTACCCTATCATTTTCTTCCAAGGAAAGTACAACGGAAACTTCATATTTCACGTCAGAAGACTAGACCAGGACCGGGAGCACTACGTTATAAGAGGCAGCAAGGTTCTGACTTCCATCAACCTTATGAAAGAGTTCGGATACTCCGAACGTGCCGGCAGCCCCGAAGAAGTTCTTAACATCTTGCGGCATCTGGGGGTAAAGTATGTGGTGATTGAAGACGAGGATCTGGAGGGCATACGAGTGTTCGAGGTCCTGAGGGAGGTGCTTGCGGGTGATCAGTTCGAGCGTCTCGATTCCTTCGACGTTGAATCGAACCTGGAAGAACTCGCCGGCGCGAGGCTTTTGGTCTATGAATTCGAAGGGGAGGTGCAGCCGAGCGGGGAACTTCTCGAGATCGAGCTGGGACCCATCGGCCTGAAGATCAGTTCGCAGATCACAGCAGAGGAGAAAAGGTGAAACTGTCTGTCGTCGTACCGGTCTACAACGAGCGTCAAACGATAGAAAAGATCATTGAAAGGATACTGGAGACGCCGTACGAGAAGGAAGTGATCATTGTTGACGACGGCTCCACGGACGGCACGTCGGAAGTGCTTTCAGGGTTCTCGCATCCGGACGTGAGGGTGCTGCGCCACGAGCGGAACAAGGGGAAGGGAGCGGCGCTGAGAACCGGTTTTGCAGAAGTCTCCGGCGACATAACGATAGTTCAGGACGCAGATCTGGAATATAGCCCTAAAGACTATCCCAAGCTGCTCGAACCTATCCTTTCCGGCGACGCGGACGTGGTGTACGGCTCGAGGTTTCTGGGGGGGCCGCACCGGGTTCTCTTTTTCTGGCACTACGTAGGTAACATGATCGTAACGCTGCTTTCGAATGCGCTGACGAACCTGAACCTCACGGACATGGAAACCGGCTACAAGGTCTTTCGGACTGAGGTCGTGAAGAAGCTCGACATGAAATCCAACCGGTTCGGCTGCGAGCCGGAAATAACGGCGAAGATCGGCAAACGAAGGTACAGGCTTTACGAGGTGCCGATTTCGTATTACGGTCGAACGTATTCCGAAGGCAAGAAGATCACGTGGAAAGACGGGCTTGCCGCCCTCTGGTACGTAATCCGCTTTAGGTTTTCTGAGTGATGGTACGACTGGCCTGCAGGGAACACCTTCCGGTATTGCTATACCATGCGCTTTACGCGTCGGGGGAAGAGGCCGTCTCCATTGAGGAGCGGGATTTTCCCTTCAGCATCTCGGTTGAATCATTCCTTAGACAGCTCGATATGATTGGCAATCTTGAAACGCGCACGGCCGACCCGCCGGCCAATGTGCCTGTGATCACATTCGACGACGCTCACGCGTCTCATTACCGGCACGCTTTCCCCGCCTTGCTCGACCGCGAAATGAGCGGGTTTTTCTTCGCGGCTACGGGGCGGGTCGGCTGCCCTGACTCACTCTCCTGGAAGCAGCTCAGGGAAATGAGATCTTGCGGAATGCTGGTGGGGTCTCATGGCATCACGCATAGATTCCTGACGAGGCTGAGCCCTGGTGAGCTCGAGCGCGAGCTTTTGGACTCAAGAAGGCGCATCGAGGACGAGTTGGGGGAACCAGTTGACGCGCTGAGTCTGCCGGGGGGCCGCTTTTCATCTCGGGTGCTGCACGCCGCCCGCTATGCCGGTTACAGGCTGGTTTTCACGTCAGAGATCCGCTTTAACGAGCCCCACAGGTGGATACTGGGCAGATATTGCTCCTCGGAGCTTGTCCCGGATAAACGTTTGGAGGCTTACGTCGCGGGCAGGATGTACGCTCTCTGGGGTCCGATATCGCGACAGGTCGCTCTGAGGATGCTCAGGAGCACGCTGGGGGAGCGCGGGGCGGAAACGCTTCTCACGCCGGCGAGGAGGCTTCTTTCGCTCCGCTGCGTGAGAGTCGCCCCACAGACAAAGGATACGGCACGATGAAACGGCGGCATTACGTGAGGATTACGGCAGCCGCTGCGACGATTCGCCTTCTTATACTCGATGTGCTGCTGTACCACGCAGGGATCATCGCCGCCTTCTGGATCAGGTTCCTCGGCCGTCCGCCAGCCTTCAACTTCTGGTCGTACCGTGACCTGATCAACAGTGGATTTTTGAGGATCACCGCCAATTTCGGCATACCGATCCCCGGCTATCTGTGGCTCATGCCGCCTGCAATTTTCTACTTGTCCGGCATGTACAGGCTGCGGTGGTCGCGGGCGCGAGTGGAAGACTTCATGATTGTCCTACGATGCATTTTGCTGACTACAATACTTCTCCTAGCCGGCATGTATGTCTACCGAAGTGAGACCGTGAGCTTCCCGACGTCTGTGTTGTTTCTCTCCTTCTTCACATCTTCCGCTCTGACGATAAGCTGGCGACTGACAATACGCGAGATATATCAACACAGGAACAGGAAAAAACGCTCGCTAAGGTTATGCATCATAGGCGGGGGTGCGACCGACCACGTAACGGTCGAGCGGTTTTTGCAAAGTGAAAATCCCCGCTATGATGTCGTAGCCTGCCTCGCTTCTTCCACATCGAACCGCCAGCGGCTTGCCGTGAATGCACCTCACGTCGGAGGGATATCGGAACTGCAAGACCTCGTACGCGACCGCAAGGTGGACGAAGTGCTCATAGTGCCCACGAACCTTTCCCCCGCCGATTCGCTTGAGCTGGTCCGAACTTGCGAAAGTGAGCGGGTCCCGTACCGATACATACCCACTTTCATGGAGGTGCTCGTGAGTGGGGCTCGCGTGGATCTTGTCAACTTCGTTCCGACGGTACAGTTCGGGAAATCGAACATCGAGGGCTGGAACGTCCTGTTCAAGCGCAGCTTTGATGTGGTGATATCGTTCGCCGCGCTGGTGCTGCTTTCGTGGCTGTTCCTTTTCGCTTCCGCGTGGATAATGCTCGACTCACCTGGGCCGCCGTTTTTCGTTCAAATTCGAGTCGGCAGGTACAGGCGACGCTTCAAGATGTTCAAGTTCAGAACCATGCATCACGGAGCCGAAAACGGCTCGCCGCTGACGCGTCCCGAGGACCCTCGTATCACGCGTGCGGGCAAGTTCTTGCGGCGAACGAGCATTGATGAGCTGCCTCAGTTGATAAACGTGCTCACGGGGGATATGAGTCTCGTAGGACCCAGAGCGGTTGTACCGTTCGTCGCGGATAAGTTCAACGAGTTGGAGGAAATAACGCTCAATGTCTCCCCGGGGATGACGGGGTTGGCGCAGGTTTCCGGAAGAGACGAGCTGAGCTTCAAGGACAAGTCGGTACTGAACATATACTACATCAGGAACTACTCCCTCCTTTTGGACCTGCGGATACTACTGAGGACGATAGTGGCAGTTCTCAAGCGCGTAGGAACCAACGGCACAAGAATGGAGTGAGATTAGAGCAGCCCTGCCGCGGAAACCAGGCCGAAACAACCGACAAGCATCATGTCCCCGTAGGGAGCGGCCTGATAGAAGCCCAGATCTCGGGCGAGTGACCTGTGCGGACCCGTAACCGCAACGAATTCGAATCTGCCCTCCCCCACCTCCCCCAAAATCGTACATCCGTGGCCGCCGTTCTCGAACACCTCGTCCCCGCACAAGAGGCCGCTTCTGAATCTGTTGATCAAGTCGTCGAGCCTCGGGGCGTCCAGTTTGCCGGTGTGATGCTCCATTACGCCGAGGAGCCTTTGGTCAACGATGAGTCCTGCCGTCGCGTGCTGGTTGCCAAGATTGAGAACCGTTACGCCCCGCTCGGCTTTTTCCCTTACTACCGGGTCCTGCAAAGCGCCCAGAAAAGCGGCAGCCGCAGTGTCCATGAGGAGAGCACCCGGAAGGTCTTCCTGTACGGCCTTCATGCGGGTAAGCTCTGCGGGGATCTCCGTGAAGGCCATTTCTGCAAGCTCCGCGCCCCTCGCGACGAAGCGCTCCCACATCCTGAAGCGAGACCGCCTGTTGCTCTGAGCAGGCGAGAATCCGTGGTCAAGCACAGCAACGGCGAACTCGCCTGGCATTTCCAGTCCTGCGAGCTCTAGAATCCGCTTCAGCTTCTGCGGCCACACGTCACGGGTGAGGACGGATACGACGCCGCCGGGCTCCTCCTCCACAATCCGAACCCCCATGGCCGCCACCTTGTCCAGGTCGTCGTTAATAGTCAGGGCAGCCTTTGGAGTGGCGTATACTGCAAGCCCGCGCAGCAGATGTTTCCTCAATGCGCCTACGCAAGGGCCGCCCCCCATCAAGTTGCCGCGGAGAAATACCGGCTTGCCCCGTGCTCCCGCTCGCTCGATCCGCCCAGCAACCAACTGCGTCTCGGAAGGCAGGATCATTTTGAACGAGGCCGCGGGGTCCTTCCCCTGCTCGTGGTAAAGGATGTCCTGCGTCCCACTGCCCACATCCACAGCCAGCACGCGTCGGCCGCCCACTATCCGCCCAACTCCTTTTGTACTGCGACAAGCTCTCTCATCACGTTACCAACTCGCGGATAACGGTTTTCCGGCGCAAAGTTGATCATTCTGCAGAGGAGCTTTATCAATCTGGCAGGCAGTTTCTCAGGCACGCCCTGCCCCTGTAGCAAGGCTTCCTGGAGGCCCTCTGGTTCGCCCCCGCCAGGCATATGCTTCTTGAGGAGCTCACTGCCTGTAATAAGCGTGCATAACACGAGCCCCAATGAGTAGATATCGGACCTGCAGTTGTTAATCTCGCCTTCCGACAGGATTTCGGGGGCCGTGAATCTTTTCATGCGGGCACTCAGCCGGAGTTGGCCCCCCTCGGCTCTCATTATAAGCGCCGTAGGCAGGCCCGCGTCACTTAACCTCACGACACCATCCTCGCCTATGAAGATCTTGTCCGGCCTGATCTCGCCGTGCACGATCGTGCCCCGGTGAACCACGCCCAGTGCGGAGGCGACCTGAAAGACCAGGTCGACAGCACCTTGCAGGTAGTTCAAGTCATCTTGCTTATCCAAAGACAGAGGTCGTTTCGGCAGGATATCGGCTGCCGTCCTCTCGCCGGCGAAGCGCATGGGCAGCAGGGCCTCCTCCTGGGTAAGCTCGATCGGCATTACCGCGACCAGATTGGGATGTTTGAGCGCCAGAGCGGAAACCATGAAGGCCTCCAGCCTTTCGACGGCCAGGCGGTTTTCTCCCTTCCGGTCGGGGATAATCTTCAACGCGACGACATCACCGGTTCTGAGCTGCGTCGCCCTGTAAACCTTACCCAAAGTCCCCTTGCCCAGAAGTCCTTCCACCCTGTAGCTGCTCCGAAACTTGTCGGTCATCAGTATGGAACCCACGACGCGGTCCACAGCGCTGCACCTTCTGCAATAGGTTTTCCCGCGTACTTGAGTGGCGATGCCTTTTATTATGTCTTCCTCCGGTACAAGTTCCTCGCAACGTGAGCAGAATATAAGATTGCCCATCACGCCGAGCCCGCGTGCAGCGCCTCTGCGCGTCGAGCCCTTTCGAGCCACGCTGAGGATCTCCTCACCGACCGTGAGGGATCCCACTTCCATAACGACTTTACCGTCCGCTCGCAGAGAAACATTACCCACATCTCCTCCCACAAGGGCAAGGCTGGGCTTTCCTTCCCCGGAAGCTTCCGCGCGCAACGCCTGGTCGAATTCCGTGCGGAGCTGAGATAGTTTCTCCAATGCTACCAGTCCCTTATCGAGCATGATTTTTCCCGCGGTGACTGCGCCGCCTTCCGCTTCGCGCCGTATCACTTCATCCAGGACGACGTACCGGTCATTATCCTTGAGAAGCCCTTTCTTGGCGGCCAGCTCGACGATATCGATCGCATCCTTGCTGCGAGGTAGGAGCCCGCATCTGAGCTGCACACTTCGAAGGGTGAGGATATCCCCGGACTGGATCTCGCAACCCTCTATCCTTTCGCCATTCACGCGAACGTCCATGCCTGACACCGCGTGAAGATAAAGCCTGCTCCCGTCGTTTACGAGGGTGCCGAATCGCTTGACGTCGCCCTTCACCCTTACCTCCAGCGAGTACCTCTGCTGCCTGTCAATAAGGATCTGGTGTCCCCCGTGCTTTCCGCGCATTATTTCGAGGACAGCGTTGAGGCCCAATGGCTCTTCGCTGCGCCTTGTTGTAGCGCCGGCCTTCGCTGCCTCCTTGAGAGCATTCAGAACCTCTTCGGCGGCCCCGTACCTTCTTTTCCTGGACCTGCTCAATGACTTGAGGATCAACCGCTCCAGCTTCTGGGAAACGGAGGGGGTGAAAGCCGCCGGAGAAGGCGGATCGGATTTTTTCTTCTTGTAGGCAATCGCTTCCGGCGTTTCTCCACCAAATGGGGGGCGCCCCGTCACCATATGGTACAGAATCGCGCCTAATGAATAGATGTCCGCGATCGCTGCATCCCTTTCCGAGCGCGGCCTTTCAGGCGCTACGTAATAGGTGGCTTCTGCGATATCGCCGGTGTCGGTTATGCGCGCGGACCGCCTGTCTATCTTCGCCATAGAGAAGTCGCTAACCTTTACCGATGCGTCGTCGCCCAGAAGGACGTTGGATGGCTTAAGGTGGCGGTGGGCGACCTCTATCTCCTGAGTGACTTTGAGCGCTGTTGCCACCTCGATGCCAAGCCTGATTACCTCAGGCTCAGGCAGCCGGCCTTCCTCGCTCAAAAGCTGCATAAGACTCCGGCCAGCTACGTACTCCCTGGCCACGAAATACTTCCCTTCTGCGACACCGACCTGGGATTCGAGCACGATGTTGGGATGCCTGAGCTTGGCAATGGCCTTTGCTCTTTCGACAAAGGGCCTTGCATAGCCGTATCCCTGGCCGGTAATGAAGGGGGAGAGAACCTTTACGGCAACGATTCTTTCAGATTCCCGGTGCCTGGCCTTGAAGACCGTCCCTATGGGTCCCCGCCCCAATTCCTGCAAGAGCTCGTAGTGCCCCAGGTTGCCTAAAGCCATGGTCAACCCCCGCATTTCTACCCCGCGTCATCACCGGATCTTACTCCTGCAAGAGGAGGTCTGCAAGCGCTGCCCATCAATTGACCGTCGAAATGGCGCGGGATATAATGACTAAGGCGGTATGTATCTTTTCCTTCCCGGAGGACTCCTCGTTTGGCCGGCATGTTTACCTTGAGATCCGATTTCAAGCTTGCAGGGGACCAGCCTGAGGCCGTCGGCAAGCTTGTGGACGGGGTCCGTTGCGGCCGTAAGTGCCAGGCTTTGCTGGGGGTCACGGGTTCTGGCAAGACCTTTACGATGGCTAATCTAATCGCCGGCTTCGAAAAGCCGGTCCTCGTAATCTCACCCAACAAGACGTTGGCGGCCCAGCTTTACAGCGAGTTCAGGGAATTCTTCCCGGAAAACGCCGTGCATTACTTCGTCAGCTATTATGACTACTACCAGCCGGAAGCCTACCTGCCGCAACTGGATCTCTATATAGAGAAGGACGCGCAGATAAACGACGAGATTGACCGGCTTCGGCTGGCGACGACCAGCAGCCTCATGTCCCGCAAAGACGTGATTATAGTGGCCAGTGTTTCCTGCATTTATGGGCTGGGTTCTCCCGGGGAGTACAAAAAGCTCCTCGTTCACCTGAGCCGGGGGCAGCAGGTGGAGCGCCAGCACGTGCTGAGCCGATTGGTTGGCATTCAGTACACGCGGAACGAGGTTGGATTCACGCGTGGCACGTTTCGAGCGCACGGGGATGTAGTGGAGGTTTTCCCGGCCTACGAGGAAATAGCGTACAGGGTTGAGCTTTTCGACGATGAGATCGAGCGAATCTCTTCCTTCAATCCGATCACGGGAGAAGTCCTGGGCGAGCACGACTCGGTCATGATCTATCCCGCGCGACACTTTGTGGCCGAAGCGGGGACTGTGGAACGCGCCGTTCGTTCCATCGAAGCCGAACTGGTTGAAAGACTCGCCGAACTGAACGAACAGGGAAAGCTTCTGGAAGCCCAGCGCCTGGAATCCCGCACGCGGTACGACCTGGAAATGCTCCGTGAAGTCGGCTACTGCAGCGGCATAGAGAATTACTCCCGACATCTGAGCGGCCGGCCGCCGGGATCGCGACCCTACACGCTTATCGACTTCTTCCCGCCCGATTATCTGCTGTTTGTGGACGAGTCGCACGTCACGGTGCCGCAAATTGCAGGGATGTACCACGGCGATCGCTCGAGAAAGGAGACTTTGGTTGAGCACGGGTTCCGCCTCCCCTCCGCACTGGACAACCGGCCGATGAACTTCGAGGAGTGGGAGGCGTCGGTCAACCAGGTCATTTTCGTTTCGGCCACTCCGAGTCCATACGAACTGAAGAAGTGCGGCGGCGAGGTGGTCGAGCAGATAATCCGCCCAACGGGGCTGGTTGACCCTCTCATCCACGTCCATCCGGCGCGAGGGCAGGTTGCGGACCTTCTGAAGGAAATAAAGAACCGAGTAGAGCGTAAGGAGCGCGTTCTCGTCACGACCCTTACCAAGCGCCTGGCCGAGGAGCTGAGCGAGTACATTCAGGAGTCCGGCTACCGCTGCCGCTACCTGCATTCGGAAATTGACACGATTGAGCGCGTCGAAATTTTGCGCGACCTGCGCAAGGGGGAGTTCGACGTCCTCGTCGGAATAAACCTCCTCCGCGAGGGTCTGGATCTGCCCGAGGTCTCCCTTGTGGCGATCCTGGACGCGGACAAGGAAGGGTTCCTCCGGTCCCAGACCTCGCTGATTCAGACCATCGGGCGCACCGCAAGGAACGTCAACGCCGAGGTGATTCTCTACGCCGACACCACAACGGGCGCAATGAAGCGGGCCATCGCTGAGACGAACCGACGGCGTGAGATTCAGCTGGCGTACAACCGAGAACACGACATAACCCCTGAGACAATTCGCAAAGAGATCCGAAAGGGGATAGAGGAAG
Source organism: uncultured Planctomycetota bacterium (assembly GCA_964622675.1). Taxonomy (GTDB): domain Bacteria; phylum Planctomycetota; class DG-23; order CAZBND01; family CAZBND01; genus CAZUUK01. The sequence continues at coordinate 15,936 of CAZUUK010000012.1, read as the reverse complement.
AGATAACAGCCAGACAGGCCGTGCACACGATGGTGCGGGAATCTGAGGCCGAGTACGTAACACAGGAAACTCTTCGAGAACTTGAAGACGAAATGCGGGAGGCCGCGGAGAAACTGGAGTTCGAGCGTGCGGCAGAGGTCCGCGATCAGATCATAGCTCTGCAGAAGAAGCTGGGCGGGAAGATGTCTGCCAGGCTGCTGGAGGGGAGGTCGGTGCGCGGGGGCCGGTGGAGGAAGGTGCGCACGTCCTAGCTGCCAAATCGGCAGCAAAGACTAATCCGGGTGCGCAAGTGGGCGAGGATATTACGCGAGGAGGAGCGATGAGGAATTTGGCACGTGGATTGCCCTTGTACCAGGAGAGGATATAGATGAAACTTTCTCTCACAATAGGACGAGTTTTCGGCATAAGGATCCGGCTCCACCTGCTGTTCCTCGTCTTGATCGTATTCTTGGTCGGCCGCTCGCTATTGAGAGAGGGATATCCGGCTGCAGTGAACACCTTTATTTTCATGTCGCTGCTGTTTAGCCTGGTCGTACTTCACGAACTTGCCCACAGCCTAGTGGCGATGCATTTCGGGGTGCGCGTCCGCGACATAACTCTTTTGCCCATTGGAGGGATCGCGCGGCTGGAGGAGGTTCCCCGGGCCCCGAAGGCCGAGCTGCTCATCTCAATGGCTGGTCCGGGAGTGAACATAGCGATCGCCGTTGTTCTGTTGCCCGTGGTGCTCCTGACGGCAGCCGGAAGCGTATATTTTGGGCTGCCGATTGCTGCGCCGCAGCTATTAGGCTCACTTTTCGCAGTAAACCTATTGCTTGCATTCTTCAACCTGGTTCCCGCCTTTCCCATGGACGGTGGGAGGATTCTAAGGGCGGCTCTGGCCTATAAGCTGAACTACCTGTCAGCCACCGCGACCGCGGCCTGGGTTGGGAGGTTTGTCGCGGTGCTAATGGCCATCGGGGGCATTTTCCTGCACAGCTGGCCTTTAATTGTCATCGCCGGTTTCGTGCTCGCAACCGGCGCGCAAGAGCTGCGTATGGTGCGCCTTCGAGAGAGGTACCGGCAAATGGAAGGGCAGCCATGGCCGCCTGCGTGGCCTATCAGCGAGCACCGAGAGGGAGGAGCCCAGCGGGACTTGAAGGAAATTGAGGGGGCGATCGAGCGTCTTATTGCAGATCTGCGCCAGAAACGGGACTGACAGAGGGAGAAATTTTTTGCGAATTTGACGGGAAGAAGACTTGAAATCCTGTGCGGGGTGGGTTTAAATAATTATAGGAACGGCTCCTAGAGGAGCCAATGCGTTGATTTTTCGCGGTAGCGGGCAAACCAGGGGCAACTAGGACGCACGTTTGCCGGGGGAAGTGGGGGTTCGCTCCGCGGGGGGAGAAGGGTGAAGAGCTGCTTGGCTGCAACGCAATGTCGTTGCGCAGTATCGTGCGCAGTCCATCTCCCGTCTCACTGCTTGTTCATTTTTTCTCCTGGAAGGGAGCGGAGTATATCCACGTTCTGACAACTCATAAAGACCGCGGGCCTGCATATCCCTTTCATAGTTTCGCGTAATACAGGCCTGCGCTTGGCCGGCGCTGCACGCAAATATGCCATTGCCCGGTTCCGCATTGCGGCCCCAGCGCTGGCCTTTTTTTGGTGAGAGCTCCCTTAGGGCACGATCAACCGCGGTCCCTGTGAAGGTAGCGGATACGCTCGAGAATGCGCTATATGCTCGAGCCGACTTGCACCGAGCGCATCTATCCAGCGCAATTGGGGCGGGGGCTATCCGATTCCATCCCTACCCTCGAATCTGCTCGGCGATCGTGCTCACATGCGGTGATGCAGCTCGCTTAGAGCCGGGTAGATCCCCCTATAGAGCCGGAATCGCTCCTCGTAGCGGGCATTGCGGTCCGGGTCCGGCTCGAAGACACGGGTTACCTTCAGCATGCGATCGAGCGCTTCGCCGACCGAGGAGAACTGCCCTGTGGCGGCGCCAGCCAGCACCGCACATCCCAGGCATCCAGCCTCGTTCACGTTGAGCGAGGCGACGGGCCTACCGTATATGTCGGCCTTTATCTGAAGCCATTTGGCCGATTTGGACCCGCCGCCGGTGGCGCGCAGCTCTTTTATCTCCACCCCGTCCGCGGCCAGGTTTTCTATGTTCTGCTTGATCTCGTAAGTGACGCCTTCGAGGATGGCCTTGATGAACTGCGCCCTGGTCGTTTCGGTGGTCAGCCCCACTATTGCGCCTTTCGCCCTGTCGTCGAAGTGCGGCGTTCCGCTCGTGGTGAAATGCGGGAGGATCAGAATGGGGGAAGGTTCCTGACCTGCCTCGTCGATTATCACGTCGTAAACGTCCTTGCCGTCCCTTTGTGCCTGCTCCCGCTCCCGCTGCCCGAAGTTGTCGCGGAACCATTTCAGAAGGGAGCCGCCGGTGAAATTGAAGGCTATCGTGCAATATAAGCCGGGAGCGGTGTGGGGATACATTGCGTAGTTCTGCTCGAGCACCTGTCTTGTCAATACGGGGCGGTCTATGGCTACAGTTATGCACTCCACCGTGCCGATCCCGTCAACTGCTATCCGGGGACGTATTATTCCAGCGCCGAGCGCCGTGCTGGGCTGGTCGTGCCCGCCGGTGACAACCTTGACGCCTTTTTGGAACCCCAGCTCCTGAGCAGTCTTGGGCGGGATCTCCCCTATAATCGTCCCTGAGGGAGCCGCTTTGGGGAAGAAGGATTTCTCCACTCCGGCGCGCTCGATGATCTCGTCCGACCATTCCAGCTTCGTCACATCGAACGCCATCGTCCTGGCCGCAAGGGAGTGGTCTATTACAGGTTCGACGCCGAGCTTGTAGTAAACGAAATCCTCGAAGCAGAGGCACTTGCGGAGCCTCGCGTAGGCCTTTGGTCTTTCCTCCTTCAGCCACATGATTTTGTTTATGCTGTGGATAAAATAGAGCGGCATGCCGGTTATCTGAAAGATCCTTTCCTTGCCGAGCTCCTTTTCCCACCATTTCGCCTGGGGGACGGTTCGGCTGTCGAAGTTCAGGATGGCGTTGTGAACCTGTTGGCCGTTTCCATTGAGGAAAACCATGGACTCTCCCATAGCGGAGGCCGCAAGAGCCGTGACGGGGTCGCCTTTGACCTTCTCGTTGGCCTCCCTAATAATTTCACAGACCATCGCCCACGCTTCTTCGGCGTCCAGCTCCTGCCAACCAAGCCTGGGATACTGCGGCTTATACTCCCGGTAGCACTCGGCGACAGGTTGTCCGTTCAAGTCAAACACCACGGCCTTTGCGCCAGTGCTGCCGATGTCCATTCCCATCAGACTCATCCAGTGCCTCCTTCCGTCCGCGAACAGTGGTCGCAGGGGATCTTCTCAGGCGGCCCGCGTTTTTCGCGAGAGTATTCTACGCAGAAACTTGCCCGTATAGGAGTTCTTACAACGAGCCACTTCTTCCGGCGTCCCCTTAGTTACGACTCGTCCTCCCTCCTCCCCACCTTCGGGTCCGAGGTCAATAATGTAGTCGGCCATCTTTATCACGTCTAGATGATGCTCGATAATGATTACGGTGTTACCCATATCGGCCAGCCTGTTGAGGACATCCAGGAGCATTTTGATGTCTGCGAAGTGAAGGCCGGTGGTCGGTTCGTCCAGGATGTAGAGCGTCTTTCCCGTAGCCACCTTGCCAAGCTCTGATGCGAGCTTCACGCGCTGCGCCTCACCGCCGGAAAGCGTCGTGCTCGCCTGCCCCAGCTTTATGTAACCCAGTCCCACGTCGTAGAGAGCTCGAAGCAGCCTGACTATTTTGGGGAAGTTGGCGAAGTGCGCCAGCGCCTCCTCAACGGTCATGTCCAGGACCTCAGCGATGTTTTTCCCTTTGAACTTTACTTCGAGAGTCTCGCGGTTGAACCTCGTGCCCTTGCACTCTTCGCAGACGACGTAGACATCCGGGAGGAAATGCATCTCGATCTTCTTCGTCCCCTGGCCCTCGCAGGCTTCGCACCTGCCGCCTTTGACGTTGAAGCTGAACCTCCCCGGCTTGTATCCTCGTATCCTCGCCTCCCTGGCCTGCGCAAACAGCCCCCGTATGTGAGAGAAGACATTGGTATAGGTTGCAGGATTTGAACGCGGCGTCCTCCCGATGGGCGACTGGTCTATCACTATGACCTTATCTACCTTGCTTGCGCCGACGATCGAATCGTGAGCGCCCGGCTTCGCCCCGCTGCCATAGATCCTTCTTGCCAGAGCTTTCCTGAGGACCTGGTCCACGAGGGTACTCTTGCCCGAACCGGAAACTCCCGTAACGCAGCATATCCCCCCGAGGGGAAAAAGGACGTCTATGTTCTTGAGATTGTTCTCTCGGGCTCCTTTCACTGTTACGGCATTTGTGTCCTTCACCCGTCGGCGCTCCTCCGGCACCTCTATAGTGAGTTCTCCGCGCAGGTATTGGGCGGTAAGTGAATCGTTACCCTTCAGGATCTCATTTAGCGTCCCTTGAGTTACAACAGACCCGCCGTGTGCCCCGGCCCCGGGCCCCAGGTCAACCACGTGGTCGGCGCTGCGGATCATCGCCTCATCGTGTTCCACCACGATCACGGTGTTGCCGAGGTTGCGCAAGTCTTTGAGAGTTTTTATGAGCTTTCTGTTGTCCCTTTGATGAAGGCCGATGGAAGGTTCGTCGAGCACGTAACACACGCCGACCAGGCCGGAGCCGACCTGAGTTGCCAGGCGAATCCTTTGCGCCTCCCCGCCTGCCAATGTCGCGCTGCGCCTGTCCAGAGTAATGTAGGAGAGGCCCACGTTGATCAGAAATGACAGCCGCTGCCGTATTTCCTTCAGAACCAACCTGGCAATTTCCGCCTGCTCCCTGGAAAGAGTGATCCCCTTGAAGAACTTCGCCGCCTCCGCTATAGACATTCGCGCGACCTCGTGGATCGACTTTGCGGCGACGGTTACAGCCAGTGACTCCGGCCGGAGGCGAGCGCCACCGCAGGACGGGCATGGAAGCTCACTCATGTATGAGTGGAGGCGCCTTTTTATGTGCTCACTCTCGGTCTTGTTAAACCTGCGTGTAAGGTCGGGAATTACACCCTTGAACCTGGCTCCGTACTTTTTTTCAGCCTTCTCGTCCGTCCCGTTCATAAGGATTCTTCTTATGCGCAGCGGCAGCGAGCGGAAAGGCACGTCGCCGTCGACATCGAAATCTTTGCAGAATCGCCTCACGACGTGCCAGTACCATCTGGCCATTTGAACGCCGGTTCTGCGCCACGCCTCCACTGCCCCGTCGAACAGCGACAGACTCTTATCGGAAACTATCAGATCGGGATCAAACTCCAGCCTTGTGCCCAACCCGTCACAGGTAGGACAAGCACCGTAGGGGCTGTTGAAGGAGAACATCCGAGGCGTAAGCTCCGGAAGGCTCACGCCGCAAACCGGACACGCGTAAAGCTCGCTGTAAAGCTCGTCCTTCCACGCGCTCTTGATCTGCCTGCAAACCGCGACCAGCCCTTCACCCAACTTCAGCGCCAACTCCACGGAATCAGTGAGCCTTGCCCGTATCCCCGGCTTCACCACGATCCTGTCCACGACGGCTTCGATTTCGTGCTTCTTCTTCTTGTCGAGCGAGGGGACGGAGCTGACATCCACGATGTCGCCGTCTACCCTCAAACGGACGAACCCCTGCCGCTTCACCGAATCAATAACATCTCTGTGCTCTCCCTTCCTCCCGCGAACGAGGGGGGCCATGACCATCACTCTTGTGCCTCCCTCGAAGTTCAGAATCCTGTTCACGATCTGCTCGGGCGACTGCTGTGATATCTCTCGCCCGCACTTATAGCAATGCGGCTCCCCAACCCTTGCGAAGAGCAGCCTGAGGTAGTCGTAGATCTCTGTCGTTGTTGCAACGGTCGAGCGGGGATTGGCGACGCCACTCCGCTGCTCTATTGAAATGGTGGGGGGAAGCCCCTCGATGTAGTCCACGTCCGGCTTCTGCATCTGCTCGAGGAACTGCCTTGCGTAGGCGGAAAGGCTCTCGACGTATCGCCTCTGGCCTTCGGCATATATCGTGTCGAAGGCGAGACTCGACTTGCCCGAGCCGCTTATCCCTGTGACGACAACGAGTCTATCTCGCGGGATGTCTACGTGGATATTGCTCAGGTTGTGCTCCCGAGCGCCGTGAACGGTTATGGTGGGTGTGTGCATGCTATGTATCTCCGCCGCACCAAGACAACAGTCCTTCAATTATGAGATTTTACTCACCCGCCACCCCTACGACAAGTTCACCCCTGCCACAATGGCAGGGATGTCCGGCCACGTTTGAGTCCTTTGAAGGCACGTAAGTGCAACTGTCATAAGTCGTTGCGAGCCCCCCCGGCCTGGGGGATGCTTCGGCACAGCGTTTGCGATTAATATAAATTCTAGCGCGGATCTGTGGCTGCAGGTGCGCCCTTTTTGGATGAACCTGTGCGATGCCCCCGGAAAGGAGAAGCGGATGGCCAAGCAGCTCGCCTTCGATACGGACGCCCGGGAAGCGATGAAGCGCGGAGTGACAAAGCTTGCCGAGGCTGTAAAAGTAACGCTTGGACCACGGGGTCGAAGCGTTGTAATGGACAGGAGTTGGGGAGGCCCCAACATAACGCAGGACGGCGCCAGCGTGGCCGAACAGGTCGAGCTGAAGGATCCTTATGAGAACATGGCAGCACAGCTTCTCAAGGAGGCTGCCTCAAGGACGAGCGACGACGCGGGCGACGGGACTACCACTGCAACGCTGCTGGCCGAGGTCATTTTCCTTGAAGGCTACAAATCGTTGACCGCCGGCGTCAGCCCTCCTGCCCTTTTGCGCGGCATTCGCAAAGCCGTGGACAGTGTGATCGAGAAGCTCAAGGGGACCTCCAAGCCCATTTCGGGCTCCCGGGAAATCGCAAACATCGCCGCGATCAGCGCCAACGGTGACCGCGAAACAGGCAAGATGATCTCCGACGCTCTGGACAAGGTAGGGAAGGACGGCGTGATAACCGTCGAAGAAGGAAGATCGCTCGAGACGTCGGTTGACGTGGTTCAAGGCATGCAGTTTGACCGCGGTTTCCTGTCCCCTCACTTCGTAACGGACCCGGACACATTTGAAGCTGTGTTGGACAACCCGTACATCCTGGTTCACGAGGATAAGATAACCGCGGCCGCCGACCTGGTGCCCGTGCTGGAAAAGGTAGCAAAAACCAAACGGCCGCTCCTTGTGATAGCGGAGAACGTCGAAGGCGAAGCCCTCGCAACCCTAGTGGTGAACAAGTTGCGAGGCATCGTGCAGGCGGCTGCGGTCAAGGCGCCTGGATACGGCGACCGTAGGAAGGCGATGCTCCAGGACATCGCAATTCTGAGCGGAGCCCAGGCGATTTTCAAAGATCTGGGTCTAAAACTCGAGAAGCTCACCCTCGATGACCTGGGCCGCGCCAAGAAGGTCACCATTGATTCTGATAACACCACGATAATCCAGGGCGCAGGTGATCGCGGAGAGACACAGGGCCGCGCGGACCAAATACACCAGCAGATCGAAACGACCACCTCGGATTACGACCGTGAGAAGCTTCAGGAAAGGCTTGCCAAGCTGATAGGCGGGGTCGCTCAGATAAATGTCGGGGCTGCCACGGAGACCGAGATGAAGCGAAAGAAAGCCCTGGTTGAGAACGCGCTCAGCTCAACTCGCGCCGCGCTCGAAGAGGGGATCCTCCCCGGCGGCGGAGTGGCCCTGCTGCGTGCGGTCAAATTAATCGACGACGTAAGGCTCGTGGGAGATGAACGGCATGGAGGGCTCGCAGTGAAGAAAGCTTTGGAAGCGCCGGCCCTACGGATTGCGGACAATGCGGGCGAGGAGGGGCCGGTCGTCGTCAAGAGAATCCGCGATGCGAAGCGCCCCAGCTATGGATTTGACGCCGAACGCCAGCAGTACTGCGACATGTTGGAAGCCGGCATAATTGATGCGGCCAAGGTGACCTGCACGGCGCTTCGGAACGCGGCAAGCGTCGCATCGCTGCTGCTGTCCGCTGACTGCCTGGTAAGCAAGGTGCCGGAGAAGAAGGAAAAGGAAACCCCGCATCCGCATGTGCACTGACAGATTCCCAATACTCATATTTTAGCGTGGAGGAGGCAAGATGCCCGCGAAACAGCTTCTTTTCGAGGAAGGCGCACGAAAACGTCTCTTGGAGGGACTGGATGCCCTCTCGAGAACCGTCAAGCTGACCCTCGGGCCGACGGGGCGGAATGTGATTCTCGACAAGAAATTCGGCTCGCCGACCTTCACCAAGGATGGCGTTGCAGTCGCAAAGGAAGTCGAGCTAGAGAACCCTTTCGCGAACATGGGAGCCAAGCTGGTTTCTGAAGTGGCATCTAAGACGAGCAAGGCGGCCGGAGACGGCACAACTACGGCTACGGTATTGGCCGAAGCCATATACCGTGACGGGCTGAAGAGCGTAGCTGCGGGAGCTGACCCCGAGGCGCTTAAGCGAGGCATAGATGTTTCCGTCGCCGTCGTGGTGAAGGAGCTGGAGAAACTCAGCCGCAAAATAAAGGGCAAACAAGACGTCGCCCACGTGGCCGCCATATCCGCCAACAACGACAAGAAGATAGGCAAGCTGATCGCCGACGCCGTTGACAAGGTAGGAAAGGATGGAGTTATCACCGTCGAAGAGGGCCGAGCGATGGATACTAACCTGGAAGTGGTCGGGGGGCTTCGGTTCGACAAAGGGTTCATCTCCCCCTATTTCATCACTGACCCGGAGCGCCTGGAGGCGGTGCTGGAGGATGCCTACATTCTGATCTACGAAAAGAAGCTGTCCAACGTTCAGGAACTCGTGCCGGTACTCGAGCAGGTGGCCCGCGTTGGGAAGCCTCTGCTGGTCGTCGCCGAGGACGTTGAGGGAGAAGCCTTGGCGATGTTTGTCCTTAACAAACTGCGCGGAGTATTCCGCTGCGTGGCAGTCAAAGCGCCCGGCTTCGGCGACCGGCGCAAGGCTATGCTGCAGGATATGGCGATACTAACCGGCGGCAACTTCGTATCGGAGGATCTGGGACTCAAGCTCGAGACGTTGACGCTGAATGACCTTGGACGCGGGCAGAAGGTTGTGGTCGACAAGGAGAACACAACGATCATCGGCGGGAAGGGCAAGAAGCCCGACATTCAGGCCCGTATCGCTCAAATACGCACGCAAATCGAACAGACAACTTCAGAGTACGACCGCGAAAAGCTCGCCGAACGCCTAGCCAAGCTGGTCGGCGGCGTCGCCATCATCAAAGTCGGAGGTGCGACCGAAGCGGAAGCAAAGGAGAGGAAGGCTCGAATCGAAGATGCAGTCCATTCCGCCAGAGCCGCTGTGAAGGAAGGGATCCTGCCCGGGGGGGGCGTTGCCCTGCTGAGGGCAATACCGGCGGTCGTCCAATCCAGAAAGAACTTGCGCGGGGACGAAAAGCTGGGCGCAGACATAATCGCCGCCGCGCTCGAAGCGCCGATCCGAGAGATAATCTCCAACTCCGGGCTTGAGCCGTCAACCATGACCGCCGAGGTCAAGGAAGCCAAGACCGGCGTGGGCTTCGACGCGAACAGCCACGACCTCCTTGACATGGTCGAAGAGGGAATAATAGACGCCACCAGCGTAACACGCACCGCGCTGCAGAACGCCGCAAGTATCGCCGGGCTTATGCTGACGACAGAGGTCCTTATTGCGGAACTCAAAGAAGACGAGGAATCATCGGAAGGCGCGGTCGTCTAGCGGCAGAATTGCTCCTTGACATTGAAATTTCCCGAAGTTTATAATCGTTGGCAGGTTAAGGTAACAAAGCGCCCCTTCTTTATCCACCTGCCGACGGACAAGCCATGAGCGTAACGCAACGTGACTATTACGAGGCCCTCGGCGTTTCCAGGGGTGCAACAGGCGATCAGATAAAGAGCGCCTACCGAAAGAAAGCACTGCGGTACCATCCTGATAGGAATCCGGGCGACCCCGCCGCACACCAGAGGTTCAAGGAAGCCGCTGAAGCGTATGAGGTGCTGAGTAACCCGGAAACGCGCACGCTGTATGACGCCTACGGCCATCGAGGTGTTGAGGGCGCGCATACGCGCGGATTAAGCACGTTCGAGGACATATTTAACACCTTCAGCGACATATTCAGCGACTCGATTTTCTCCGGCCTGTTCGGGTTCCGAGGCGCCAGGGGCTTCACCAAAGGACGGTCGCTTGAATGCGACGTAAGCGTGACGCTCGAGGAGGTGTTAACGGGCGTATCGAAGACTGTAACGATACGGCGCATGGAAGCTTGCGATGCATGCAACGGCACCGGAGCTAAAGCGGGCACCGGCCCCACGAGCTGCAGCTACTGCCGCGGCACGGGAAGGGTGGAACACGCGCAGGGGTTCCTGGTGCTCAGGACAACCTGCCCCAGATGTAACGGCAGCGGGAGGATCATTGAAAAGCCCTGCCGCACTTGCCGTGGGAAAGGCAGATACCCCCGGGATGTTGGGATCGATGTATCTGTCCCGCCGGGCATAGAAGACGGGATGCAGCTCGGACTCGCCGGCCAAGGCGAGGCCGGGGAAAGCGGCGGAGCGAGAGGGGACCTATTTTGTAACGTTCGTGTAGAAGAGCACCCAGTCTTTAAGCGGCAAGGCGCAAACGTATTCTGCGAAGTTCCCCTAAGATTCGCCCAGGCTGTGCTGGGGACCAAGGTCAGGGTCCCATCGCTCGACGGCGAGCATCAGTTGAAGATCCCTCGCGGAACCGACTCCGGAAAAACTTTCAGGTTGAGGGGGCTGGGGCTTCCAATTCTCGGGGGCCGAGGCCGTGGCGACCAAATCGTCCAGGTGTTCATCAAGACTCCAAAGAGGCCCACACCGAGACAAGTGCAATTGATTAAGGAATTTGACGAGGCTGAATTCGAACAGTCGAAGAGAGATTCCTACGAAGAGATCAGACATTAGAACGCCGGCTGATACCGAAAATGAGCAAGAAGAAACTCAAATCCGCACACAGAAGACCGAAATCGGAAGAATCCGACACCAAAGACGCTGAGCGCGCGGAGATGAACGAGACTCCCAAGGCGAATGTGGCCGTTTCCGACGCGGCCAAGGTAAGTGCCGAAGAGCTGGAAGAACTCCGCAGGAAGAGTTCGGAGTTCGACCAATTGACGGACCAGCTCAAGCGGGTTGCGGCCGAATTCCAAAACTACAGACGTCGGGTGGAGCAGGAGCGAGATTCCTGGACCCAACACGCGCTTCAAAAGCTGGTGCTGGACCTGCTTCCGGTATTCGATGATCTCGACCGCGCCGTCGCTGCGATCAAGACGTCCAATTCGCCCGAGGATATCGCTTCTGGAATTGGACTTATCGAAAGCCACCTCTCGAAGGTTCTGGAAAGCTATGGAGTGCGGCGTATCCACTGCCTGCTTGAGCCATTCGACCCCAGTTGTCACGAAGCCGTCGAGGTAGATAACTCCCAGAAGCACTCTGAGCCAATAGTACTTCACGAATATCAGCGAGGCTACCGCTGGCGGGACAGAGTGATCAAGCCGGCGAAGGTTAGGGTTTCCGGAAAAGCGCCTCTCCACGTTCGAGAGAAGCCACTCGAGGATGATTCCACCGGCAGCGAGGAAACAACAGAGGACAAAGAGGAGAACTAGCATGCCCACCTACGAATATGAATGCAGCCGGTGTGGTCACAAGTTCGAAGCGTTTCAGAGCATGACCGCAAAGCCATTGCGCAAGTGCAGGAAGTGCGGGAAGAACAGCCTTAAAAGGCTCATCGGTGCGGGGGCTGCCCTGCTCTTTAAGGGAGAGGGCTTCTACGCGACGGACTACCGGAGCAAGGAGTACCGGCGAAAGGCGAAAGACGAATCGGAAGCCTCCTCAAAGAGCACCAGCAGCCCCGACAAGTCGGACAAGAAGGATGCCTGAGCTCACCTGTCCAATATGCGGCAGGAGGTTCGCGTACAGCTCGATAAGGGAACAACCGCATTTCCCCTTCTGTAGCCGACGTTGTCAGCTAATAGATCTCGACAATTGGCTGGAAGGCCGTTATCGTATTGTCGATCCGGTTGCAGCAGAGTCGGAAGAGGACTCTCGCCGCCGAGAAGAATCGGCTGAAGCTACAGACGCTCCCCGAGGGGCCGGGTAGACCCGGGGCAGCAGGCCTTTGAACTCGGAGCAAGGGCCTAAGAAAGGAGAGGAGCTATATGGACGAAGGCAAGCGTAACTGGCGGGCTATCTTTGAGGGCTTCCGGATTGCGCTTGACGTTCGCAAGATGGCTTTAGGGTTCTGTGCCTTGCTTGCGACCGTCGTCGCTTTCTGCGTCATAACGGCTATCTTCGGTCACGGGGCGCAGACCGGCGTAGTGATTCGGGGACTAGCCCATTTTTCACCCGAATCGAACCTGCCCGAACTGGGGGCGTTTTCCCATCAGGTCATTTCCCTCGACGCGATAAAAGACGTCATAATGGGCGTCATATTCGTCATCGTCGCGTTCCTGATCTGGGCCTACTTCGGAGGGGCGATAAGCCGAATCGCGGCGGTCGAATTTGTCAAAGGCGACCGCATCGAGGTGATAGAGGGAGCCCGATTCGCCTGGCGGAAAAAGTGGAGCTACCTCTGGGCGCCGTTGACCGTATTCCTGGCAGTGGTTGCGTTTGGCGTCTGCAACTTCCTCGGCGGCTTGCTTGCCGGTGCTTTTTACTACATCCTGGGCATCGTAGTGGGCCTCGCGCTTTCCGGTTACATCTTCGTCCTGCTCAAGGACAAATTGTTCGGAGGGAAGAAACAACCGGGCCTGTTCATACTGAGCATATTCGGGCTCGCGATTTTCGTGGTCATTTACTACCTATTCGGCAGGGCCTTCCCCAGGAACTTCTACATCCCGTGGGTGGGTGAGATAGTGGCGGCGCTCCTGTCGGTTTTTGCCTTTGTTGCCGCTTTCTTCATCACCATGCTTGCCATAGGCGGCGGGTTCGGCTTCGGCATGATGTGGCCGACCATCAGCGCGGAGGGGACGGACAGCTTTGATGCCATCTCGCGGGCTTTCAGCTATGTCTTCTCCAAGCCTTGGAGATTCATCTTTTACAACGTCGTCAACTGCTTATACGGAGCGGTCTGCCTTGCATTCGTCGCTGGTGTTGCGCTGCTGACCTCATGGTTGGGGGTCAAGATTCCTGCTCTGGCGCTGGGTGACCGTATTGATCAGCTCCTCGGAGCCCTCAACTGGGAACTCCGGCTAGGGGAAGCTGGCGGTCTGGTTCTTTTGGTGATATTCCTTCGAATTTGGCTGGCTTTCCTGCGTTTAGCCGTGCTGAGCTATGCTGCGTCGTTTGCAATCACCTCGGCGACGATAATCTACTTCCTCATGAGGAAAGCCGTCGATGGGACCGAGATGTCCGAGGTCTACATCGAAGAGATGCCGGAAGAGGAAGAGCTTCCCGCGGAGGCCGAGGAGCAACCAGAAACAGAGGAAAAGCCCGCTGCGGAACCCGCTGAAGAAGAAAGTTCGGAGCCAGTTTCCGACGAAGAGGAGTCCGACACGGACTAGGAAATAAGCCTTCCAATAATGGATTTCCCAGCCGTCTCGATCGTCGGCAGGCCGAATGTCGGCAAGTCGTCCGTTTTCAACCGGCTCGCCAGTCGGCGAATTGCTATTGTTGATCCCCAGGCCGGGGTTACCCGTGACAGAGTCTCCTCAGTCGTCGTCTGGGAGGAAAGATCCTTCGAACTCGTAGATACGGGTGGGATGACATTCGAGCGCCGGCAAGATCCCGTCGCCGAACAGGTGGCTCGGCAGATCGAATTTGCCATCTCTCAAGCAAACTTGATCCTCTTCGTCGTGGACGTGCAGGAGGGCCCTTCACCTATAGAGCGCGAGATAGCTGATTCGCTTCGCCGTATGGAAAAGCCCGTGCTCCTCGTCGCGAACAAGGCCGACAACCGACTGCTGGAAGCTGCCGCTTCGGAGTTTCACTCGCTGGGCCTGGGCGAGCCCCTTGCCATGTCGGCCCTTCACGGGATGGGGCGCGAGGAACTGCTTGACCTGATCGTGGACAGGCTCCCTGAGGGGGCCGTTGAACCCGATAGCCCCGAACTGAAGCTTGCACTGATAGGCCGGCAGAATGTTGGTAAGTCCACCCTGCTGAACACGCTGGCGCGCGAGGAGCGGGCGATTGTAACGGAGGTCCCGGGAACGACGCGCGATTCCTACGACGTCCGGTTCCAGTGGGAAGGCCGGCAAGTTATCGCGATAGACACGGCAGGTTTGAAAAAGGCATCCAGTATCAAATCGTCGGTAGAGTTCTACAGCGCTCATCGAAGCCAGCGCTCGATCCGCCGCGCCGACGTGGTTCTGCTCATGATAGACGCCGCCCAGGAAATCTCGCGGGTTGACAAGAAAGCTGGGGCGTATATCTGCGAGCAGTTCAAGCCGTGCATCGTAACGGTTAACAAGTGGGACCTTGTGGAAGGCATCACCCCGGAGCGTTATGTAGAGTATCTCCGGGCTCACCTGCCCGCGCTTTCCCACGCTCCGATTTCCTTCATCTCTGCGAAGACAGGGTTCAATGTGCAGGAAACCATTGAGCTTGCCTTCTCGCTTCACGAGGAGTGGAAGACTCGGATATCAACCGGGCCGCTGAACGCGGCGGTCCAGGAGCTTTTGCAGCGGAGGTCACCGCGCCCTGTCAAGAACAGAATCGCAAAGATTTACTACGCAACCCAGGTCTCCGTAGCGCCCCCGACAATAGTGATGTTTGCAAACGATCCATCCCTCTTCTCCCGATCCTACCTCCGCTACCTTGAGCACGGGTTGCGAGACGCATTTCCATTTTCTGAAGTGCCTTTGAAGCTCATCGTCAGGCAACGTAAAAGCACGCAGACATCTTCTACAAGCATCTAGGGCCCCACACTATGCAGGTCTACGACTCTCCGGCTTACGTACCTTCAATACTCACATGGGGGGTGTTCGACGGAGTCCACCGAGGCCATCAGGAGGTGCTCGAGCGAGCGGCCTCTTGGGCGAGAGAGGAATGTCTGAAGGCAGCGGCGGTCACTTTTCGGCAACACCCGGATGCCGCAGTTCGCGGCTCAACGCCGGAGATGATTACGTCGCTTCAACACAGGTTGCTGCTCATGAGCAGGCTGCACCTCGACGCTGTGATCGTGCTTGACTTCGACCGCAAGCTTGCGGAGACCTCTGCTGAAGACTTCGTTAAGGAAATCCTCGTCGGGCAGATCGGCGCGAGGGGTTTGGTTTTGGGATTCAACTGCAGGTTTGGGAAAGGAGGGGCCGGCGATTATCGCCTCCTTGAGACCGTTGCCACGGAGCTTGGAATACCAGCCCGCGAAGCTCCGCCCATCTATTACAAGGGGAAGCCCATCTCCAGCACGATGATCCGCAAGTGCATTGCCGTCGGCGACCTGCAGTCGGCCTCGGAAATGCTCGGAAGGCCCGTATCGCTTTATGGCACCGTGGTGCAAGGCTCTGGCCGAGGAAGGAAGCTGGGTTTCCCCACAGCCAACCTAGAGCTACATCACGAGATTCACCCGCCGAGCGCGGTTTACCTCTGCAGGGCTTCCGTCCGCGGCGAACTTCTCCCGGCCCTGACGAGCATAGGCACCCAGCCCACCTTCAGATGCAACACTCCGTCGGCCGTGGTGGAGGTTCACATAATCGATTTCAGCGGCGACCTTTGCGGGACCGACATAGAAGTCCAGATGCTCGAGAAGGTTCGAGAGCAGATCAGGTTTGAGTCCGACGCAAAGCTGTCGGCGCAAATCGCCGCCGACGTGGCGCTGGCGCGCGAGAAACTGAGCAGGCAGTCTTGACCGCTTGGCGGGGCCGGAATATAATTCAGATTCGCAGAACAATCGTGTGTGCCGCGGGCAGGTAGCTCAGTTGGTAGAGCACAGGACTGAAAATCCTGGTGTCGGCGGT